>JASLBU010000068.1 GCA_030146365.1 Candidatus Limnocylindria bacterium | reverse complement strand
ATCGCGGAGTAGTGCCAGGCGACGAGCCGATCATCGGTCGACCAACTCGCGAGGAACTCGTCGAGCAATCCGGCGACCTGGTCATCGGCCTGCGGCCCGTCGGGCCCGTCCGGGAGCGTCGGCACGGCGACGGTGACGCGCACGACCGGGTCGTGCGTCAGGAGCTCCAGGCGCTCACCGGGGATCGGCTCCTCCACGAACAGCACGCGGTGCCCGCGGGCGGCGGCCCGGGTCATGAGGTGCTGCGGTCGCTGGAACACGAAGTGCCAGCGCAGGTGGGAGAGAACGACGAGGTCCATTGGGGCGCTCCGATCTGACCCGGCGCGGAGCCGGATCCGGTTGCGGAAAAAGCACGCTGCGTGCCACTGCTCGTTGCGCCCGCGAACCGAAATCGGACAGAGAGGCACGCCAAGTGCCTTTGGGGAGGTGTGCTCACCGACGACCGACTGCCGTCCCGTGCCGCCATTCCGGCCCCGCCGACGACCTCCGCAAGCGGGGCCTTCGACGTGCTCGTCGTCGGCGCCGGCTTTGCGGGCGCCGTCTGTGCCGAGCGGCTGGCTGCCGCGGGGCGCCGCGTCCTGGTCGTGGATCGGCGGCCGCACATCGGCGGGAATGCCTACGACGAGCGGGATGACGCGGGCATCCTGGTCCACCGCTACGGGCCGCACATCTTCCACACCAACGCGGAGTCGGTGTTCGCCTACCTCTCGCGCTTCACGGCATGGCGGCCCTACGAGCACCGCGTGCTGGCATCCGTCGACGACATGCTCGTCCCGATGCCGATCAACCTCGACACCATCAACGCGATCTACGGCCTGCACCTCGAGGAGGACGACGTCGAGCCGTTCCTCGCGGCACTCGCCGAGCCGGTCGACCAGGTGCGCACCAGCGAGGAGGTCGTCGTCTCCCGCGTCGGACGCGAGCTCTACGAGAAGTTCTTCCGCGGCTACACCCGCAAGCAGTGGGGCCTCGACCCGTCGGAGCTGGATGCCTCCGTCGCCGCCCGCATCCCGGTGCGGACCGACCGCGACGACCGCTACTTCACCGATCGCTTCCAGGCCATGCCGGCCAACGGGTACACCGCCATGTTCGAGGCGATGCTCGCGAGCCCGCGGATCACGGTCCTCACCGGCGTCGACTGGCGCACGATCGACGGCCGCGTCCCGTACGGCGAGATCGTCTACACCGGGCCGGTCGACGAGTTCTTCGAGCACCGCTACGACCCGCTGCCGTACCGCTCGCTGGCGTTCGAGTTCGAGACACTGGACCAGGAACAGGTGCAGCCGGTCGGAACGGTGAACTACCCGAACCAGCACGCCTACACGCGGCAGACCGAGTTCAAGCACCTGACCGGGCAGACCGCCGACCGCACCACGGTGGTTCGCGAGTACCCGCGTGCCGAGGGCGACCCCTACTACCCGATTCCGCGGCCGGCCACCAAGGCGCAGTACGAGCGCTATCGCGCGCTGGCCGATGCGACCGATGGCGTCCAGTTCGTCGGTCGCCTGGCGACGTACAAGTACTACAACATGGACCAGGTGGTGGCCCAGGCCCTCACCCTCGCGAGCCGCCTGGTGGAAGAGAAACCGGCCCGCGCCGGCCGCGGCGCCGTCCCGTACGCCGCCGCCCTCTGACCCTACGTCGCTTGCCGCAGGTCCTGCCTGCGTAACCACCGATTCGCTCGGGCACGCAATGGCGGACCCTGTTGCCGATGACCGCCCGTCTGCTCCCGCTGTTTGCCGTGCTCGCCATGGTGGTCGCCGCCTGCAGCACCCCCTCCCCTTCGCCCTCCGCACGGGAGCCCGAGCCGTCGCAGGCGCCTGCGTCCGAGGCGCCGAGCATCCCCGCAACACCGACTGATGCGCCATCGCCGACGGAGGAGCCGTCGCCGACCGCGGCGGCCATGCCGACCCTCGTGGTGGAGGCGGCCGACGTCCCTGAATCCGAGATGGCGAGCGCCACCACGGCGATCGTCACGGGCGGCGACGGGCTCGTGGCCATCGGCTTCGACGGCGGCTTCGGCTCGACCCTGTGGACCTCCAGCGACGGGCGCACCTGGCGGGACGTCACGCCCGCCGAGTTCGCCTCCTACGGCCTCGCCGCTGTCACCGAGCTCCGGGAGGGCGGCCTGGTCGCGGTCGGGCGGGCAGAGACGCTCGACATCGAGGCCAGCCTCGCCGCCGCGTACCTCAGTCCGGACGGCCTCGCGTGGACCCAGGTGGCGGACCCGGAGGTGATGCCGGGGCAGCTCATCGACGTCACCGAGGCGTCGGATGGCACGCTGATCGCCGTCGGCGGCATCCCCGGCGCCGATGCGGCCGGCTTCTGGCGCTCGACGGATGGTGGCCGGACCTGGCAGCGCGCGGGGGAGGACCTGCCGGCGTCCTTCCTCTGGTCGGTCGTCGAGGGCGGGCCCGGCTTCGTGGCCGCCGGCTGGCGCCGAAACCCGGAGCCGTCGGTCGCCGTGTGGACCTCGGCGGACGGAGTGACCTGGGAGCGAGCCGCGGACCCCGAGGGGTTCGAGGGCTTGGAGGCAACGGACCTCGTGACGACTGGCTCAGGGACGCTGGCCATGGTGGGCGGGGCCATCGACGGCAGCGGCGGTCAGGCATGGATCTCCACCGACGGCACGGAGTGGCAGCTCGCAGAGGTGGATGGCGGCCTGGACGGCGCCTACATGCGCACCGTCAGCGACACGCCGTACGGGCTGATCGGTGTGGGCGTGGTCGGCTCGAGCGCAGCCGCCTGGATCTCGACGGACGACGGCGCAACCTGGGCTCCCCTGATCGAGCCGATCCCGGAGGCCTACTTCGGCGGCGTGGTCTCGACCGATGCCGGCCTGTTGTTCACCGGTGCCACGCAGACCGGCCAGATCGAGACGGGCATCGACGCCCGCGCCGCCATATGGGTCGGCACGCTGAGCGAGTAGCGCTCGTCAGTCGCCCAGCGGCGCGAAGAGGTCGACGCCGTTGCCGTCGGGATCGCGCACAAGCGCATAGCGCTGGCCCCAGAAGGCGTCCCAGGGCGGTTTGTGCCCCTCGTACCCGGCATCGAGCAGCGCCGCGTACATCGCATCCACGTCGGCCGGGCTGTCGCACTTGAACGCCAGGCCGATGCGCCCGCTGCCGCTGGGCGGCGTCCACTCCGGATCGAAGGAGCGCACCGCCTCCACGGTGTCCCACGCGATGCGCAGCCCGCCGGGCAGCGACGCCTCGACGTGCGACTCGCCGTCCGCCTCCGCGGGAATCTCCAGCCCCAGCCGCCGATAGAACGCCAGCGAGCGCGGCATGTCCCCCACCACCAGGCCGATGAGGTCGAATCGTGCAGTCATGCGCCGATGCTATCGGCAGCCGAAGGCGGCCGCGAAAAATCGGGGTGTATGCTTCACGACTGAAGCCTCTGACGGAGGGACGGATGGCGGCACGCGTCACCGTGGTCAACGACAACCCGGACTTCCTCGAGCTCGTCCGCGAGATCCTCGACGGCGACCGTTACGACACCACGACCGTCGACGGGGACCAGCCCGACGCCCTCGAGCAGATCCTCGCGTCGCGCCCGGACGTGCTCATGATCGACCTGCGCATGGGGACCGATCGGCTTCACGGCTGGGACATCGCGCAACAGGTGCGCGCCGAGCCGGGGCTCGAGCGAGTGCCCATACTGGTGTGCAGCGCCGACATCATGGCGCTGCGCGAGCTCTCGGACGACCTGACCCGGAACCACCAGGTCGGCATCCTCGAGAAGCCGTTCACGATCGACCAGCTCGTCGAGTCGGTCGAGGGCCTGCTGGTGGGTGCGGCCCAGCGGTGATTTCCCCGAGGAGGTTGCGGTGACGCTGCGCGACCGAAAGAAGGAGCAGGCGCGCGACGCTCTCGTCGGCGCCGCCATCGAGCTGTTCGGCAGACAGGGCATCGACGGCACCAGCACGGACGACATTGCCGCCGCCGTCGGCCTCAGCCGGGCAACATTCTTCAACTATTTTCCCTATAAGGAGGCGATCCTCGTCGAGATCGGCGCGCGCTTCGTCGCAGGCATCGCGGCGCAGGCGGCCAGTCATCGGCGTCGCTCAGCGCGCCACTCGCTCTACGACCTCGCCGATGCCATCGCCGGCATCGCCGAGCAGCACCCCCAGGTCGTGCCGTACATCGCCCGCGAGATGACGCATCCGGAT
>JASLBU010000059.1 GCA_030146365.1 Candidatus Limnocylindria bacterium | reverse complement strand
TCGCACGCCACCTGACCGAGGGTGAGCTGGTACACGCCTTGCGTAGGCATGCCATCCTTAGAGCACCAGGTGGCGATGCCTCGCTGGGATATGGGGGAACCCTGTACCTCACCTCGCGTCGGCTCATCCACCTGGGACAGGTGGTGATGACCGTGAGATTGACCGACATCGTGGAGAGTTCCCTCGCAGGCGAGCGGCTGCTCCTCACGCTACGCGATGGCGAGGGTCTGTCCCTCGAGCTCGACCGGCCCCGACTTCTCCGCGCCGAGATGGCAGCGCTGCTTCGGGAGCTGCGATCATGAGCCTTCGCCGAGCGAACGAGAGTCGAGCAGAAGCTGCCCGGCCGACAGACGGCACCGCGTCGTCTTCGCGCACGCCGGAGCCGGCAGGGCGCCCGGCGGAGGCTGCGGCACAAAGTGGCCCCACCAGCCCTCGCTCCCCCGAGGAGGCTGAGGCTCGCTACGTCGCCTCGCGCGACGCGTGGACCGCGGCGATGCGCGCGGCGAACAGCGGCCGACCCGCGGACCTTGCATCGCTGGCGATGGCGCAGGAAGCCTACGAGCAGGCGACTGGCGAGGTGCGCCTCTGGCGATCCGGCGAAAAGGTCGCCATTCCGATCCAGCCCGAGCGCAACCACGCCGGCCTGCAGGCTGCCATCGGCCAAGAGCTGGCGTGGCGTCGCATGCACGAGCCGAAGCCGAAGCAGGGCGGCCCGCTGTCTCGCCTGGCGCGGAAGATCACTCGCCGAGGCTGACGGCGGTCAGCCGGCCCGGTAGCGCTGCGCGGCCTCGGCCCGATTCCGGACGTCGAGCTTGCGCAGCAGGCTGCTGACGTGGCTCTCGACCGTACGGGGTGAGATCGCGAGTGCGCCGGCGATCTCCCGGTCGGTCAATCCCTCAGACAGGAGCCGTAGCACCTCGGCTTCTCGACCGCTGAGAAGACCGTCGACGTCCTGAGCCGCTGCGGCCGGCACCGACCGGGCAGTCCGGGTCAGATGCTCCAGCACCGTGGCGGCGTGGGCCCGCGACATCGGCAGATCGCCCTGGCGAATGCCCCGAATTGCGCGCAGCAGCGCATCGCCCGTCAGGTCCTTCGTGAGGTAGCCGGCGGCGCCGTGACGAACCGCGCCAAGAAGATCGCGACGGTCGGTGGACACCGTCAGCATCACGATCTTCGTGTCGGGCAGTCGCGGGGCAAGCTCGCGGACCGCCTCGAGGCCGCTGAGCCCGGGCAGGTCGATGTCGAGGAGCAGGAGATCGGGACGAAGGGAGGTCGCCATGGCGATCGCGTCCTCCGCGCTGGACGCCTCGCCGACCACCTCGATGTCCGGTGCATTCAGTGCCTGCCGGATGGCGGAGCGGACAAGCGCGTGATCGTCGACGAGCATGATCCGCATGGGTCGATCACCGTTCACCGGCTCCCCTCCTTCCCGTGTCCCGCATGACCAGCTCGACCCGCGTGCCATTCTGCGGCTCTGACTCGACATGCAGGTCCGCGCTGATCACGGCCGCCCGCTGACGCATGCTCTCGAGGCCGAAGCCGGACGCAAGGGCGTCCGGCCTGAACCCGCGACCATTGTCGGCGATCGTCAATCGAAGTCCTTCCTCGGTCGCCACGTTGACGCGCACGACCGTGGCGTCCGCATGTTTGCGCACGTTGGTCAACGCCTCCTGAACGATGCGCAGCACCTCCGCCTGAGCACGTGGGCCAAGCTCCGGCGGCGGCCCTTCGACGGTGAGTTCGGCGCGCACGGCGAAGCGATCGGCGAAGTCGTCGACCAGCCGCGAGAGCAGCTCCAGCAGCGGGCCGGACTCAGCACCCTGACGCATGGCAGCGACGGCGTTGCGCGCCTCTGCGAGCGCGTTGTCGATGGCCGTCCCGACCTCCTCGCTCAGCTGCTGGCGCTCACCGGTGAACTGACCGACCTGTGCCAGCCGGCTCTGCTTGAGCTTGGCGTACCACAGGTCCTGGGCCAGGCCATCGTGGATCTCGCGAGCCAGGCGGGCACGTTCTTCCAGGGCGACCGCGGCGAACTGCGCCTCGGCCAAACGCCGAACCTCCATCGTGGCCGCCCGCAGATCCGAGAGGTCGTCACGGCTCTCGACGACCACGCCGACGAGCAAGAGGGCGTAGAAGACGAGCCGGAGGAAGTCGGCGACCGTCACCAGGCTCGCGTAGCTACCCGGATGGATCGCGCTGTGCACCTGGCTGAACGCCGCCACGAGCAGCCCCGCGGCAAGCAGGGCATCCGCCGCGCGCCCGCTCCGCCGAAACGCGCGGCGAGCAAGCACGGCTGCCGCAAGGAACGCGATGCCGATCAGGGTCTGGAGCGCCAGCAACGCCGGCGCCGAGCGCACCTCGAGAATCTCCGTCGGGTCCGCCGCAACGTCCCGAAGGAGCGACAGCGGGATCAGGGCTGGCAGCGAGTCTCGGAGGAACGCGGCGGCGACCACCAGGACGAGCACGGTGGCCGCCGGCACCGTGAGCACGAGCGCGGGCCGGAGCGACGTGGCGCCACGGCTGATCGCCAGCCAACCGCCGACCACGAGCAGGATCGACGCAGCGCCGCGGGCGAGGACCCCGGCGACCACGGGAAGCTGGCCGGGCTCGTCGAGCGTCCCCCCAAGAGGTCGCTCGATCCCGACGACGCCGATCAGCAGGGTCAGCGCATTGAGAAGGGCGAGCACGGCGAACGCCGAGGCACGGAACAGGGCAGCGGGATCGTGGGCGACCCGGCTGCGCGAGAAGTCCAGGGCCGCGACGGCGCCCGCAACCATCATTGAGGCCGTGACGATCGCGATGTCGAGCCGGTCGTTGACGACAGCCGGAGCGGCATTGGGCACCGCCAGCACGAAGACCGTCAGGATGACGAGCCCCAGGGCGAGGAGCGCGAGCGCCACGTCCACCCCGTGGCCCGCCGCTCGTCCTCCCCCGCCGGTAGTCATGTCGACCGGAGCATCTCCA
>JASLBU010000028.1 GCA_030146365.1 Candidatus Limnocylindria bacterium | reverse complement strand
ACGACCCGAACGACCCGTCGGTGCAGGAGTACAAGGCGCGCAAGCAGCCCTACTCCAACCCGCAGACGCAGGACACCAACCAGAAGACGCCGGGCGGGCCGTAGCCCGCGAGGCAGCGCGGATGGAATCGAGGGGGCGGCTTGCGGCCGCCCCCTCATTCCATCCGCGCGGCCTAGCGGGCTACGGCCCGCCCGGCGTCTTCTGGTTGGTGTCCTGCGTCTGCGGGTTGGAGTAGGGCTGCTTGCGCGCCTTGTACTCCTGCACCGACGGGTCGTTCGGGTCGTCTCCCTGACCGAACGTCGGGTTGCCGTCCGCGTCCACCAGTCGCCCGTTGCGCGTCAGCAACTTGTAGACGTCGAACCCGCGTCCGCCCGGGTTATGCGGCCGACCGAGGCCGCCGTTGGCAAAGATGCGGTCGTTGTACCAGTACGACGACCACACGTCGTCACGGCCGCGCCCGTCCACGCCCTGCTCGTCGAAGAACGCGATCTCGCGCGCGACCAGCGGCGGGACCGGGGTCATCGGACTGTTGTGCTCGAGGAATATCCGCGGGTTGTCCTGCACGCCCGTGAAGTCGAACACGCTCGTGCCGCCCTCGTAGGCAGAAGACACGCCGAAGTAGCCCTCGCTCGTCGGGATGACGTTGCCGTTGTGCATCGTGCACGCTTCCTCTGTCGGTTGCGGGCGCGGGATGATGAAGCGCCCGTAGAGCGGCGCTTGCGGCGTGCCCGGCACGACGTTCTCGTAGAACCACACGTTGCCGCGCGTGTCCTGCGGCCCGTCGCAGCCATGGCCTCCGCCGCCGGCCCACTCATCCGTGAACAGCAGGATCTGCCCGTCCCAGGTGAACGAGGCGGTGTGGAAGAGCCCCCTGAAGGTGCCCGGCACGCCGCCGGTGATGAACGGGTTGCGGATGTGCGTATGCGGCCCGAGCGTGGTCGGGTTCTCGGGCTGGGTGATGTCCCAGATCTGGCCTTCCTCCAGACATGCTGCGCCTGCGACCCGGCGCGGGTTATGGCGGGCCTGTGTCGCCTGCCTCCCGGTCACGGACTGCTTCTGGTCCTCGTAGTAGGCGGTGATGTCGTGGCAGCCGATGGCGCCGGTGCCGCCCGAGCCGATCGTGCCGGTGAACGGCAACGTGTCCGCGTCCAGGAACTGCTCCTTGAGGACGCGCGCCCCTTCGGGGTTGCGGTCCGGGATCTCGACGATCGAGATCCGGGCGTGCGGAATCGTGCAGCGCGGCCCGCCGAAGTCGGCCGCGCCGGCCGGTGTCGGGCTCGACCCGGTCGGATACGAGGACACGTAGATGATCGCCCGCTGATCGTTCTGATCGGGGATCGTGGTGTGCGTGTGCGAGCCGCACGCGGTGCGCACCGATGCGATGTGCACCGGCGTCTCCGGCCGGGACACGTCGAAGATGCGAAGTCCCTCGAACCCCGGCTCTGCCAGAGTGCGAGCGGCAGTCGGGCAATCGGGCTCGGGGATCTCCGGCGTCTCCTCGCATGCCGGCACTACCCCTGTGGCCAACGGGGTGTCCTTACTGGTAGCGCACTCCTCTGTCGTCTGCGGCCGGTCGATCGACAGGATCAGCAGCAGGCGATTGTTGGCGCGGTAGAACGAGACGTCGTTCTGCGGTCCGCGGCACTGGATGTCCGAGACGAGGATCGGATTATCCGGATCCTTGATGTCGAACAGGCGGAATCCGTCGTAGTTGCCGGCGGCTGCAAGCTCCTGATGGGGCCCCCGAACGGCGCCTTGCTTCCAGAACGCCAGGTCCGAATTTGTCTTACCAGGGTTCATGCGATTGGCCGTGTGCCACATGTTGGGGCTGGCCAGATCGGCATTGCCGTGCGACGAGTGGGTCGGGTCGTACTCCGGCGACCCTAGGAAGTCGCCGAAGTCCTTGGTGTCGTCGCCGTCGACGGGATGACCGCCGGCGACCCCCGGTAGCGCCAGCATTCCGGCCACGGCGAGAAGCGCGAAGAACGCGCGCAAGGCTCCCTGCATCTCCATCTCCTCCCGATGGATTGCCGTATTGCGCTGGAAATTACACCCGCTCATATCGGCCGCCAAGCACCGTTTCCCGTAAGGGCAAATCCTTGGCTTTCGCGGTCAGAAAGGCGGCAAGGTGCTTCGAAATCCCACAAGAGCTGCCAGTTCGGGCACGCACGACGCGTGCCTCATCTACTCGCGGTACGGGTCACTCAGGTCGAGGACGCCGGCGGCCGCAGTGCGCGGCGCCGGAGCACACCGACGATGAGCCCCGCCACTAGGAAGCTCGCGATCCAGAGGCCCGCTTCCTCCTGCACCCAGTCGGTCGAGTCGGGCAGGATCGCCTTGACCGCGTCCTGGATGAGGATGGTCGCCAGCACGCCCACCACGATGGCCCCGACAACCGCCAGGGCTCGGAGCCACGCCGGACGCCCGGCCGTGGCGGCGACGCCGAACGCTGCAAGGGCGATGGTCAGCAAGAGCATGCCGATCACGAATAGCGGGGCCTCCAGGGGGCTCTCGTCGAGCCCTCCGGCAACGCCGATCGCCACGCCCTTCAGGCACCAAGTGATCACGGCGAGGATCGCGGCGACCACTGCGACGCGTGAGGCGGTCATCAGCGGCGAACGTTACCGCGGGGATTCGCCGACCGGCGCAGGTTGCCGCCGCAGCGCGCCGCCCGGCTTGGCGCGGTTCGTTGGCCGATGGGCGCGGCGGGTATCGAACCTGCGATCCGCGATTCGGGCAGCAATGCCCATTGCCTCGTTCGACGCAGTTGGAGGCCATCGCTTCTCGTTCGGATCGCTGCGACCGCGAAGCCAGGTCCCGGCCGTGCTCGCGCCAGCGTCGTGCTTCCGGTGTCCGGCTCGAGCGGAGGACGCATACTAGGTCGGTGGGCCGCCGGCGACCTCTCCGACGCACGCTGATCGGCGCGGCCCTTCTCGTCGCCGGCACGCTGGCCGTGCTGGTTGTCGAGGTCATCATCGCGCGCCAGACCGTGCCCGACGACGGCTACGTCGCGCCGTCGCCGGAGCCCCGCTCGTT
>JASLBU010000290.1 GCA_030146365.1 Candidatus Limnocylindria bacterium | reverse complement strand
ATGGCCGGCGGGGTGGAGGCCGGCCATCTTGGGCGACGGCAGGTCCTCCACGAGCGCGTCGAGCAGCCGGTTGGTCGCCAGGTTCTTCGTGGCGACCCCACACGTGACCGGGAAGATCCGGCCCTCGGTGACGCCCTTCTTGAGCGCGGTGACGCACTCGTCGTGCGAGATCTCCTGGCCCTCGAGGTAGTGCTCCATCAGCTCGTCCGAGACCTCGGCGACCTCGTCCATCAACTTGTCGCGGTACTCCTCGGCGAGCGGCCGGAGCTCGTCCGGGATCGGGACCTTGGTGCAGTTCTCGCGGGCGTCGCCGTCGTACTCGTAGGCGCACATGTCGATCAGGTCGATGACCCCGCGGACCTCGTGCTCGGCACCGATCGGGATCTCCGTCGCCACGACGTGCGGCCCGAACGAGTCCTTGAGCGACTCGAGCGACCGGAAGAAGTCCGCGCGCTCGCGGTCGAGCATGTTCACGAACAGGAGGCGGGCCAGCCCGAGCTCGGCGGCGCGGTGCCACAGGCGCTCGGTGTTGACCTCTACGCCCATCACCGCGTTCACGGTGAACACGGCGCCCTCGCAGACCCGAAGCGCGGCGAGCGCGTCGGCGACGAAGCTGGGCTCGCCGGGCGTGTCGATGAGGTTGATCTTGCGTCCCTGCCAGTCGAACGAGGCGAGGCTGGAGGCGATCGACATCTGGCGCGACTTCTCGTCACCGGCGGAGTCGGAGACCGTCGTTCCGTCTGCCACCGAGCCGAGCCGCGAGATCGCTCCCGCCTGGAAGAGCAGCGCCTCGTTCAGCGACGTCTTCCCGCTGCCTCGGTGGCCGACTAACGCGACGTTACGGATCTTGTCGGCGGGCATGGCCCTGGCTCCTCTCCTCGCTGGCGCGGAGAGGGCACTGTAACTCTCCGCACAAGCGGTTGGGGCGGCCGGCTAGTCGTCGGCCTGGAGAGCAGACTTCAGACGCAGCACTGCCTTGGTGTGCAGCTGCGACACGCGCGACTCGGTGACGCCCAGGACCTCGCCGATCTCGCGGAGGGTGAGGTTCTCGTAGTAGTAGAGCGCGACGACCAGCTTCTCGCGCTCGGGCAGGCGGGCGATGGCGTCGGCCAGGCGGTCCTTGGTCTCCGTCGCGTCCATCGCGTGCGCCGGATCGACGGCGTCCGGGTCCTGGATCGTGTCGAGCAGCGACACCTGGTCGCCGGACGAGTCGGACAGGGTCCAGAGCTCGTCGAGAGCGACGACGCTCGAATTGGAGATGCGGGTCAGCGTCTCCTGGAAGTCGTCGAGCGTCATCTCCAGCTCGTCGGCCACCTCCTGGTCGCTGGGCGCGCGGTGCAGCTGGTGCTCGAGCTTCGCGTTGGCCTGTTCGATCTGACGGGCACGGGCCCGCACGGAGCGCGGGACCCAGTCGAGCGACCGCAGCTCGTCGATGATCGATCCCTTGATGCGCGTGATCGCGAAGGTCTCGAACTTGATCTCGCGCGAGAGGTCGAAGCGCTCGATCGCCGAGATCAGGCCGAGCAGGCCGTAGGAGATCAGGTCCGCCTCTTCGACGTGCGCGGGCAGTCCCGTCGACATCCGCCCGGCGACGTACTTGACGAGGGGCGAGAACGCCAGGACGAGCTGCTCACGCGCTCGCTGGTCGTCCTCCTCCTTGTACTTGCGCCACAGCTCTTTGAGCTCGATGGACTTGACGTTCGTGTCCAGGGGGTTTCCTCTGCCTAAGCGCGCAGGGGCGCGCGCAAGTTCGCCTTCGTCAGGCGTGTCGACTCTACCCCAAGGTCCGGGCGGCTAGACCCGGACGTGGCCGCTGCGGAACCCACGGCCGTCAGGCGATGTAGACCGGCGCGTCGACGGGGACCATGTCGTAGACCTCCATCACGTCCGGCACCGCCATGCGGATGCAGCCGTGGGACGCGGCCGACCCGAGCGAGCCGACGTCCGACGTTCCGTGGATGCCCGCCCCGTCGTAGATGCCGAGCCAGCGCGCCTTCAGCGGGTTCTGCGGTGTGCCGCCCGGGATCACCTTCCCGGCCAGGTCGCCGCCCCACTCGGGCACGCTCCAGGCCGGGTTGACCGCCTTGTTCTGCACGCGGTACAGGCCGACGGGCGTCTCGAACCCGGCGGTGCCGACGGCGATCCGATAGCGCTTCTTGAGCTTCAGCTTCTTGTACAGGCGGAGGGTGAACGTGCTCCGGTCGACGGTCACAACCGTCGGGTACTTGTCGGCCAGGTCGTCGATGCCCACCTTGGGGCGGGTCTTGCGCACGCGCGCCCTGACCACGCGATCGGGCGACGGGTGGGTCAGCTCGTCGGCGACGGACTCCCGCAAGGCGGCGGTGTGAAGCGTGATCCCGGCCCTGCCGCGAACCTTCCGCAGGCCGCTGCCGGAGAAGTCGACCCTGGCCTCGGTCGCGGGGCGCTGGATGCCGCGCTTGACTCGCCGTACCAGGCGATCCACGGCGGCGTCGTCGTAGTCGACGCGCACCGGCACCTCGGCGTCGACCCCGCCGCCCGTGATGCTGCGGGCGACCCGGCTGATCATGTTGCCCCCGCGGCTCTTCTCGACGGCCTCGTCGATCATGCCGTCGACGTCGGCCCGGGCACGGGCCTGCTTGCCGGTCAGCTTGAACGTCTTACCGCCGTAGCGCACCTTCAGCGGCCGGCCCAGCGGGTCCTCCACCTGCTGCGCTACGGCGCGGCGCGCGTCCTCCTTCACCATGCCGCCCACGTCGACGCCGCCGACGGTCACCCCCTCGGCGATCTTGTCCTCCTGTGCCGCGTCGACCCCGTACACGGCGACGGAGCCGAAGATCAGGAGCATCAGCAGGGTGGCGAGGAGGATGAACGAGCGGTGGCGCATGGCGTGTCGAGTCTAGGTCCGGTCGTCGGGCGAAACGCGGGCTTGCATCGATCTTGCACGTGTTTCTTCGCCGCATACATGGTGATTCCGCGCCACCTCGTCCGTCAAGCGCGTGCGTCCGGCCCATGACGGCCCGGCCGCACGCCCCGGAGCTAGGAGATCGGGCCGCCCGCGCGCCGGGCCATCACGGCGTCGATCGCGGCCAGCGGGTGCTGGCCGC
>JASLBU010000281.1 GCA_030146365.1 Candidatus Limnocylindria bacterium | reverse complement strand
GCGGGCGAAGCGACCGGGGCAGGCGAGTGGAGCGCCGTCGTGGTCATGAGCCACGACTACCTGCGCGACGCCGCATTCCTCGCCTCGTTCCTGGATCGCGGGGTCCGCTACCTCGGCGTGCTCGGGCCGCGCGATCGCACGGAGCGGCTGCTCGGCGAGCTCCGCGCCACGCTCTCGGATGCCGATACGGCCGCGCTCCACGCTCCGGCCGGGCTCGACATCGGCGCCGATGGCTCGGAGCAGGTCGCGACCGCGATCGTCGCCGAGATCCTGGCCGTCCTCCATGGGCGGCCCGGAGCGTCGCTTCGTGACCGCCCCGGACCGATCCACGCGTAGCCGCGCGCAGGCTCGCGTGGCGCCCTATCCGCCGATGAAGCTCATCTCCACCCGGGCCGGGTTCACGGTGTCGAGCGATCGCAGGTCCGAGTAGCGGTCCGAGCGGCCGGTCCAGATCACGCGCAGCGCGTCGGTCAAGTCCTCGTCGCCGATGCCGGCACGCAGCAGTGCCCGCAGGTCGCGGCCGGCCGTCGCGAACAGGCAGGTGTAGAGGCTGCCGTCCGCCGACAGCCGCGCGCGGGTGCAGTCGCCGCAGAACGGCTGCGTGACGCTGGAGATGACCCCGATCTCGCCCGCGCCGTCCACGTAGCGCCACCGCTCGGCGACCTCGCCGCGGTACTCGGCGGCCATCGGCTCCAGTGGCCAGCGCGCGCCGATGCGCCGCACGACCTCCGCCGCCGGCACCACGTCGTCCATCCGCCAGCCGTTCGTGTGGCCGACGTCCATGTACTCGATGAAGCGCACGGTCGTGCCCGTGCCGCGGAAGCGCTCGGCCAGGTCCAGGATCGCGTGCTCGTTCACGCCGCGCCGCGCAACGGTGTTCACCTTGATCGGGCCGAGGCCGGCGGCCTCCGCGGCCGCGATGCCGTCCAGCACCCGCGCGACCGGGAAGCCGACGTCGTTCATGCGCATGAACGTCTCGTCGTCCAGCGCGTCGAGGCTCACCGTCACTCGATCCAGCCCGGCGGCGGCAAGGGCCTCCGCCTTGCCGGCCAGGAGCGACGCGTTGGTCGTGAGCGTCAGGTCCTCGATCCCATCGATGGCCGAGAGCACGGACACCAGCGACTCGAGATCCCGGCGGACGAGCGGCTCGCCGCCGGTCAGGCGCACCTTCCGGACGCCGAGGCCCACCGCGGCACGGACGACGCGGGCGATCTCGTCGAATTCGAGGACATCGGCGCGCCGCAGGAAGGCGTGGTCCGCCCCGAAGATCTCCTTGGGCATGCAGTAGGTGCAGCGGAAGTTGCACCGGTCGGTGACGCTGATCCGCAGATCGCGCATCGGGCGCCCGAGCGTGTCGAGGACGGTGATCGGCGCGGTCATCTGGGCTCGATCGTCGCAGGTCGACTCTCGAGGCGCAACGCAAGGTGCCGCCAGGGCGTCATGCCCGTGACCATGGAGCACCGCCTCAGGACCCCCGCCGTCCTCGTGCTCGTTGCGGTCGTGCTCGCGATCGTCGGTCTTCAGCTGACCGGGAGCCCGGCGACTGCGCCCACGGTCACCTCGTCCGGGGACTCCGGCCCGGCGGGCGGGGAAGAGGTGCCGGCCGAAGCCGTGTTTCCTGAGCCCGAGCCCTGGACGGCGGTCGCCTGGGAGGCGCCGATCCCCGATGCATTCGGTCCGGCGGACGTGCTCCGACGCGTCGAGGGGCTCGTTGCCGGCGAGGAGCTCTACCTCGCGTGGGGGCGGACGCCCATGCCCGGACGAAACCAGTTCAACGACATGGGGGCGATCTTCGCCTCCCGCGACGGCGCGCACTGGCGCGCCATCCCGGTCGAGCACGGCGTGGAGCCGGCGAACGCATCGAGCATCTCAGGCATCGCTGCCGGACCGGCCGGCTACCTGGGGGTCGGGAACGTGTGCTGCGAGCCAGAGCGCGGCGCGCTGTGGCACTCGGCGGACGGGCTGGCCTGGCAACGCATCGAGCCGCGAGGTGACTTCGATCCTGCCCGCACCTCGCCGATCCGGGTCGTCGCGGCCCCCGCCGGATGGGTGATGCTCCTTTCGAGCCGCGGGGGCACGGATACCGAGGTCCTGTTCTCGGAGGACGGCCAGGAGTGGACCTCCGTGATGACGCTCGAGGGCGGGCGGCACCGGCCGGCCGCGTCTGGCCTGGCGCGAACGGCGGCCCACGTCGTGGTCGTCGGCACGGTCGAGGGGGCTGGCGGCTCCTACGATGGCGGCGTCTGGCGATCGGCCGACGGCCGCCGATGGGAGCGCGTCGCGGCTCGTGATCCCGCCCTCACCGGTGACGGGGAGGTCCAGCTGCAAGGCGTCGCGGCCCATGCGGGCGGGCTGCTGGTGACGGGGATGGAAGGCACGGCAGAGCAGCGAGCGCAGTGCGAGCAACTCCTCGGCAAGGTGGCATCAGTGGGACAGCCGCCCGAGCCGCCTCGGTGGGAAGCGACGAGCTGCGCGTCGGGCGACATGCGGGCATGGACGTCCGTCGATGGCAGCGCCTGGGAGGCGGTTGTGCCGCCGCCTGGCGTCGTCCCAATCGAGTTCCACGCGATGGCGCCGGCCGGTCCAGGCCTCGTGGTGCTCGGCGAGACGTCGGCACCGGCGTCCCCGGATACCGCGCTGTTCGCATCCCCGGACGGCGAGAGCTGGCAGCTGCTCGACGATGGACAGCCGATGCACCGGGACATGGCGATCGCCCTGGCGGCGCGTGGGCGCGACCTGATCGCCGTCACGGAGCGCTTCGACGGCGCGACGACCAGCCTCCAGGTGTGGCGGGGTCGCGCGGACTGAAAGCCGCCCGCGCCCGCGCATGCGACCGGCGGCCCGGACGCTACAGCGAGGTGAGCCGTCCGATGCCGATGGCGGCGCCCAGGCCGACGGCGATGACGCCACCGACCGACATTGCGAGGCGCGACGCGGCGGGCTCGCACCGTGGAAGCGAGGCGCCTCCGAGGGCCAGGCCGGCGGCGAGCGCCCCACCGACGAGCAGGGCGAGCGCAACGAGCGTCGGCGGGTCGAGCAGCGTGCTGTCCGCACCCTCGGCGACCCCCTCGGCACCGATGTCGAACGCGAAGCGCTGACGGCTGAGCTCGACCCCGTCCCCCGACAGGAGCAGGACATTGGTGTCCCAGCTGCTGTCGGCCGGCAGGACGACGGCGTCGGCGTGCCACTCGACCAGCCCGTCATCGGCGCCGGAGGTCATGGCCTCCTCGCCATGGACCTCGTGCCCCTGTGCCAGCTCCGACATGAGCGGGACGCGGGTCGTGGTGCCGGTGTCCGGGCGGTCGAGCACGAGCTGGAGCTGCACGTTCGACGCGGCCACCGCGTCGGTCGTCGTGACCGCCACCCGGTTGACCCCCGGCCGGCCGGGCAGGAGGGCCATCGACATCCCCGGTGTGACCTCGCCGAAGGCATCCGGCACCGCGCGGATGCCCACGCCGGTCGCGCCCTCGGTCGGTGAGATCGTGGCCAGGCTGGCGGTGATGGCGAGGACCACGACGCCCGCGAGCGTCTCGGCGCCCGCCCGGCGGCGAAAGCCGCCAAGCCACGTCCGGAGGCGCCCACCATCGAGGAAGTTGAGGCCGCCGAGCGCGAGCGCGGCCCCGGCGACGACCGACTTCGCCAGCAGCGTGCGGCCGTACTCCGTCCCGGGTTCGATCAGCGTGCCGGTCTGCGACCACGCCGCGTAGATGCCGGACATCCCGACGAGACCGATGGCCACGAGCGCGAGCGCCGAGAAGCGCGGAACGAGGCTGCCCATCGCGGGAGCCGGCGCGCTGCCGACGAGGAGCGACGGGCGGAACGCCATGAGGGCCAGCGCCGCCACGCCTCCGAGCCACACGCCGGCACCAGCGACGTGGACCACCCCCCCGAGCAGCGGGGCGACTCCGGGCAGCGCGGCCGTGTGCCCCGCCGCCACCAGCAGACCGACGGCTCCGGTTGCCGCCACGGCGGCCACCGCGCCGGCGAGGCGCCGCGCCACGAGGAGCACGAGGCCCGCGCCAGTGAGCGCCACCACGCCGCGAGCGAGCTGGAGCGCGCCGTTGCGGCTGGCGAACAGGTACTCGGTCACCTCTCCGGCGTCGAGCCCGTTCGCCACGGCGCTCACCAGCGTCGCTGCACCGGCGAGGCCGAGTCCGGCAGCGAACAGCCGAACCAGGCTGCGCGGGGCTGGTCCGGTCCGCAGGACCACGCGGTGGAAGGTCGCGAAGCCAAGCGCTCCGAGGACCCCGACGTAGGTCAGCAGACGGCCGCCCACATCGATCGGCCCGGCCTCGTTGTGACTGACCCCGCCCGGCTCTATGGTGCCCACCGCTGCCGGGTCGCCGATGCCGAAGCTGAAAAAGCCCTCGACGGTGTGCCCATCGGCGGCGGACAGGGTCCGCCACGTGACGCTGTAGGCGCCGTCGGGCAGTGGCGGCAGCTCGGCGACCAGCACGAACGCGTCGTTCGGATCGGGCGCGCCGGCTCGCTGCAGCAGCGGGGCTCCGTCGGGGCCGCGGAGGTCCAGGGAGGTGACCTGGGACTCGAGCGGCTCGGTGAACACGAGCCGCAGCTCCTCGGGCGCCTCGGCCACGACCTCGCCGGCCCCCGGCGAGCTGGCGACCAGCTGGGCATGCCCGAGAGCGATGCCGCCCGTTCCGCCCTGCCAGGCGGGGGCCAGCATCAGGGCCAGGACGGCGGCCGTCCCTCCGGCGCGGAGCGCCCGGGTCAGTCGCATCAGGTCCGCCGTCGGGCCAGGGTGATGCCCAGGGCCGCCACGCCGGCCAGCAGGCCTGCGGCGCCGAGCACGAGCGCGATCGTGGACGTCGTGGCGGCGCCCGCCCCGGCCTCCGCGTCGCGCGCAAGGTCACCGGTGTTGGGGTAGGTGACGGGGAACTGGCCACCCGCCGTGTCCTGCACCTCTCCGAAGGTGTCCGGGCCGGCGGTGAAGGACTCGTCGACTGCCTCCCCGCCGACCTCGCCCGTGATGCGGAAGGTGTACGGGCCGGCGGCCGTCGGGATGAAGATCGAGCGGTACGCCCCCGGCTCTCCGAAGCTCGGCGAGAGCTCGAGCGGCCGGGCCTCGTCGCCGAAGATCACCTCGGCGGTCAGCGACTCCTCGAGTCCCTCCGCCGGCTCGCCGCCCACGTCCACGCGGAGGTCCAGGCCGGACTTCTGGCCGACGAAGACGGGCTCGTCGATGAAGCCGACGGTCATGGTGACGTCGCCGATCTCTCGGGACTCGTGGGCGAGCGCGGCGCCGGTGCCAAGGACGAAGGTGAACGCGATGCTGAGCGCGGCAGCCTGCCGGAAGTGCCTGAACATGAATGTGCTCCTGGATCTCGGGCCTGCTGGCCCGCGTTGGCTGGTCAGACGGTGACGGCAGCCAGCGGGGGAGCGCGTCCTGCGATCCGGCTCGCAAGCGGGGTGCGGGCGGCGGCTGAGCTGTTCGCCCGCGCGCGCGGGCCGGTCCTCGGCGCGCGCGGGCGGCGCGCCAGGGCGGCCAGGATGCCGGCGAGAAGCTGGCGAGCCCTCGCGACCACGACTGCGCCGAGCAGCCCCGCCACCAGCGAGATGGCCGCGATGACGGGCAGGGCGAGCGGGTACTCGGGACCGAGCAACGCGCCGAGACCTGGCGCATGCCCGTGGCCGATCACGTGCTCGGCGTTCTCCTGCAGCACGAAGCCGACCGCCACGACGCCGAACAGGCGGCCGGCCATCGCGGTTGCCCGGACGAGGTACGCGCGCGTCGGGATCGGCCGCAGCCGCGCATCGAGCACAGAGGCGCGTCGACGGAGGCCGAGCAGGTGCCTCGCGGTCGCGACGGCGGCCACCAGGCCGGCAGCCACCAGCGCGACGGTCGCCACGCCCCAGTAGTCGTGCCCGGCGTCGCGCAGCGCCCGAGCCAGCGACTCGCCCGGGCCCAGCTGGACGAGAAACACGGCATCGTGGCTGACCAGCAGGGCAACCGCGGCCAGCGTCCAGAACGCCGCGCGGTTTCGCATGTGCTCGGTCAGGGCAGGCATGTCAGTTCATACGGTACCCGACACGCTTCGTATTACCGAGCAGCATCCAGCGGCCGGGTCCCGAGCCTCAGGCAGATTCGCCGTGGCCGTGCGGGTGCTCCACCATGCGGACCGTGAGCTTCGGGAGCGCCCGCGGGTCGGGGACCGGCTCGTACTCGTCGGTCTGCGGGTTCACGGTGTAGGTCCACCTCGGACCGTGGTCCGCGATGGCGCGCAGCGCATCGGTCAGCAGGTCGATGTCCGCGTTCGTCGTGCCGAGGCCAAGGCTCATGCGCGCCGCCCCGGGCAGCCGTTCGTGGCGGCCGGCTCGTGTCTCGTCCAGTAGCCGGCGGGCCTCCACGTCGTCGACGCGAAGCAGCCGCATCATCAACGGGTGCGCGCAGAAGCATCCGTGCCGGATCCCGATGCCGTGCTCCGCCGACAGGACCGCTGCGAGCAGGTCGTACGGCGTTCCACGCAGGTTGAAGGTGAGCAGGCCCACCCTGGGATGCTCGGCCGGCCACACGCGGTAATGCTCGAAGGCCGGGATGCTCGCCAGGCGCTTGCGCGCATAGCTCAGCAGCGCCGCCTCCTCGGCCGCGATGCGGTCCATGCCGGCCGCCGCGAGGGCGTCGCAGGCGGCGCCCAGCGCAACGGCCCCGACCACGTTCGGCGAGCCGGCCTCCTGCCGGTCCGGCAGCTCCGCCCAGAGCGTCTCGTCGACGGTGACGAGCTTCACCGCGCCGCCGCCACGCAGGAACGGGTCGCCGGCCGACAGCCAGTCTCGCTCCCCGATGAGCGCTCCGGCCCCGTACGGCGCGTACAGCTTGTGCCCGGACAGCGCGAGGTAGTCGATCCCGTCACGGGCCATGTCGATCGGCGCGTGCGGCGCAAGTTGAGCGGCGTCGATGAGCAGCCTCGCTCCGTTGGCATGCGCGACCCGCGCGATCTCCGCCACGGGCCAGACCTCGCCCGTGACGTTGCTGGCGCCGGTGACCGCCACGAGATGTGGGTCCTGGCAGTGCGGAAGGCCTTCGAGCGTCTCGGTGAGCCTCGCGAGCATCTCGGCCGGTGTCTCGGGCACCGGCAGGTAGGTGACGCCGATCCGCTTCCACGGCAGCAGGTTGGCGTGATGCTCTCCGGCGAAGCAGACGACATGCGTGCCCTCGGGGAGCGTGCCCGCGAGCAGGTTGATCGAGTCGGTGGTGTTGCGAGTGATGATCACCGCATCGTCG
>JASLBU010000053.1 GCA_030146365.1 Candidatus Limnocylindria bacterium | reverse complement strand
GGTCCCTGGACGCATGAAGCTCGGCTTCCTCACCGCCCCGTTCCCCGACACGCCCCTCGACGAGGTCGCCGCGTGGGCAGGCGCCAATGGGTTCGAGAGCCTCGAGATCGCCTGCTGGCCGCCCTCGAAGGGCGCGACACGCCGCTACGCCGGCACGAGCCACATCGACGTGACGGATCTCTCCGAGTCGCGGGCAGGCGAAATCGTTGACATGGTCTCGTCGCAGGGCCTGACCATCTCCGGGCTCGGCTTCTACCCCAATCCCATGCACCCGGACGCGGAGACGCGCGAGGCGGCGATCAGCCACCAGAAGCTGGTCATCGAAGCGTGCGCGAAGATGCGCGTCCCGTTCTTCAACACGTTCATGGGTGGCGACAGCTCCCTCCACGTCGACGCGAACTGGGAGCGCGCGCTGGAGATCTGGCCGCCGATCGTGGAGCACGCGCGAGCGCACGGGGTGCGCATCACGATCGAGAACTGCCCGATGATCTTCACCTACGACGAGTGGCCGGCCGGCAACAACATCGCGTGGTCCCCCTACATCTGGCGCCGGATCATCGGCGAGTGGGGAGACACGGTCGGGCTGAACTACGATCCGTCGCACCTGGTGTGGCTGATGATCGACCAGGAGCGGTTCATCCGCGAGTTCGGCCCGAGCATCTTCCACATGCAGGCCAAGGACGTGGAGATCAATCGCGACGGGCTCTACGAGCGCGGCGTGCTGTCCGGCGGCATCGGGTGGCAGATCCCCCGGCTGCCCGGACTGGGCGAGGCGAACTGGGCCCGGATCTTCGCCGCGCTGTACCGTGCGGGCTACGACGGCGACGTGATCATCGAGCACGAGGACCGCGACTTCGAGAAGACCGACGAGCTCGTGAAGCGCGGCTTCCTCATCGCGCGCGACGTCCTGCGCCCCTACATCAAGTGAGCAACATGACCAGCACCGCACCCTCCTTCACCGTCGAGACCGTCACCGAGCGGCAGCTCGCCAAGACCATCGACCACTCGCTGCTGAAGCCAGAGCTGGACGACGCGTTCATCGAGGCGGGCTGCCGGCTGGCCGCCGAGTACGACGTCGCGTCGGTCTGCGTCCGCCCCGCCGACGTGAAACGAGCCCGCGCGATCCTGGAGGGGACCGATGTCGCGGTCGGCACCGTCATCGGCTTCCCGCACGGGTCCTCGACCACCGCGACCAAGGTCTTCGAGGCGAAGGACGCGCTGGCCAACGGCGCGACCGAGCTCGACATGGTCATCCAGATCGGCGCGCTGCGCTCCGGGAGGGACCAGGACGTGCGTGACGACATCGCCGCCGTGGTGCGGGTTGCGCACGACGCCGGTGCCATCGTCAAGGTGATCCTCGAGAACGCCTACCTGTCCGACGAGGAGAAGGAGCGCGGCAGCCGCCTGGCCGAGGCCGCCGGCGCCGACTTCGTCAAGACGTCGACTGGGTACGCCCCCTCCGGGGCAACTCACGAGGACCTCGCGCTCATGCGCCGCGTGACGTCGCCGCACGTCGGCATCAAGGCGGCGGGCGGGGTCCGCACGCTCGACGACCTGCTGGCGGTGATGAACCTCGGCGTGACGCGCATCGGCGCGACCCAGACGAGGCCAATCCTCGACGACTATCGCGCCCGCCGGGCCGGATCGCCGGAATCGGCACCTGCGGCCAGCGGCGAGGGCGAGTACTGACGTGACCACGGCCGCCGCCACCACCCCGCGCTGGATCGCCGAGGCGTCGGCGCTCCTGGATCGCCTCGCCGCCACGCAGGCGGAGCCGATCGAGCGGGCCAGCCAGTGGTGCGCGGAGGCCATCGGCGCCGACGGGCTCGTCCACCTGTTCGGCACCGGTCACTCCCGGATCCCGGTCGAGGAGATGTTCCCCCGCTACGGCTCGTTCCCCGGGTTCAACCCGATGGTCGAGCTGTCGATGACCTTCCACACCCAGATCGTGGGCTCCAACGGCCAACGCCAGGCGATGTTCATCGAGCGGACGCCCGGCCTGGCGGCGGCGATCCTCGACAATTTCCGCTTCGGCGAGCGTGACGTGCTGATGATCTTCAGCGCCTCCGGGCTGACGGCCGTGCCGGTCGAGATGGCCCGGGGCGCCCGGGCGCGGGGCGTACGAGTGGTTGCCGTGACCTCGGTGGAGCAGTCGATGTCCGGCCGGCCGCCCGCCTCGTTGGGGGGCAGGCTGCTGGACGAGGCCGACCTCGTGATCGACCTGTGCACGCCCCACGCGGACGCGCTCGTGACGGTCCCTGGCCTGGAGACCCCGGTGGGGCCGGGTTCCACGATCACGGCCGTCGCCATCGTCAACGCCATCAAGGTCCGGGTCGCGGAGCTGCTCACCGAGCGCGGCAAGATGCCCCCGGTCATCACGCGTTCGTCGGTGGTGGGGGAGGAGAAATCCCGGACGTACTTCGACCAGGCATATCGAGAGCATGCTCGGCGGATCGCACGTGCGATCGACCAGCAATCGGGAGGTGAATGACGAAGCTTCGCTCGATCGGCAGCGTCTCATTCAGGCTCAATTCTCCGGAGTCCGCAGCCGGACCCGGCGCATCGGTTAGAAGGAGTTTCAACGGTATGAACCTACTCAGGAAGAGCCGGACACTCGCGGCGGGTCTCGTCGCGGTGTTCGTGATCGCCGGCTGCACCGGCCAGGGGAGCGGGTCGAGCGCAGCCGCGAGCGGCGGCGAGCCGGACGCCAGTGCCGGAGGCAGCCAGGCCGCCGGTGACGGCGCCTACCACATCGGCGTCTCCAACACCGTGCAGGGCAATGGCTGGCGCGAGGAGATGATCTGCTCCATCAAGGCCCAGGCGAAGGTCTCCGGCGAGGTCGATCAGCTCACGATCGCCCACCGGAACACGGACGCCGCCGGCCAGCTGGAGGACATCCGCAACCTGATCGCCAACGACGTGGACGCGATCATCGTCAACCCGGTCAGCCCTGACGCCGTCAACGCCGCCCTCGAGGAAGCGATGGAGGCGGGCATCACCGTGGTCGCCGTCGATCAGGCCGTGACCGCGGAGGGCGCGTACCTGCTGGCCAACAACCAGGAGGAGTACGGATACCTGGGCGCCAAGTGGCTGTTCGAGCAGCTCGGCGGCTCCGGCAACGTGGTCTACATGCGCGGCGCCGCGGGCGCGACCGCGGATACGGACCGCGACACCGGCTTCCAGCGCGCGCTGGAGGAGCACCCCGACATCGAGGTGGTTGCCGAGGTTGCGACCGGTTGGGACCAGGCGACCGGCGCACAGCAGATCAATGACATCATCGCCTCCGGCCAGGAGTTCGACGGTGTCTGGACCAGCGGAATCGACAACGTGATCGTCGATGCGCTCGTGGACGCCGACATGCTCGTCCCGGTCGTCGGGGCGGACAACGCCGGCTTCGTCCAGCAGCTTCTGGAGGTCGAAGGCCTCGAGGGTGCGGCCGTCACGAACCCGGCCTCGGTCGGTGGCGCCGGCGTCACCCTGGCGCTCCAGATCCTCAACGGCGAGGCGCCGGACGATCCGGCCGTGCTGGTGGATCCGGTGGTCTGGGACAACACGACGGAGGAAGGGATCGCGACCCTCGAGGAGGCGAACGACCCGGACATCGACGAGACCTGGCCGCTCGGCATCACGATCGAGGGCTGGACCGACTACACGAAGGAAGACATCCTCGCCTGCGAGGACCTGTAGTCCTTCTCCGCAGCGGGCGGGGATGCGGGCGCCGTGCCCGCGTCCCCGCCGATCCTCCACCCGGCATCCGTCTGAGAACATCCCACCGATGACCGACCTGCTCCTGGAAGCGACCGGGATCGCCAAGCAGTACGGCGCCGTTGCGGCGCTCCGTAACGCGTCGCTGGCGGTGCGACCCGGCGAGGTGCACGCGCTGATGGGCGCAAACGGCGCGGGTAAGAGCACGCTGGTCAAGATCCTCACCGGTGCGGTCCGCCCGGACAGCGGCACGATGATCGTCGACGCCCGCGACCAGGACCTCAGCTCGCCGACCGCCGCGCGCCGGGCGGGCCTCGTCTCCGTCTATCAGGAGCCGGCCATCGTCCCGGACCTCAGCGTGCGCGACAACCTCCGTCTGACCGATGCGCCGGCCGACGCCGTCCGCGGATGGGTCGAACGACTGGGCATCAGTCACCTCGACTTCGGCGCTCGGGCACGTGACCTCCCACTCGCCACGCTCCGCGTCCTGGACCTCGCCCGCGCCCTCGCCTACGAGCCGAAGATCCTCGTCCTGGACGAGATGACCGCAGCCCTGCCCTCGGACCTGACCGGGCGGGTGCTCGAGGTGATCGGCCAGCAGCGCGAGCATGGCCGATCAGTCATCTTCATCTCCCACCGGATGCTCGAGATCGCATCGCTGTGCGACCGCGCGACCGTCCTGCGGGACGGTGAGACGGTCGGCGTGGTCGACATCGGCCCGGGGGCCGACGAGCGCATCGTCGAGCTGATGCTGGGCCCCGGAGCGCCGACGCCCGTGGCCGAGGCAGGATCGGCCACGTCCCCGGCCACCGCCGAGGCGGCCGCCGCCGCGCCGGCCCTCGAGGTCCGCTCGCTCCAGGCCGGCAGCAAGCTGCACGAGGTCTCCTTCGCGCTGCGCCGCGGCGAGGTGCTGGGGATCGTCGCGCTCGAGGGGCAGGGCCAGGACGAGCTGTTCGAGATCCTTGCCGGCGACCGGCGCCCGAGCGGTGGCGAGATCCTGGTCAACGGCAGGCCGGTGCGCTTCGGGCATCCGGCGGACGCGATCCGCGCCGGCCTGGTGTACGTGCCCGCGGATCGCGCGAGCGCACTGCTCGCGCAGCGCTCGGTGCGGGAGAACATCGCCCTGCCGTCGACGGCACCCGCCGGTCAGTGGGGGCCCATCAACCTCGGGCGCGAGCGAACGCGCGTCGGCGGCGCGATCAGCCGTCTGCAGATCGATACCCGCGCCCAGTCGGAGGTTCGGCGGCTGTCCGGCGGCAATCAGCAGAAGGTGACGATCGCGCGCTGGATCGCGAGCGGCGTCGAAACGCTGCTCTGCTTCGACCCGACGCGCGGCATCGACATCCGCACCAAGCGCGAGATCTATCAGCTGGTCCGCGACCTGGCCGAAGCCGGCGCCGCGGTCCTGCTCTACACCTCCGAGCTGGAGGAGATCCAGCTCGCGTGCGACCGAGCGGTGGTCATCTTCGGCGGCAAGGTCGTCGCCCAGCTGCCGGCCGCCGAGGCCGATGAGCCGACGCTCGTGCGGGCCGCCTACGGGCTCCGCCGCGGGGAGGCGCTTCCCGAGACGACGGTGGGCGCCGCCGGGGCCCCCGCATGAGCGCCATCGCGCCGACGGCCGCGCCGGGCAGTGGCGGCGGCCTGCGCAGCCGGATCGCTTCGGTCATGAGCCGCGACACCTGGGTGATCGCGCTGTGGGGCCTTCTCATCGCGCTGCTCATCGCCACGCAGGGCATCCGGCCGGGCTGGGATTCGTTCGACTTCCGCTCGCTTGCGATCTCGGCGCTGCCGGTGGCATTCGCCGCCGTGGCCCAGGCGATCGTGGTGATCTCTGGCGGCATCGACCTGTCCATCGGCTCCGTCATGGCCCTCACCAGCGTGACTGCCGCGCGCTTCATGGCGGACACGTCCGAGGAGTTCGCGGTCGTCGTCGTCATCGGCGTGCTGCTCATGGGCCTGGTCATCGGCTTCGTCAACGGCGTACTGGTGGTGTGGTCGCGCGTGCCGGACATCGTGGTGACGCTGGCGATGCTCTACGTGTGGGCCGGCGCCGCGCTCCTGGTGCTCGGGACGCCCGGCGGCGGCGTGGCTGACTGGCTCCGCGAGGCGGGCAGCGGCTCCCTGTTGATCGAGTGGCTGCCGCGCTCGCTGCTCCTGCTCATCGTCATCGTGGCGGCGGTCTGGATCCCGCTGCGGCGCTCACGCCTGGGCCTGTCCCTGTACGCGATCGGCAGCGATCGGCTGGCGGCCTTCCGCAGCGGCGTCGACGTGGACCGCACCCGCATCGCCGCGTACGTGCTGGCCGGGTTCTTCTCCGCGGTCGGCGGCCTGGCCCTGACGATGACGACCGGCATCGGCACGCCGACTCCCGGCCCGTACACGCTGCTGGCGGTCGCCGCCATCGTGCTGGGCGGCGTGAGCCTGGTGGGTGGCCAGGGCGGCCTCGTCGGTCCGGTGGTGGCCGTCTTCGTCCTCTCGCTGATCCGCGCGGACCTCACCTTCCTGGGCGTCGATCCGAACTTCAGCACCGTCATCCAGGGGTTGATCATGGTCGGCGTCGTCATGCTTGGCGCGTACGTCACGCTGCGGAGGCGAGCGACATGACGGCGATGCAGGAGACGGCCGGCGGCCGCTGGTCGGCGGCCGGCATTCGGCGCCAGGTGCGCGACCAGCCGATCATCCCGCTGCTCGTGCTGCTGATCCTCCTGATCGTGGCGCTCCAGGTCGCGCGGCCGGGCATGATCTCGGCCGACTGGGCGTCCTCCACGATCCGCTTCGCGGTGCCGCTCGCCATCCTGGCTGCCTGCCAGACCCTGACGATGCTCACCGGTGGCATCGACCTGTCCGCCGCGTCGATCGCCTCGCTGTCGGCCTACATCATCGCCACGCAGTCGCCGGAGCACGGCCCGTTCGTGGCCATCGGCATCGCGCTCGTGGTGTGCGCGCTCGCGGGGGTGGTGAACGGCATTGGCGTCGGCATCTTCCGCGTCCACCCGCTGATCATGACGCTGGCAATGAGCCTGGTCGTGCTGGGCGCCGTGACCGTCTACCAGCGCTTCGTGGTCGCGGTAGGCGCGCGGACGCCGGATGTCGTGGCCTGGCTGGGCGGCGGCAACACGGCCGGCGTGCCGAACAGCCTGCTCCTGTACGTCCCGCTGGCGGCCCTGGTGCTCCTTGGGCTGAGGCGCTCCGGGTACGGGCGGCTGCTCTACGCCGTCGGAGACAACGAGATCGCCGCGCGCCTCTCCGGCGTGCGCATCTGGCAGGTGCTGCTCGTCCTCTACGTGCTCTCGGCGGTGCTCGCCGGCCTGGCGGGGCTCATCCTGACCGGCGTCACGAACTCCGCCAGCGCGACCCTCGCGGACCGCTACCTGCTGCCCTCCGTCGCCGCGGCGGTGATCGGTGGGACCTCGATCTTCGGCGGCCGGGGCGGATACTCCGGCACCATCGTCGGGGCGCTGATCCTCACGGTGCTCACCAGCCTCCTCACGGTCCTGCAGATGCCGGAGCCCGTCCGCCAGATCCTGTTCGGGGCCATCATCCTCGGTGTGGCGGCCGCCTACACTCGGATCACCGAGGACACCTGAGCGCCGTGCTCGACGAGGGCCCGTCCCACCACCTGGGGCTCGATCTGGGGGCAACCAACATCAAGTGGGCGGTCCTCGCCCGCGCGGACGGTGCGTGGGAGGCAGTCGATCGCGGTCAGATCGCGACCGGGCGGGCTGACGGCGCAGCTGCGGTCCTCGGCCGGATGATCACTGCCGCGGACGGAGCCCGCGAGCGTTGGCCGGGCATCGTCTCCGTGGGCCTCGGCGTGCCGGGACTGTACGACGCGGCCACCGGGGTGACCACCTTCCTGCCCAACCTGTCGCCGGAGTGGGAGGGCCTTGCGGTCGGGGAGCCGATGCACGCGGCCCTCGGCCTGCCGGTGACGCTCATCAACGACGCGCGTGCGTTCGGCCTTGCGGAGCTGCGGCTCGGCGCCGGACGCGGCTGCCGCACCATGGTCGGGCTGACGCTCGGCAGCGGCGTGGGCGGGGTGGTGGCCGTCGGCGGCCAGATTCACTTCGGACACGATGGGACCGGCGGCGAAGTGGGCCATCAGACGGTGCTGCCGGACGGGCCGGCGTGCACGTGCGGCAACCGCGGCTGCCTCGAGGCCCTGACCAGGGCCGATGCCATTGCGGCCGCCTGCGGCACGGACAGCGCGGAGGATGCGGTGAGGTCCGCCCGGACGGGCGACGAGCGTGCGCGCGAAGGCCTCGCCGAGATCGGCCGCTGGCTGGGAATCGGCATCGCCAACCTGGTGGTCGTCCTCAACCCCGACCGAGTCGTGATCGGCGGCGGAGTGGCAGGGGCCGGCGAGCTGCTGCTCGGTCCCATTCGCCAGGAGGTCGAGCGGCGAGTCCACGTCACCGACCTCGGGGCACTCGAGATCGTGGCGGCCGAGCTGGGCACGTGGGCCGGAGCGATCGGCGCGGGCGTCCACGGC
>JASLBU010000245.1 GCA_030146365.1 Candidatus Limnocylindria bacterium | reverse complement strand
GGCATCAAAGAAATGGTCGGAGAAAGGGCGGAGCCAGTCTAGCGCCGCCACGGGATCGCCCCACGCTCGGTAATGTGCTTCGGCGAAGGGGCCGGCGAGCCACGTCCAGACCGGACCTTGATGGTACCCGCCGTCGCGCTGGAATGCGTTGCCAGCATAGGTGCCTCGATAATCGGGATGGTCGGGGTCAAGTGACCGGAGACCGAAGCTGGTGAGCAGGGAACGTCCGACGGCGTCGACGACGGCGCGCGCCTCTTCACCCCCGAGCAAGGGAAACGGCAGCGAGAGGGCGAGAATCTGATTTGGTCGCAGTGTCCAAACATCACCGGCTGGGCCATCCACGACATCTGCCAACCAGAGAAAATCGGGACTCTGGAAGCGCTGCCGAAAAGCTTCACGGACGGAGTCTGCCCGCAGGCGGTATGAGGCGGCTGTCTGCGGATCGGAAACCTCGTGAAACTCAGCGAGCGTCTGGAGCGCGTTGTACCAGAGGGCGTTGATTTCGACTGGCTTGCCAATGCGCGGTGTGACCACCCAGTCGCCGATCTTGGCGTCCATCCACGTGATTTGCCATCCCTCCTCCCCGGCGCAGAGAAGGCCGTCGACAGGGTCAACCCCGATGCCGAACCGGGTGCCGGCGATGTGATGGGCGACGATGTCGTCGACTGTCGGCAGCAGTTCTGACACGAGATTGGTGTCACCGGTCGCCTGGAAGTAAGCCCGGATGGCGAGGACATACCAGAGGGTGGCGTCGGCGGTGTTATAGCCGGGAATGGCGCCGGATTGGTCGGGGAAGTTGTTGGGCAGCAGACCGTCGACGACATATTGGGCAAACGTGCGTAGGATGTCGGCCGCCTCGTTGGTGCGCCCCGTTACCATCGTCAGACCGGGAAGGGAGATCATGGTGTCTCGGCCCCAGTCGTTGAACCAATGGAAGCCGGCGATCACCGTCTTGCCGGCGAGGGTGGCATCGCCGCCGCGGCGCACCACGAACTGGTCGGCGGCGAGCGTCAACTGCTGCACCGTGGGCTCGGCCTCATCGACACCGGCTCGAGTCAAAATGTCCGACTGGCGAGCCCGTTCCGCCTCCAGCGAGGAGGGACGGGTGGTTGCAGTCTGCTGAGAGGTGGTGAGGACGAGATGCATCTGCTCGCCAGGTCGGAGCGACACCTGGAATGTGCCTGGCGCGAATTGATCGGCGCGGTCGTCCATCCCACGTGCCGTCTCCTCGCGATGGAGGAAGTTCCAGTACCAATTCCCACCGGGCGTGAACTCGCCGCTGCTCGCCTCGATGCGATACGGCGCTGCATCGGCGAACGCGTGAGCCAGGAACCCTTTGTCCGACGGCTCGATGGCCGGCGACCAGCCCTCGCCGGAGGAGAGGGCGTGGAAGTCGCGGTAGGTGATAAGCGGTGTCAGGTCTAGTTCGACGACGCCCGAGGCGCGCTCAAGGCGGTAGGAGAGCACGGTGGTGTTTTCGCCATGAACCATCCAGTGCCGGCGCTCAATGAGGGCGTCGGCGATGGCAAATCGCCAGACGGGGAGCGTGCCCTCAAGATGGAAAGCCTCGAGATGGCGATAGCCGTGTCCGTCGATGGTGCCGTCCCCGTACTCGAGCGTGAACAGTGGATACGTACCGCCCGCGTACGCTGCGTGCTCGACCATCCCGGCGACGAGGACCGTACGTTGAACCGGCGGCGCTAGCGCGGCGACCAGAAGTCCGTGATAGCGCCGGGTATTGATGCCCGCCAGTGTGCCGGATGCATAGCCGCCGATTCCGTTGGTGATGAGCCACTCGCGTCGCAGCCCGGACGATAGATCGCCGCATATCGCCCGGCCGAAGCGAATCCACGGCTTGGTAAGAACGCTGGTCGCGTTGGACGAGCGCGTCGACGACACGGGCGGTCCTTTCGTCCTTTACCGACCTAGACGTCAGCAGCTTGGCGACGGAACGCGGCCGCCTGCGTAAGGAGGCGGGCAACGAGGGCGGTCCATCCGGTTTGGTGGCTGGCGCCGAGCCCGGCTCCCGTGTCACCGTGGAAGTATTCGTAGAAGAGCAAGTTGTCACGCCAGTGGGGATCATTCTGAGCGATCTCGTTCTTGCCGAAGACCGGGCGACGTCCGTCTGCGCCTCGCAGAAAAATCGTGGAGAGCCGCCGTGACAGTTCGTCGGCGACCTCCTGGAGCGAGAGCATGGTGCCTGAACCGGTCGGACACTCGACGCGAAACTCGCCGCCGTAGTAGTGGTGGTAGCGCCTGAGGGCGTCGATGATCAAGACATTGATCGGGAACCAGATCGGCCCACGCCAATTTGAGTTTCCGCCGAAGAGACCGCTGCGCGACTCCGCCGGCTCGTAATCGACGGAGTAGACGTTTCCGTCGACTACGAGCTCGTATGGCTGACTGAGGTGCATGCGGCTGATCGAGCGAATCCCGTAGTCGCTCAGAAACTGCTCGGGGTCGAGCAATTTCGACAGCAGCCGTGTTACCTGGTGGCCATGGACCAATGAGAGCAATCGGTGTTTGCCGACCCCAGGCTCCTCCCAACTTGGTACGACACTGGAGAGGTCCGGTCGATCCGAGAGGAACCACCGCAGACGCCGGGCGAAGTTGGGCAGCTTACGATGAAGGTCGGGATCGACGGTCGCGACAGCGAGTAATGGGATGAGGCCGACGAGGGACCGGACGCGGAGCGACTGCGGCGGGCCGTTGGGGGACATCAGGAGATCGTAGAAGAAGCCGTCCTGCTCGTCCCAGAGGTCGAGGCCGGTCCCGCCGAGGTCGCTCATGGCGCCAGCGATGTAGATGAAGTGCTCAAAAAACTTGGTCGCCACATCTTCGTAGACGTCGTCCTCACGGGCGAGTTCGAGCGCGATTGCCATCAAGTTCAGGGAGAACATGCCCATCCAGGCGGTCGCGTCGGCTTGCTCGAGAAAGCCGCCGGTGGGGAGGGTGGAGCTGCGGTCGAAGACGCCGATGTTGTCGAGCCCCAGAAAGCCGCCTTGAAAGATGTTGCGGCCCTCGCTGTCCTTGCGATTCACCCACCAGGTGAAATTAAGCATTAACTTGTGGAAGACCCGTTCCAGGAATGCACGGTCGCCGTGTCCAGTAGCGCGCTGCTCGGCTTGGTAGACCTGCCACGCGGCCCAGGCGTGAACGGGTGGATTCACGTCGCCGAAGGCCCACTCGTACGCGGGTAGCTGACCGTTGGGGTGCATGTACCACTCACGGAGCAAGAGGAGAAGCTGGTCCTTTGCGAACTGAGGATCGATGTGGGCGAATGTGGCGCAATGGAATGCCAGGTCCCAAGCTGCAAACCATGGGTACTCCCAGGTATCGGGCATCGAAAGAACGTCCGCATTGTTGAGGTGGGACCAGTGGACATTTCGTCCAGAGCGGCGAGACCCGGGTGGCGGCGGTCCGGCCGGGTCGCCCTGCAGCCAGTGTGAAACGTCGTAGTAGTAGAACTGTTTGCTCCACAACAGACCCGCGTACGCTTGCCGCTGCACCAGGCGCTCGTCGTCGCTCAGTGTGTCCCCACCGAATCTCCCGTAGAAGTCGTCGGCTTCCTTTTGAACCCGGTGGATGATTGCCTCCGCATCAGCGAATGGGCTGGCGTGACTGCGATGGGCGAGGCGGAGTGTGACAGTCTCCGATCCCCCGGCGGGCACCAGGAGTTGGTAGTGCGCAGCCGCCTTGGTGCCGACTCCGTCCGGGTTTGTCGTCCCTTGCATGCCGCCGACGATCTTGTCGTTGATACCGTCTTTGACATAGCGAACTGGGTTCGGCGCGCCCCACAAGCGCTGCGCGTTCGTCTCGTTCTCCGTGAAGAGCAGGTCCGGGGCACCGTCACAAGCTAGCCAGTACTCGCCTAGCTGCCAGTGTCGAGCATGGATGAGGCGTGGCCCAGGGCGGTCGGGCGTTACATCCCGTAGTTCGGGCCGTCGATCATCTCTCCCCCACGCCCAGGTGTTGCGGAACCAAAGGGTCGGTAGCAGATGAAATGGGGCGTCGTCCGGTCCGCGATTGGTGGCAGTGATGCGGATGACGATATCTTCCGGGCTGGCCTTGGCGTACTCGACCGTGACGTCGAAGTACCGGTTCTCGGCAAAGACGCCCGTGTCGACGAGCTCGTACTCGTCGTCTTGGCGCCCACGGCGGCGATTCTCGTCGACGAGGTCGGCATAGGGATACGCACGCTGAGGATACTTGTAGAGCGCCTTCATGTAGGTGTGGAGCGGAGTATTGTCGAGGAAGTAGTAGACCTCTTTGACATCCTCGCCGTGGTTGCCTTCGTTGCCGGTAAGACCGAACAAGCGCTCTTTGAGAATAGGGTCCTGTGCGTTCCAGAGGGCGAGGCCAAAGCAAAGAAGACCCTGGTCGTCCGAGATGCCGAGAAGCCCGTCTTCTCCCCAGCGGAAAGCGCGCGAGCGCGCGTGGTCGTGGGGAAAGAATTCCCACGCACTGCCGTAGGGCGAGTAATCCTCGCGGACTGTGCCCCACTGGCGGGCGGCGAGATATGGTCCCCACCTGCGCCAGAGGGGATGCGACTCTAGCGACGACGGCGCTTCCGGGTTGGACGGAGTGACGTGTGAGGTGGTGGATGCTCCTGCCATGCGTTGCCTCCGCCAGGACCCGCGGCGCGCTCCTGGTAGATGTAGCGGTTCGAACCGCCCACGATGAAATTTCGGAACTCGATGAGGTAGTGCGTGATGGTCCTGATATCTATGTAACGCGAGAACCTAATAGCTGTACAGTCCTCTATGAGCGAGAGGGGGCGACAAGGACGTCGTCAGGCGTGTTTGACAGGTGAACGTGGCTCGTCTACCGTAATAGCTGGGTTCCGCTCAGCATCTGAATGGGTTAAGCGGCGCGGGCATCATATCAGGCTGTGGATTGGCGGGCGATGCCTGGCGGAGAAGGTGCGTCTGGCCATCGACATTAGAGGAGAGCGACCACTCATGGCGACCGATCAGCAAGCGGTACGAGCGGCGACGGCGCAGAAGTTGCCGGCGTTCGAGCAGCTCTTTGAGCAGGAGCATCTACTGACAGAGCGCATCCTTGA
>JASLBU010000235.1 GCA_030146365.1 Candidatus Limnocylindria bacterium | reverse complement strand
GAGCATGTACTGGCACTTCGTCGACGTCGTGTGGATCGGCGTGTTCAGCGTCATCTACTTCCTGCGCTAGGAGGCCCGCCTTGACCGAGACCGCCGTCGGCTTCGTTCTCCTGGGGGCCGCGCTGCTCGTCGTGCTTGGCGTCGTCTTCGTGCTCGCCTCGCGAGGCGGCAGCCACGCCCCGCGCCGCGCCTCGGCCCCGCCGCCGGGAGTCCACATGCCCGGGCCGAGTTTCCTGCCGGTCGTCCTGTCCATCGGCGGCGCGCTCATCGGCGCCGGGCTGGCGTTCCGTTCGGACGGCCAGCTGGCGAATCCGTTCCTGGCCATCCCGGGCCTCCTCGTCTTCATCGGCGGGGCGGTGGGGTGGGTTCGGGCCGCGAACCACGAGTGGCGAGATGTCGAGCACGGCTCCCACGACGACGGGGCGTCCCACTGAGCCACCGATGACCGCCGACGCGGCCATCCGCCGCGCGGTGGACCTTCGGCGCCTGCCGCTGCGCGCGCTCGTGGCGGCCGCGATCGTGCCGCTCGTCGTCCTCGCCCTGCTCGGGGCCTGGGTCGGCTCACGCATGCCGGCGACGCCGCCCGCGACTGTGGGCTCCGTCGCTCCGCCGTTCGAGCTGGCGGATCTCGACGGCAATCCGGTGCGCCTCGAGGACCTGCGCGGCCGGCCTGTGATCGTCAACTTCTGGGCCAGCTGGTGCATGCCGTGCGTGGAGGAGTTCCCGCTGCTGCGCGCCGCTGCCGAGCGCCACGCCGACGACGGTCTGGCCGTGGTCGGGATCGTCTACCAGGACCGGTCGCAGGCCGCGCGCGACTTCATGGCCCGCCACGGCGGCACCTGGCCGGCAGCGGTCGATCCGGGCGAGCGGGTGGCGGCCGCCTATGGCATCGTCGGTCCGCCGGAGACGTTTTTCATCGGCCGAGACGGTACGATCGTCGCGCGACAGATCGGTCAGTTCTCGGCGACCTCCCTCGATCAGAAGGTCGCCGCCATCATCGACGGAGAGTGAGCATGAGCAGCAACCTCCCGGCCGCCACGCCGGATGTCAGGGCGGACCTCCCGCCCACCGACCCGATCGACCCGCCTGGGCCTGCGCCGCAGCGACCGATCAGCGTGGCGTTCCTGCCCCTCGGGCTGGTCGTGTTCATCACGCTGGCGTTCGTCATGGCCGCCTGGACGTTCCTGTCGGCCGCGGTCTGACCTCAGGCGACGGGGACGGCGCGGCCGGGCGCCGGATAGCGCCGCTCGACGTAGTCGTCGAGGATCACGAGGAAGCGGGGGACGATGTCGTCGCCGCGAAGGGTCTCCGACAGCCGGCCGTCCACGAACACCGGCGCCACGGGCTCCTCGAAGGTTCCCGGCAGCGAGATCCCGATGTCCGCGTGCTTCGACTCGCCCGGCCCGTTCACGACGCACCCCATGACGGCGACGCGGAGCTCCTCGACACCCGGGTGAGTTTCGCGCCAGCCGGGCATCTGGGCCACCAGGTACGCCTGGATGTCCCGCGCCATCTCCTGGAAGAAGGTCGAGGTCGTGCGGCCGCAGCCCGGGCATGCGGAGACCTGGGGAAGGAAGGAGCGCAGCCCCATGGACTGAAGCACCTGCTGCGCGACCTGCACCTCCTCGGTGCGGTCACCGCCGGGGTCGGGGGTCAGCGAGACGCGGATCGTGTCGCCGATCCCGCGCTGCAACAGGATGGCGAGTCCCGCCGTCGAAGTGATGATGCCCTTCGATCCCATGCCAGCTTCGGTGAGCCCGAGGTGCAGCGGATAGTCGCAGCGCTGGGCCAGCCGGGTGTACACCTCGACGAGATCCTGGACGCCGGAGACCTTTGCGCTGATGATGATCCGGTCGTGGCCGAGCCCGCCCTGCTCCGCAAGCCGCGCCGATCGCAGTGCGGACTCGATCATCGCCTCGATCATCACCTCTCGGCTGTCGACCGGTTCACGGGATGCTGCGTTGGCATCCATCATCTCGGTGAGCAGCTGCTGGTCGAGCGATCCCCAGTTCACGCCGATGCGGACCGGCTTCGAGTTGGCAACGGCCACGTCGATGATCTGGGCGAACTGCTCGTCTCGGCGCTTCGTCCCGACGTTGCCGGGGTTGATGCGGTACTTCGCCAGCGCGGCCGCGGCCTCGGGGTACTTCGTCAGCAGCAGGTGGCCGTTGTAGTGGAAGTCACCGATCAACGGCACGTCCACGCCCAGCCGATCCAGTTTCTGGCGGATGACCGGAACCGCGCGCGCCGCCTCGTCGTTGTTGACCGTGATGCGCACGAGCTCCGAGCCGGCATGCGCGAGCTGGGCGACCTGGATGGCAGTGGCGTCCGCGTCAGCGGTATCGGTGTTGGTCATCGACTGCACGACGATCGGGTGCATCGAACCGACCGCCACGTTGCCGACCATCACGGTCGACGAGGGCCGGCGAAGGGGAGTGGTCATCAATGGGCATGGTAGATCGTCGCCTCCGGACCGGCACGTGGCGTGCACGCCGCTCGGGGATGGAGGAGCGGGCACCGACCGGGATGATGACGGACCGTGCTGTCTGGATCGTCGAGGACGAGCCCGCGGCCGCGGCACTTGCGGTCGAGCTGTGCGAGAGCCGGGATGCGCTGCCAGCGGTCTTCCGCGACCCGCTGCCGTTCCTCGCGGCGTTGCGCAGCGGTACCGGGCCCTCGGCGGTCGTGCTCGACTGGCGCCTCGAGCACGAGCTGAGTGCCGCGCTCTTCCTGGCCACCCGGCACCGGTATCCGACGCTGCGGGTGGTGTACTGGACCGGCAGCCCGATCGGAACCCTGCCGGGCATGATCCGCGACGACGCGCATACGTGCATCGTCGACAAGGCGGCGGGCAGTGCGGCGTTCGAGGCGGCGATAGACTGGGCCCTGGCCGGTGCGCCATTCGCAGCCCCATCCGGCAGGGATTGACCCGCTCGTCGCGGTCGTCGCCGGCGCGCGGTACTCTCCCCCCGTGATGAGCCGCCGCAGCCTGTTCGCGGCCCTGGTCGTCGTCTGCGGAGTGAGCGCATGCTCGACGGCGCCGGGCGGCAGTTCGTCGTCAGCAGCGTCGGTGTCCGCCGCCGTGCCATCCGTGGCCCCCAGCGCTCCCACCGCCAGCGCACCTCCCGCATCGTCGCCATCGGCGAGCGTCACCGCCAGCGGGGCCGCCATCGACGACGCGCTCCTTGCCGCGTCCCTGGTCGACGTCCGCAGCGGCCAGACCTTCACGCTCGCGGAGCTCGCGTCCGACGCACCGGTCGTCGTGGAGACGATGGCGATCTGGTGCACGAACTGCCGCAGCCAGATGCGCGAGGTGACCGCGGCCCACGACCTTGCGGAGTTCCATTCGGTCTCCATCGACGTCGAGCCGTCGGAGGCGGCCGGTGACCTCGCCGAGTACGCGGCGCGGGAGGGATTCGACTGGCCGTTCGTGCTCGCCGATGCGCAGCTCGCCACGCAGCTCCGCGAGCGGTTCGGCACCGAGATTCTTTTCCCGCCGGGCATGCCGAAGCTTCTCGTGCGTCCGGACGGAAGCGTCGAGCTGCTGCCGCTCGGCGAGCTGCTCATGGCCGCCGAGATCGCCGCCCTCGTCGAACGGTAGCGCCGCCGAATGGGCGAGCTGACCGCCGCGGTCGCGCTGGGCATCGGGGCCACCATCACCCCCTGCATCCTCCCCCTCTATCCGGCGTTCCTGGCCTATCTCACCGGGCAGGGAAGCTCGACCGGTCGCGCCGCACTGCCACCCATCGTGGCCGCCGCGCTCGTCTGGGCGGGGGTCGTGCTCGGGATGGTGGCCATCGGGGCGCTGTTCGCCCTGCTGTCGGTGTCACTGAGCCGGTTCATCGGCATCGTGCTTCCGATCGCCGACCTGCTGCTGATCGGCCTCGGGGTTCTTCTGCTGCTTGGCCGCAATCCATTCGCGCGGCTGCCGCAGCTCGCGCCGTCATCAGTCGGGCG
>JASLBU010000209.1 GCA_030146365.1 Candidatus Limnocylindria bacterium | reverse complement strand
GCCGCCTCGGCGACGCGGGCGTTGGCCCGCACGGAGACGTTCATGCCGATGAAGCCGGCCGCACCGGAGGCGATGCCGCCGATGAGGAAGCCGATCGCCACCTCGATGTCCTGCAGGAAGATGAGCGCGACGAAGAGGACGGCGCCGACGATCGCGATGGTCACGTACTGCCGGCGGAGGTAGGCCGAAGCACCCTCCTGGATCGCCGACGACAGACCCTGCATCGTGGCGTTGCCCGGCGACAGGGCCAGCAGCGCGCGGCTGGTGACCGCGCCGTACACGACGGCGAGGCCGGCACAGACGAGCGCGATGACGACCCCGTGGTCGATCAGAAGATCTTGCAAGGTAACCCCTCTGGAATCAGTTGAGCGGCGGGCCTACACGGAGCGGCCCGCGGGAGACTGCTTGAAACACACAAAGCGGCAGCCGTGAGGCCGCCGCAGGAGCGCGAGAGTCTACTGCGGTGCCCCGGCGGAAGCGCTTGTGGAAGCGTGGAACCGCTTCCAGGTCAGGATTCCGTCGCCCGACCCGCCGGCGCTCACGGCGTCACTGACCCGGGATCCACAGCCTTCCGGACTGCTGCGCGGGGCCCGGCCCCTCCGGCTTGGCCCCGCCCGGCCCGCCCGGTTCCGCGGGCGGCCCCTCGGGCCCGCCGGTGCCCGGCTCGGGGGGTTGCCCGGCGCGCTGCGGGGCGGCCTGGACGAGCTGGGAGTAGGCCATCTGGAGCTGGGAGAGCGTGTCGCGCACCGGGCCGATCTGCTCGGCATGGCGCTGCTCGACCAGGGGGAGCACCGCCCTGGCGCCCTCGATCGCCTGGCGCATCTGCTCGAGGTCGGGGGCGGGGGCGGGCGGGGACGGTGTCCCGGGCGGGGTGGCCAGTCCCCCCTTGCGGGCCGCCAGGTTGAGGAGGGTGACGAGCGTCTGCAGCAGCACGTCGTCGACCGTGATGCGCTCCATCTCGGCCTCGATCTGCTTCAGCTCCTCTTCAGAGAACTCGCGTTCGCTCATGGGACTGGCTCCTCCTGGAGATAGGTCGCGTGGGTCTCGTGCACGGCACGGGCGTAGACCTCGCCCGGGCTGGCGCCGGCGTCGATCATGCGCCGCTGGCGCTGGGCGCCGTTGAGCTCGGGGAAGGTGACGTCGCTGCCCGTCCACGCCCGCAGCCGATCGAGTACCTCCGACGCGGGGAACGGCTCGATCTTCGGCGCGGTCAGGTCGAGGAGCGTGCCGTCGAGCCCGTGGCGGATCGCCCGCCACATGTTCTCCTCGATCAGCCGGCCGGGAAGGTCGGGTGGTGCCTCGCCTGCATCGACCTCCGCCGCCGCCTGCCGCACGCAGGCGACGATCAGGGCCGCCAGCTGGTCGGCCTCCCTGGCGGTGGTCTGCGCGTCGCAGATGCGGACCTCCACGGTGCCGAAGTCGTGATGCGGCCTCACGGACCACCAGAGCTGGGTGAACTCCACGATCGAGCGCGTGTGCACCAGCATGTCGACGTACTCGGCCCAGGCGTCCCACGACCCGAAGACATCCGGCACGCCGCAGCGCGGGAACGATTTCGTGAACGTCTGGGTGCGAGCCGTGTGCAGCCCGGAGTCGATGCCGTCGACGTAGGGCGAGTTGGCCGAGACGGCCAGCAGGAGCGGAAGCACGGGCCGCAGCCGGTCGCACACCCGCACGGCGCGATCGGCGCCCTGCACGCCGACGTGGACGTGCAGCGAGAACGTGTTGTTCCGCCAGGCGACGTACTTGAGCCCGTCCTCGACGCGGCGGTAGTGCTCCGTGTCGATGATGTGCTGGTCGCGGTAGTCCGACAGCGGATGGGTGCCCGTCGAGCCCAGCGCGATGCCGTTGGCCGCGGCGAGCGTGAACAATCGGTGCCGCCGGTCGGCCTGGCGGGTGCGGGCGTCCGCGACGTCGTCACCGCGGCCCGAGCGGATCTCGACCTCGGACGAGATCAGCTCGCCGGCGATCGCCTCGGCCAGCACGGCGTCGCCGGCCGCGGCGGTGTCCCGCAGCAGCTCGAAGCGCGGGACGAGCGCGTGCGTGTCGGGGTCGATGAGCGCGAACTCCTCCTCGATGCCGACGGTGAAGTCGGCCGAGGCCTCGAAGGTCTCGCGCGCGGCGGCGAGGTCGATCACTGGGCCGTCAGGGTGACGTCAGGTCAGGTAGAAGTAGAGCGCGTAGAGAAGGTCGACGGCGGGGCTTGACGTGTGGACCGTCACCTCGGGCGGCACGTGCAGCAGCGCCTCGGAGTAGTTGAAGATGATCTTGACGCCTGCCGCCACCAACTGGTCGGCGAGCGCCTGCGCCGCGGCGGTCGGCACCGCGAGGACGCCCACCACGATGTCCTCCTCCTCGACGATCTGCCGAAGGTCGTCCGGGTGGCGCACCGTCGCCGGCCCCACCTGCTCGCCGATCTTGGACTCGTCGGGATCGAAGATCGCCACGACCCGGAACCCGTGGTCGGCGAAGATGTCCGACGACGCGATCGCGCGGCCGAGGTGCCCCGCGCCGAACAGCGCGATGTTGTG
>JASLBU010000203.1 GCA_030146365.1 Candidatus Limnocylindria bacterium | reverse complement strand
GGCCCGAACACGGCCGTTCAGATCCGGGCCTGAGCGGGCTCATGGGTGAGCGGCGTCAACTGATCAATGTGGCGTATCGGCTTCTCGGTTCACTCGCCGATGCCGAGGACGTCGTGCAGGAGACGTACGCGCGCTGGTATGCCATGTCGCGCGAGCAGCAGGCCGCCATCGAATCGCCCGGTGCCTGGCTGACAAGAGTCGCCAGCCGCATCTGCCTCGATCTGCTCGGTTCGGCCCGGGCACGGCGGGAGAGATATGTGGGGGAGTGGATCCCGGAGCCGCTGCCGGGTGGCACCGACTGGATCAACGGCCGGTCCGGCGACATCGCAGATGATCCGCCCGATCCCGCCGACCGAGTCACCCTCGACGAGTCGATCAGCATGGCGTTCCTGGTCGTGCTCGACTCGCTGACCCCAGCAGAGCGGGTTGCCGTCATCCTCCACGACGTCTTCCGCTACGCCTTCGCCGAGGTGGCTGACGTAGTCGGACGTACTCCGGCTGCGTGCCGCCAACTGGCCGCCTCCGCTCGACGTCATCTTCGAGCATCTGCGGCTTCTGTGGCTCCGACGGCCCACCGAACCGAGCTCGTCCGGGACTTCAAACAGGCCTGGGAGTCCAAGGACATTCCGGCTCTCATCGGCCTCCTGGATCCTGATGCCACCTCGATCGCGGACGGCGGTGGCCTGGTTGGCCTCGTGTATGACGCTGTCGAGGGCGCCGACCCGGTCGCACGTGCTCTGGTCGAGGTCCTCAACAGGGCGTCGGATCTGAGCGTCATGGAACGCACGGTCAACGGCCAGCCGGGCCTCGTGGCTCAGCAGGCCGGCGCCGTCGTCACAGTGCTGGCGTTCGATTTCGCCGGCGACCGGATCAAGCACATCTGGGCGGTCCGCAACCCCGAGAAGCTCCAATCCTGGAGAGCGGGCTGAGAGTTCAACTGTCGCTTCTGCTGTCCCGGCCTCGGCATTCGTCGGGTGTGACATCCCCACGGTGCAGCATCTCTAGGCGGAAGCGGTCTCGCTTGCCCGGTCGGTGTCCACGGCGGAGTCGTCGACCATCGCGGCGAGCTTGCGAGCCGTGTTGCAGTTGCGCACCGTGACGTGGGAGTAGAGCTCGGTGCCGATCATCCTGTGCACCGCGCTCCGGCCGATGTGGGCGCGATCGACCCGCGACAGGATGGCCCCGGCGCAATAGCGTGCTTCCTCGAACTCCGGATTGAAGCGGAACTGCTCGAGCGCCTCCGGGGACGCCCACTCGGGCAGCAGGTACAAGACGTTGCACGATGACTGCTCGTTCCGCGCCCAGTGGTCGGGCAGCGCGGCAGCGATCTGCTTGACCGTCGATCCGGGGAGCACGAGTGCCCGCGCCGGGAAGCCGAACTCTCTCTCGATCGCCGCCTCCAGCTCCCGCGAGAGTTCGCTGGGGTTCCGCCGCGGCGATTCGAAGACGATGTTGCCGCTGTTGATGTAGGTACGAACCCTTGTGTGGCCGATCTCCTGGACTACCTGCCTCAGGCGCGCCATCGGCACCGTGTTCTTACCGCCGACGTTGATGCCGCGTAGCAGCGCCACATAGCTTCCGTGTTGCAGCCCTTCGGCCTCACCGTCCGCCGAGATCTCGGTCATCTCGGCACCGCCGCAACCGCCTCGATCTCCAGCAGCGCGCCGGGCGGCCCGACGTCCGACACCTTGACCACGGTGATCGCCGGCGGCGGGGCGGCCCGCGGCCAGAACTCGCCGAAGGCTGAGAGACCCGCACTGACGTCGGCGCCGTCCACGTAGAAGATCGTCCACTTGACGACGTCGGTGACCTCGGCTCCAGCGGCCTCCAGGCACGCTCGGAGGTTGGCGAGGGCTTGCCGGCTCTGCTCCTCCATGCCGGGACCGACCACCGTGCCGTCCGGACCCACGCCGTTCTGCCCGCCGACATAGACCGTGTCGGCGCCGGCCGGCACCCGCACGACCTGAGTGAAGGCAGAGCTGGAATGCAGGCTCTCTGGGTTGAGGTGCATCGCTGTCGTCATGGGTCCAACGTAACCTGCTAAACTAGTTACATGCAACTGGGTTCACCGGCCGACCTTCGCCGCCGGTTCCGCACCGGCCGGCCCTGCCTCGACCTGGTCCACACCGGCGGCGAGGGAGCGCTGGCGCGGTGGGAGATCGTCAACGACCCCGACGATCTCGGCCGCCTGCTGGGGGTGATCCTCGGGCTGCCGGCGTTACCCGCGAACGACGCCGATCTCGCCGCGATGCGGCCGCTGCGCGCCGCACTCACCCGGATCGCCTACGGCCATGCCGAGGCCTCTCGGCCTCCCATCCCGATCGACCCACCGCGCCCAGATGACATCGACGCGGTGAATGCCGCAGCTGCCCTACCTCCGCTGGTCCCCGCACTGCGCCCCGACGGCAGCGCCACGCTCGTCGCGGCGAGCGCGGCGGCTGCGCTGTCCACCGTCGCCCGCGACGCCGTCGACCTGTTCGGTGGCCCGTTGGCCCGCCGCATCCGCGTCTGCGCCGCCGACAACTGCGGGCTGTTGCTGCTCGACACCAGCAGGTCGGGCCAACGCCGATGGTGCTCGATGGAGGTCTGCGGCAACCGCGCGAAGGTCCGCGCCCATCGATCCCGCGAGTGACCCGGATCGACGCACGAGGCGACGCTCAGCCAGACCTGCGCGGGCAGACACGACGCGTAGCCGAGCGCCCTGCCTGTCGTCAGGAGTTGTGAGGACCGCTCGACTGCTCAGGCCCGGAGATGTCCGCCCGTCTGCCCGGTTGGATTCCGACGGGCGCGCCGAATTCGTCCGCTCGCCCAGGGGACAGCGACTGCCGCCGTTATCAAGCCCAGACTGACGACGGACGCGAATCTGTCGACGACTAGGACGACGTCGAGAGCTCGTTGCTCCCAGTCCATATCCCAGCGCCGCGACCAGGCCCGTCATCAGAAGAGACCCAGCGACATCGAGGAGGAGGAAGGTGGCCAGGTGCATCTTCGCCCAGCCGGCCATGGCGTAGACCACCGCGCTCGGGATGCCCGGCAGGACCGCGAGCACCACAGCGGCCCGGCGGACGTTCGGGTGCAGCTGCGTCCGCGACGTGCTCGGGCAGTGGAGATGGCCGCGAGGCGCCGACGGCGCTCGGCGGGCTCGATCAGATCGCGACGGCCGTCCTGCAGAATCCAAACCCTTCTGGCGCCGGCGTCCCACCGGATCAAATCCCTGCCGCCCTCGGCGTAGCGGTGTCGGTCAGGCGCCCTCCCGGTGGTGCCACAGTGGTGGCCAAACTGCTTGATTCACGATCGTTCGTAGCGGTCTGCCGACGAGAATGCAGCACTCTGACCTGCGGAA
>JASLBU010000180.1 GCA_030146365.1 Candidatus Limnocylindria bacterium | reverse complement strand
GTGACGCCGATCCGCTTCCACGGCAGCAGGTTGGCGTGATGCTCTCCGGCGAAGCAGACGACATGCGTGCCCTCGGGGAGCGTGCCCGCGAGCAGGTTGATCGAGTCGGTGGTGTTGCGAGTGATGATCACCGCATCGTCGTCCCGCCCGTTGACGAATCGACGAATCGACTCCCGCGCCCCCTCGTACGCGGCTGTCGACGCACGGGACTTGAACCCCGCGCCGCGGTGCACGCTGGAGTACCAGCCGAGCAGCTCCTCGACCGCGTCGTGGACCGCCTGCAGCGCGGGGGCGGAGGCGGCGTAGTCCAGGTTGACGTAGCGCGTCGTCCCGCCGCTGACGAGCGGCACGGCGGTCTCCGCCCCCACGAGGCGAAGTGCTGCGCTGCCGTGAGCGGCCGCGTCGGGCGGTCGGATGGCCGTCATCGGCCCATCCTACGCTCGCCTCACGGAAATGCGACCAGCTTTACGGCAGCCAGGACGAGGACGAATGCCAGCACGCGGCGCAGCCCCAGCACGCTGAAGCGGTTCGCCCCCAGCCAAGAGCCGATGAGCCCCCCACCCACCACGGCCATGATCCAGCCCGGCAGCGCACCGGGGATGGTGAAGCCCCCAACGAGCAGCCCGCCGAGGCCGGCAACCGAGTTCGCGAGGATGAACGCGCCGGACAGGCCGGCCGCGTCACGAGTGCCGGCCCATGACGCCAGGACGAGCAAGGGGGTGAGGAAGATGCCACCACCCGTGCCGGTCAGGCCGGCCAGCAGGCCGATCCCGGCCCCCGCAGCCACGCCGGCGGCCACCGGCACCGCGGCAACTCCCTCGCCCGCGGGAGACGGCATCGCGGTGGCCAACCGCCAGGCGCCGGCGAGCAGGACGAGCGCCACGAGCGGTCGGTAGAGCTCACCGGGTACGTCGATGAGCCCGCCCGCGAACGCCGCCGGCAGCGACCCCGCGACCAGCGGCACGAGCTGTCGCCAGGGGAGGTGCCCGGCGCGCGAGAAGCGCACGACCACGATCGACGCGACGAACAGGTTGAGGATCAGGGCGGTTGGCCGCATCTCCGCCGGCGCGAGCCCGACGAGCGCCATGGCCGCCAGGTATGCCGACGCGCCGGCGTGCCCCACGCCCGCGTACAGGAGGGCTGCCGCGAAGAAGAGTGCCCCGAGGACGAGGGCCTCGGTCACCCGGCGACGGCGCTCGGATCGTCGCGGCGGAGGAGAATGCCGAGGTACGCCTTCCATGGCCCGACCGCCGCGTCACGGCTGGCGGCCATCCCGGCAAAGATCTGCGACACGTGGTCCAGGTCGTGGACCGCCCAGGTCGAGAGCAGCTGACGCAGCGTCACTTCACCGAGGCTCGGGTGCAGGCCCCGGCGATCGAGGTCCGACTCGCTGACGAGCTCGCCGAGCCGTGCGAGGTTCTCTTCCCGCAGCCGGGCGAACTGGTCGAGGAGCTCGTCGAGGGTCAGGCCGGTGTCGCGCTCGCCGTGCGCCAGGCGGTCGAACCGGTCGAACGGCAGGGCGGTGCCGTGCTCGAGGATCCGCTGCGTCCGTTCGACCCAGTCGGTCAGCTCGCCGGTGATGAGGTGGCCCACGACCTCCCGCGGCCGCCAGCCGCCTTCGGCGACATCGGTGGTATCGGTCCAGCTCGCGGGCAGTCCGGTCAGCAGCGCCTTGAGCACGTGCGGCGTGCGCGTCAGAAGGTCGGTGGTCTCGCCGATGAAGTCGCTCATCGGCAGATCCTACGCTCGGGCGCCACCGCGCGACCGGTCAGCGAGGGAGGTCGCGGTCCGCCTCCACGAATGCGGTACCCAGCACCCGAGCGACGGTCGGGAAGGCGTGGATCGTGTCCGCGAGGATCTCGAGGGGCACGCGCGCGCGGATGGCGAGGACGCACTCGTGGATCGCCTCGCTGGCGGCGATGCCAGCCAGGAACGCGCCGACGAGGACGCGCTCGGTGCGGTCGACGACGATCGTGCAGTGGCCGTCCGACTCCGTGGTATAGCCCTTCGCCGACGTGCCGATCTCCACGGTGTACTCGGCGGCGTCGATCCCGCGCTCGCGGGCCTGCTCCACGAGCAGTCCCACGGACGCCGCCTCGGGGCTCGTATAGGTGGCGCGCGGGATCGCGTCGAGGAAGGGCCGGTAATCAGCGTCGCCGAGCGCAATCCGTGCAACGGCTTCACCGGTGTAGTGGCCGAGGTGCGTATGCATCTCGGGTCCAGCCACGTCGCCCGCGGCGTAGACGCCATCGGCGACACGCAGCCGATCGTCCACCTGCAGACGGCCGTCCGCCGGCGTCACGCCGATGGACTCGAGGCCAAGGCCGTCCAGCGGCAGCTCCCGGCCGATGGCCAGCAGGATCTCGTGGCCCTCCACCCGGTCGCCGGTGTCGAGCTCAACGACGTGGGCGCCGCCCCGTGGCGCCGGCATGACGCGGACGGCGCGGGCACCCAGCCGCAGCTGGACCCCGTCGCGCTCGAGGCCGGCCGCCAGGAAGGCCGACGATCGCGGATGTTCACGGTCGTGGACGCGATCGCGCGGATGCACGAGCGTGACGGGCACGCCGTACCTGGCGTAGACCTGCGCAAGCTCCACGCCGGTCGGGCCGGCGCCAAGGATCACCAGCGATCTGGGCAGCTCGCGCGTCCCGGTGCCCTGCACGTTCGTCCAGGGTTGTGCCTCCGTGAGTCCCGGCAGGTCGTCGGGGACCTTGCTCACCGAGCCGACGGCCAGGATCACCGAGTCGGTCTGGAGGAGCCGGTCGGCCACCCGCACCTGGCCCTGTCCGGCGAACGCGGCCGAGCCGCGGATCACCGTGGCGCCGGCCTCCTCCAGCGCACGCACATGGCCCTCGTCGTCCGGGGCGTCGATCCGCTCCCGGTTGATCATGTAGTCGCGGAAGTCGGACGCCTTCGGCCAGGCGTAGCCGCCCCCGCCGTGGTGGATGGACGCCGCGTGCAGGAGCGCCTTCGACGGCATGCAGGCCCAGAACGGGCATGACCCGCCGAACAGATCCCGGTCGATGATCGCCACGGAGGCGTCCTGTGCGCGGGCGTAGTTCGCGGCAGCCTCGCCGGCAGTGCCGGCGCCGATGACGACGAGATCGAAGCGGTCCATCAGGAGAACGGCTTCCCGACCATGTCGATGATGAAGAGCACCAGAAGGAGCGCGTCGATCCAGAAGACCGGGGCCGTCGCCCGGGAGATCTCTTCTCGTAGCTCCGGGGAGGGCTCGTCGAGTGGGCTGGTGGCCGCTGCGCCGGCGAGCCGCATCATGCGAGGTGCCGTGACCAACCGCGGCGTCACGAACGCCACGAGCGTCAGCGCGTACGCGATGACCAGCCAGGGCGCGAAGGGGTCATATCCGCCGACAAACACCGTGACCAGGCCGATGACAACCCCGACGCCGAAGAGGGCGCCGATGATGGGCGTCAGGCCCTGGTACTGGTCCAGCAGGCCTTGAATGGCCCCGACGTTGCGCTGTCGCATGGCCCGCCACAGGAGGAAGGCCGGCCCCTGGGAGACCACGGTCGCGGTGAACATGACGAGGACGTGCAGCACGACGAGCGTCGTGGTCATCGGGTCAGTGTCCCTGTGAGTGCTTGAGCGGTACGCAGTGTCGCACGAGGCGGCTCAACGGACAGATACCTCCACGCCGGCAATCCATGCGCGGACCGGCGTGACCGTGCCAAGGCGCAGCGCAAACACGCCCTCGTGGCTCGCATCCCAGGCGACGAGATCGGCGGGCGCACCCGCCTCCAGCCGGCCGAGGCCACTGATGCGGAGGGCGGCGCCCCCACCTGCCGTCGCGGCGGTCAGCGCCTCGGTGGGCGTCATGCCGAGCAGCGTCGCGCCAAGGCCGATGACGAGGGGCATCGCACCGAAGCCGCCGAACGTGCCGGCATTGGCGTCCGTGGCGAGGGCAACCGTCGCGCCCGCGTCCAGGAGGGCGCGGGCCGGCGGGAGGCGGTCCCGCAGCACGACAGCCGGCGCGGGGAGGAGGGTCGCCACGGTGGAGCCGTTGGCGAGGGTCGCGACCCCACGCGCATCCAGCTGCTCGAGGTGATCGACCGCCGCCGCTCCGAGCCGCACTCCCAGCTCCGCCGCGCCGGTCAGCGTCAGCTGGTCGGCGTGGAGTCGAAGGCCCAGGCCGGCGCGCGAGGCCGCGGCAGCGATGCGCTCAGTGTCGTCCGGGCCGAAGAACCCGCGGTCGGCGAAGACGTCGGTGAAGGTCGCCAGCCCCTCCGCGGCGACGGCTGGGATCATCGTGTTGGCCACGACGGCCGCATGGGAGGCAGCCGTGACGCCGCGAGGCACGGCGTGCGCGCCGAGGAACGTGGTCACGACCCGGAGGGGCAGGCGATCGGCGACGCGCCGAAGGATGCGGAGATGGCGCAGCTCCTCGTCGAGCGTCAGCCCATATCCGGACTTGCACTCCACGGTCGTCGTGCCGGCGGACAGTGCCGCGCGCATGCGTCGCTCGACGAGTCCCTCGAGCGCCTCGTCGGTCGCCGCCGCAGTGGCCGCGGCTGTGCGCAGGATGCCGCCGCCGTCGTACGCGCGGCCCTCCAGGCGCGCGGCCGCCTCGTCGGATCGGTCGCCGGCGAAGACCGGGTGCGTATGGCTGTCGACCAGGCCGGGCGTGACGAGCGCGTCACCGACGTCGACGCGTTCCGAGACGGCAGCGACATCGTCCGGGGCGCCGATCCAGGCGATGCGACCGTCCTCGACCCGCAGGGCCCACGGCGACGGACCGCCCGGTTCGAGACGGCCGCTGCCCGTGAGGAGCATCGGCCTAGCGAGCGGGGATGGTCGTCGGCACCGGCCGAGCGTACTGCACCGGGCGGTACACTCGCGGGCATGGCCGCCAAGCCCGCGATCGTCGCGGTCGACGACGACGCCCCCGTGCTGCGCGCGATCGAGCGAGACCTGCGGGCCCGCTACGGAACCGGCTACCGGATCGTGACCGCCGGCTCCGGTCCGGATGCGGTGGAGCTGGTGGGGGAGTTGACCCGTCGCGGCGATTCGGTCGCGCTCTTCGTGGTCGACCAGCGAATGCCGGTCATGACCGGCATCGAGGTCCTCCGCGACAGTCTCCGGCTTCAGCCTGCGGCGAAGCGGGTCCTGCTCACCGCCTATGCCGACACCGAGGCCGCCATCCAGGCCATCAACGACATCCGGCTCGACCAGTATCTCCTCAAGCCATGGGACCCCCCGGAGGAGCGGCTCTACCCCGTCCTCGACGATCTGCTGGCGGACTGGACCGCCGATTTCCGCCCGCCGTTCGCCGGCCTCCGGCTGCTGTCCGGCCGCTGGGCGCCCCGCGGGCACGCCGTACGCGACTTCCTCACTCGAAACCAGGTGCCGTACGCGTGGCTCGATCCGGCCGGCGATGGCGAGGGCAGGCGGCTGGCCGATTCTGTTCCCGGGGACGTCGACCCGGCGGTCCCGATCGTGGTGCTCGAGGACGGGCAGGTGCTCCGCGACCCCTCGAACCGGGATCTCGCCACCGCCGTCGGCCTTTCGACGCGGGCCGCCCTGCCGTTCTATGACCTCGTCATCGTGGGGGCGGGACCGGCCGGGCTGGCCGCGGCGGTCTATGGGGCCAGCGAGGGGCTGAAGACGCTGCTGGTGGAGCGCGAGGCGCCCGGCGGACAGGCCGGCACCACCAGCCGCATCGAGAACTACCTTGGCTTCCCCGCCGGACTCACGGGCAGCGATCTCGCGCGTCGCGCGCTGGCGCAGGCCCGCCGCCTGGGTACCGAGATCCTCTCCTCGCAGGAGGTGGCCACGCTGCGCCGCGCCGACCCGTATCGGACCGTGGTCATGGACGACGGCTCCGAGCTGTCATGCCAGGCCGCCGTGATCGCCACCGGTGTCACGTACCGGCAGCTGGACGTGCCCGGAGCCGCCGCGCTCTCCGGCCGGGGCGTCTACTACGGGGCTGCCACCACCGAGGCGATGCTCTACAGGGACGCCGACGTCGGGGTGATCGGCAGCGGCAACTCCGCCGGTCAGGCGGCGGTGCACCTGGCGAGGTACGCCAACCGGGTCCACCTGTTTGCCCGTGGCGGCACGCTCACCGCCTCCATGAGCGCGTACCTCGTCGACCAGATCGAGTCGCTGCCGAACGTCGAGGTCCACGTTCACTGCCAGGCCGCGGACCTGGCCGGTGCCGAGCACCTCGAGCGCGCCACGTTCGATGGCCCCGGGGGAGTGCTGGAGCTGCCGCTGTCCGCCGTCTTCGTGTTCATCGGGCAGCAGCCGCGCACGGGCTGGCTGGACGGCGTGGTCGCCCGCGACCCGCGCGGGTTCATCCTCACCGGCCCGCAGGATGTGGGCTCGGAGCAAGGTTGGCCCCTGGATCGCGACCCGTACCTCCTGGAGGCGAGCCTGCCCGGGGTCTTCGCCGCCGGGGATGTGAGAGGACGGTCGGTGAAGCGGATCGCCAGCGCGGTCGGCGAGGGGTCCACCGCGGTGCAGCTGGTGCACCAGTACCTGGCCACGCTGTGAGCGTCGCCCACGAGCACCTGGAGCCGGCGGCCGTCGTCGAGAGGCTGCGGTCGACGCCCCTGTTCGGTGGTCTCACCGACGCCCAGCTCGACCGGCTCGTCCAGGGTGGGGAGATCGTCGACCTGTCGGCCGGCGAGACGCTCATCGCGGAGGGCGACATGGCCGATGCCCTCTACGTCGTCCTGGACGGCGAGCTCGCCGTGACGAAGCGCGCGGACCGCAGCGAGATCCCCCTGGCGCGGGTCGGGCCGGGATCGCTGCAGGGCGAGATGGCGGCATTCGAGGGTGGGCGGCGGCTCGCCACCGTCCGGGCCACGACGTCGGCGGAGGTGCTCCGGATCCCGATCGGCGCGGTCCGCGACCTGCTCGATGCCGGCCCGGACGTGGCGCTCGCGATCATCCGCACCGCGGTGGGCCGGCTGCGGGGGATGGAGGCCATGTTGCGCGAGCGGGAGAAGCTGGCTGGGCTGGGCACGCTGGCGGCGGGCCTCGCGCACGAGCTCAACAATCCGGCCGCTGCCGCGGCTCGCGCGGTGGACGCGCTCGGCGAGGCGGTCGCCGCCGCCGCGTCGCATCCCCGGCCGGCGTCGGCACCGACGTCACCCGGTGCGCCGCCGCCCCGTTCGGCGCTGGAGCGGGCCGACCGGATCGACGAGATTGCCGGTGTGATCGGTGACGCAGGCGCTGCGGGCGCGCTCGTCGACGCGGGCTGGACCCGCGACGCGCTGCGTGCCCAGCCGTCAGAGGTGCTGCCCGGCCTCGCTGCCGACGCCACGGTCCGCCAGCTGCTCGGTGAGCTCGCGATGTCGATCGGCCGCATCGGCGAGATCGTGGCCGCGGTGAAGGGCCACGCGTACCTCGACCAGGGCCCGGTCCAGCGCGTCGACGTCCGCATCGGCCTGGAGCAGACGCTGGTGATCCTCCGCCACCGGCTGCGAGACGTCGAGGTCGTCCGGCAGCTGGATGACGACGCCCCGGTGATCGAGGCGCTGGGCTCCGAGCTCAACCAGGTGTGGACCAATCTCATCGACAACGCCATCGACGCCATGGAGGGTCGGGGCACGCTCACGCTTCGTGCCGAGCGCGATCCGAACGGCGATGGTGTGCGGGTGACGGTCTGTGACACGGGCTCCGGCATTCCGGATGACGTCCGGCCGCGACTCTTCGAGCCGTTCTACACCACCAAGCCGCCCGGAAAGGGGACTGGGCTGGGGCTGCACATCTCGCACACGGCGGTCGCGCGCCACGGCGGGCGCATGGAGGTGGAATCCATCCCGGGTCGTACCTGTTTTGCGGTCACGCTCCCGGCGCGGATCCGCGGGGAGGATCAGCCCGCCGGCGCCTGATCTCGCCGCCCCGGCATCCGCAGCGTGGTCATCAGCAGGCCCGCGAGGATGAACGCCACGCCGATGAGCTGGAGGGCGGACGGCGCCTCGGCCAGGATCCACATCCCCAGGATCACCGAGCCGACCGGCTGAATGGTCAGGACGACCGACGTGATGGCGGCCGGCAGCCGCGGGAGGCTGATGCTGATCAATAGCCATCCGCCCACCTGCACGCCGATCCCGAGCAGCAGCAGCCACCCGTGCGCGGGCCACCTCGGCACGAGGTCGACCTCCCCGAGCGGCAGGCCGATGAGCAGCGAGAACACGGCCGCCGACAGCGTCGCGTCGAAGAGCGGACCGGCGGGGCGGCGGTGATCGGCGTTGGCCCCGCGCTGGACGAGCAGGAAGCCGGCGTACGCGATCCCGGTGCCGATCCCGAACAGCACGCCCAGGACCGGGTCCTCGCCGAACGCCTCGCCCCCCAGCACGCCCGAGATGAGGACGACGCCCACGAGGACCAGCGGCACCGACGCGGCCACCCGCCCGCCCGGCCGCTCTCCCAGGAACAGCCAGGCCGCGATCGGGACGAGCACGACCTGCGTGTTGCCCAGCACCGTAGCCAGCCCGGCGCCGACCTGCCCGATGGCGTGGTGCCACATGACCAGGTCGACGGCGAAGAACGCGCCGGCGATCCACGCCAGGCGGCTCTGGCCCGCGGCCCGGGGGCCGTAGCGGCGACGCTCGTCCCACGAGAGTGCGGCCAGGATCGGCAGCGCGTACACGCAGCGAAAGATGGCGGCGGTCGCAGGGGTCACATCCGCGAGACTGACGAAGATCGATGAGAAGGCGATCGTCAGTGCGCCGAGGACGCCGGCGAGGACCGGGCGCTCGGCCAGGGTTCGAGCAAGGGCGCGCACCCGCGCAGCCTACCGACGATGGGTGCCGTGCGCAGGCGGGCGGCACGCGGCCGATGGGTCAGGCCGGAGCGGCGAGGTCGCGGCGCGGGAAGACGATGAGCGCGTAGACGATCGGGATCACGAAGGCGGCCGCAAGAATGACCAGGTCGATCGGGTCCAGCTCCCCCGCGAGGATCTCGGCCGGCTGGAAGTGGTGGAACAGCGAGTACTCCTGCGTCCACTCCACGTCGCGCCAGAGGGAGCCGAGGATCTCGAAGAAGTAGTTGACGATCAGGTAGGCCAGCGTCAGGCCGATGGCCGGGCCGGGGCGGTCGAAGCTGACCGACGCGGCCAGGCCGAACGTCGCGAACGCGCCCCACAGCAGGAAGCCGTTGAGAAAGACCATCGGCAGATGCTCGAGCGGCAGCTCGTCCAGGACGTTCTGAATCGCGGCCCCGGTGACGAAGCCGAGCAACAGCGCGAGCAGGACGGCTGCCACCACGGCGAGGAGTCCGATGAGCACGGTGAGGTACACCGTGGTGCGCGACACCGGCCGCGAGAGGAGCACCTCGAGGGTCCCTCGCTGGCGCTCACCGGCGATCGCGGTGGAGGTGGCGCCCACGGCGAAGATCCCCAGCATCGCGATGGCCAGCGGGTGCTGGGTGCCGAGGGTCACGGCGCCCGGCAGGCTGAACAGGGAGCCGGACCCGAAGCTCATGAGCTCCTCCGGGAAGGCGCCGGAGTTCACGAGGTTCCGGAACATGTCTGAGAAGGCGGCGTACATCACCGGGATCAGCGCTCCCCAGCCGAAGATCGCCAGCGTGACGATGATCCAGCGGGTGCGCTGCCACCCGAGCGTCCGCCAGAAGAGCGGGCCGTTCACGAAGCTTCCATCGGCCCGGCGGCCGCCGCCGGTGCGGCATCCTCGTCATCGGCGTAGTACTCGAGGAACGCCTCCTCCAGCGAGGCGGGCTCGATGGTGAGGTCCTCGAGGCTGGGCGAGGCCACCGCGCGGACAAACCCGGAGACGTCACCGTGGAGCGTCGCGAACAGCCGGTCCCCGTCGATGGTCACGTCCGCCAGCCCGGGGATCGTCGTCGGGTCGGGAGCCGCGCCGCGCCACTGGATCGAGACCTTTCGGCGGCGCCGGCCCAGCAGCTCGCGGACCTCGTGGACGGCCATCAGGCGACCGTGCCGGATGATGCCCACCCGGTCGCAGACGCGCTCCACCTCCGAGAGCACGTGGGAGCTGAAGAACACCGTGCGTCCCTCGGCCCGCAGGTCGCTGAGGATGCCGTAGAACGCCTGCTGCATGAGCGGGTCGAGGCCCTCGGTCGGCTCGTCGAGAATCGCGAGCTCCGGGTCGTGCTGCAGCGCCTGGATGACGCCGATCTTCTGGCGCATGCCGCGGCTGTAGTCGCGGACCCGGCGCCGCAGATCCACGCGCGAGAGGTGCAGGCGTTCGATGAGCTCCTCGCGCCGATATGCCTCCCGACCCTGGAGCCGCGCCAGGTAGTCGAGCGCCTGCTCCCCGGTGAGCGAGTCGTAGAGGGCGATCCCGCCCGGCAGGTATCCGGTCAGGCGGCGGATCTCGACCGACTCCGCCGCGACGTCCAGGCCCAGGACGCTGGCCGAGCCCGACGTCGCGTGGAGGTAGCCCAGCAGGGTGCGGATGGTGGTCGACTTGCCGGCGCCGTTCGGCCCGAGGAAGCCGAAGATCTCGCCTCGGCGCACGTCGAGCGAGAGGTCGCTGAGGGCGGCCACCGAGCCGTAGTGCTTCGTGAGGCCCCGGGTGCTGATGACGGCGTCCTGCGCCATGCCCTCCACGAATCTGATCCTACCCGCTTGGACTGCGCCGATGCGGCGGTGCGTGCGTCGTCGGCCTGCGTCGTGTGCGCCGATGCGCGTCCTGGGTGCGCGGCTCAGCCGACCTCCGCGAGGGCATCGGCGAATCGCTCGTAGGTGTCCTCGCTGAACAGCACGAAGCGCGCCACCTTCACGCTCGTCTGGCCGTCGAGATGCGCCGCCACCGTGCGAACCGCGACGCGCGCCGCCGGGTGCGGGGGATACCCGTAGATGCCCATGCTGATGGCGGGGAACGCCACGCTCGAGGCACCGAGCCCGTCCGCGAGCTGGAGGCATGATCGGTACGCGCCGGCGAGCAGCTGGTCCTCGCCGTTCCCACCGCCCTGCCAGACCGGGCCGACCGCGTGGAAAACCCAGCGGACGGGCAGATTGTGGCCGGCCGTCGCGACCGCCGTCCCGGTCGGTGTGCCGTCCGGATAGCGTTCCCGGAGCTCCGCCAGCAGTCCCGGACCGGCTGCCCGGTGGATCGCGCCGTCGACGCCACCGCCTCCGCGGAGCGCCGCGTTCGCCGCGTTGGCGATCGCGTCGACGGCCTGGCGGGTGATGTCTCCGCGGACGAGCTCTATGGACGCTTCGCCGACGGCCACCGCAGTGCTGCTCACCACGCGACGGTACCCGACGTGTCCAGCGGCCGCGGGTCAGCGTGAGACGCGGGTGGCGCGGAGGATGGTGCGCAGGCCCACGCGCTGGCCATACATCAGGACCCCGGCGCTGTAGATCCGGGATGCCAGCCAGATGGCGGCGAGCAGCGTGACGACCAGGAGCCCGATGGCGATGCCGATCTCGGCGGGCGTCGGGGAGGTGAGCAGCATGCGCGCCGGCATCAGGTACGGGCTGAAGAAGGGAACCAGCGAGAGCACCTGCACCCAGCGCGCGTCCGGGTCGTTCAGCCCGGTGAAGGCGGCGAAGTAACCGGCCATCGCGAGGAACAGGAGCGGTCCCGCCGCCTGCTGGACGTCCTCGATGCGGCTGACCATCGAGCCGGCGGCCGCGTACAGCGTTGCGTACAGGATGAAGCCCAGCAGGAAGAAGACGAAGAAGGCGAGCAGCGTGAGCACACCCACCTCGGGGAGCTCGAACGGCAGGTTGCCCGAGGCGCCGAGCGCCTCCGACGCCGGGCCCCCGGCCACCAGGCCCACCACGAGGGCGCCGACGATCACGATGTACTGCGTCAACCCGGCCGCACCGGTGCCGAGCACCTTGCCGGTGAGCAGCTGCCGCGGCGTGGCGGCCGTGATGAGCAGCTCCATCACCCGTCCGGATTTCTCCTCGGCGACGCTCTGGGCCACCCAGTTGCCATACGTCAGAATCGCCATGAAGGTCAGGATCACCAGCGCGTAGGCGAGGATGAAGGCGCCTCCGAAGTCCTCGTCGGACCGCGCGTCGTCCGGATCGGCCGCGGTGACTTCGAAGGCCACAGCGGCGAACAGCGCCGATTGCTCGCCGGTGGAGATCCCCGCCCGGCCCAGACGGTCGGCGATGGCCATCGACGTCGCGGCGCTCTGCACGATGATCCGGGTCTGATTCGTCGGACCGGACGAGCTTACGTACTCGAAGCCGAGCTCCTCGTCATCCCCGCGAGTGATGATGAGTAGTCCGTCCAGGTCGCCCTCGCGGACCTCGGCGCGGGCGCCATCCTCGTCCTCGGTTCCCCGCACCCGCGGGCGGGGCGCGTCCGGGTCCACCACGGGCTCCTCCCCGTTCAGCGCCGCCTGGGGGTCGCTGCCCACGATGAGCGCCGCCTGGAGCGTCGTGACCGGGTCGGGCGCGATGCCGTCCGCCCGGTTCACCACGGCCAGCTCCGGCGGGTCCGCGACGCCCAGGGCGCCGAGAATCGTCGGCACCTGGGTGATGGCCAGGACCGCGACGGCCAGCAGCAGGGTGGTGATGCGGAAGGCCCGTCCGCGGACGCGGAAGAGATATTCGCGCCTCGCCACGTGGAGGGCGTTCGGAAAGATGTCGCTCATCGCTGCCCTGCCGGTGCTGCGCCGGCCAGATGCTCGTCCTCCTCGCTGACCGCCCGCCGTCCGACGTGCGCGACGAATACCTCCTCGAGGCTCGGGTCGCTGATCTCGAAGCGCGTGACGCGGTCGCCCCGTTGCAGCGCCGCCCGCAGGATCGACTCCGGGTCGCGGTCGGCCGGCACATGGACCTCGACGTAGTCGGCCCGCGTCGTGGTGACCTCCACGCCGGTGAGCTCGGCCAGCCAGGCCGCGCCGTGGCCGTCGCCGTCGGTGGAGAGCCGCACGACCTGGCGGTTCATGGCGCGTTTCACATCACGAACGGGCCCGGCCACGACAACCCGGCCGCGGTCCACGATCGCGATCGCCTCGCACAGCTCCTCCACGGTCTCCATCTGGTGGGTGCTGAAGATCAGCGTCTTGCCGAGGTCGCGCATCTCGATGAAGGCTTCCTTGAGGAGCCGCACGTTCACGGGGTCGAGCCCGGTGAACGGCTCGTCCATGATCAGCACGTCGGGGTCGTGAAGAATCGCCGCGATGAACTGGATCTTCTGCTGGTTCCCCTTCGACAGCTCCTCGACCTTGCGGTCCAGGTAGTCCGGGATCCGGAATCGTTCGAGCCAGTCGCCGATGACGCGGCGGGCTTCAGCGTGCGGCACCCCGTACAGGGAGGCGAAGAAGCGCAGCTGCTCCCCGACCTGCATGCGCGGATAGAGGCCGCGCTCCTCGGGCAGGTAGCCCCACGTGCGACGCGGAAGCGCCGTGTTCTCGTCTCCGTGCCAGGTCACCCGGCCCTCGTCGGCTCGCAGGATGTCGAGCACGATCCGCATGCTCGTCGTCTTCCCGGCGCCATTGGCGCCGAGCAGCCCGAAGATCCGTCCGGGCTCCACGCTGAAGCTGACGCGGTCGAGCGCCAGCACGTCGCCGAAGCGCTTGGTGACCGAGTCGATGACGAGTGACATCCGGGCCGGCAGCCTCCTCCTGGCGACCGCGCCCCTGATGACGCGCCGCCGGGTCAGGCTACCCGATCGGCCTTCGCGGCGACCGCTCGGTCGCTGATCCGCACGGGTCGCCGAGCCGGCGCGCGGGCTGCTACACTCGCGTTCCCGAACCGCCACGCGCCATTCGAGCTGCGGCGGTTCGGTGCGTGAATGCCCCCCGGATCGAGTACCGCCCTGATGAAGATCGCCGTCCCGCGCGAGACCGCCCCTGGCGAGACGCGCGTCGCCCTCACCCCGCAGATCGTCGCTCAGCTGGTCGGCGACGGAGCCCAGGTGCTCGTGCAGTCCGGCGCCGGAGACGCATCCGGGAACCTCGATGCGGCCTATGCGGAAGCGGGCGCCACCATCGTGCCGGATGCCGCCGCGCTCTACGAACAGGCCGACATGGTCCTGCGCGTTGGGCGACCCTCCGACGAGGAGGTCGAGATGCTGCGAGAGGGGACCATCCTCATCGGCACGCTCGGCACCCTGGCGAAACCGGAGCTCGCCCAGAAGCTCGCCAGCCGCCGCGTGACCGCCATCAGCATGGACGCCATCCCGCGCATCACGCGCGCGCAGAGCATGGACACGCTCAGCTCGCAGGCGACCGTGGGCGGCTACAAGGCCGTGATCATCGCCGCCGAGCGACTTCCCAAGTTCTTCCCGCTGCTGACCACCGCGGCCGGGACGATCCGGCCGGCTCGCGGGATCATCATGGGCGCCGGCGTGGCCGGCCTGATGGCCATCGGCACGGCGCGACGGCTGGGAGCGGTCGTCGAGGCGACCGACGTCCGCCCGGTCGTGAAGGAGCAGGTCCAGAGCCTGGGCGGCACCTTCATCGAGGTGGAGATGACCGACGAGGAGAAGGCCAAGGCCGAGACCGCCGGCGGCTACGCCACGGAGATGAGCGAGGACTACAAGCGTCGCCAGGCAGCGCTCATCGCGGAGCGCGTGAAGGAGGCCGACTTCATCATCACCACCGCGCTCATCCCGGGCCGGCCCGCGCCGAAGCTGGTCACGGAGGAGATGTTGAAGAGCATGAAGCCCGGCTCCGTCATCGTTGACATGGCAGCCGAGATGGGCGGCAACGTGGAGGGTACCGAGCCGGGGAAAGAGGTCGTGAAGCACGGGGTGACGCTCATCGGCATCACGAACCTGCCCGCCACCATGCCGGGCAGCGCGGCCCAGATGTACGCGAAGAACATCCAGACCCTCGTGAAGCACCTCATGTCCGACGGGACGGTCGACCTGGACTTCTCCGACGAGATCACGAAGGGCGCGACGATCACCCACGGTGGCAACGTCGTCCACGAGGCCACCGCAAAGGCCCTCGGCATCGAGCCGGTGGCCGCGCCGCCGGCCCCGCAGGCGCCCGCTCCCACCACCACTGAGGCGACCTCCGTGGCGCCATCGGCACAGACAAAGGACGCCTGACCCGATGGAGCTCACGACCTTCGAGCTGCTGTCGGCCCTCTTCATCCTGGTGCTCGCCGCGTTCGTCGGGTACGAGGTCGTGTCGAAGGTGCCGACCATGCTCCACACGCCGCTCATGAGCGGCGCGAACGCCGTCCACGGTGTCATCGTCGTGGGGGCCATGCTGGTGGCCGCGACGGCCTCCAGCCCGATCGCCATCGTCATCTCGCTCGTCGCGGTCATCTTCGGCACGATCAACGTCGTCGGCGGCTTCGTCGTCACCGACCGCATGCTCGAGATGTTCAAGAAGCGGCCGGGAGACCGATAGATGGAAGAGCTGAACGGCCTTCAGGTCGCGACTTACTTCGTCTGGCTGGTAGCCGCGGTCACGTTCATCCTGGCGCTGAAGTTCCTCGCCAGCCCCCGCACGGCCCGGACCGGCAACCTGCTCGGCGCGGCGGGCATGGCCCTCGTGGTGGCGTGGACCTTCTTCACCACGGAGGGCATGCTCGAGAACTGGTGGATCATCGTGGCCGGCGTGGCCATCGGATCCGTGGCCGGGTGGCTCGGCGCGAAGCGCGTGCCGATGACCGCGATGCCCCAGATGGTCGCCATCTTCAACGGTGCAGGCGGCGGGGCGGCGGCACTCGTGGCGGTCGTGGAGTTCCTTCGTGACACGGAGCTGCACCCTGGCGAGCTGCTGCCGCTGGCATTCATCATCGCCACCCTGCTCGGCGCCATCATCGGCTCCGTTTCGCTGACGGGCTCCATCGTCGCCTGGGGCAAGCTCCAGGGAGTCATCGCCGCGCGTCCGGTGAAGTATCCCGGCTCGCAGATCGTGACCGCCGCGCTCGCGGTGGCGCTGATCGGCATCGGTATCTACCTGACGGCCATCGAGCCCAGCGTGCCCCTGTTCGTGCTCTTCGTCGGGCTCGCACTGGTGCTCGGGGTGCAGCTCACCATGCCGATCGGGGGCGCCGACATGCCCGTCGTCGTCTCATTGCTCAACAGCTACACCGGCATCGCGGTCGCGGCCACCGGCTTCGTGCTGAACAACTACGCCCTGCTGATCGCCGGCACGCTCGTCGGCGCGTCCGGCGCGATCCTCACCCAGCTGATGACGAAGGCGATGAACCGATCGCTGTTCAACGTCCTGTTCGCCGGGTTCGGCACGGGCGGCGACACGGTCGCGGCCGGGGCGGAGGCGGAGGAGCAGCTGCGCGAGATCGGCGCGGAGGATGCGGCGGTCCTGATGGCCTACGGCAAGCGCGTGATCATCGTGCCGGGATACGGCATGGCCGTGGCGCAGGCGCAGGGCCCGGTCCGCGAGCTCATGGACCTGCTCGTCAGCAAGGGCGTCGATGTGCAGTTCGCCATCCACCCGGTCGCCGGCCGCATGCCGGGGCACATGAACGTGCTCCTCGCCGAGGCGAACGTTCCCTACGACCGGCTCCAGGAGATGGACGAGATCAACGACGACTTCGCCGATACGGATGTCGCCCTC
>JASLBU010000014.1 GCA_030146365.1 Candidatus Limnocylindria bacterium | reverse complement strand
ATGAGCTCCTCCTCGTGCGGATCGCCGACGTCCCCGACGAACTGGCCCCGCGGGTCGACGAAGTAGGACTGGCCGTAGAAGTCGTCGTCGCCGAGCGGCTCGATGCCGACCCGGTTGATGGTGCCGACGTAGTACCCGTTGGCCAGCGCGTGCGACACCTGCTCGACGCGCCACAGGTACTCCGAGAGGCCCCGCGACGTGGCCGATGGGATGAACACCAGCTCCGCCCCGTTCAGGCCCAGGGCCCGCGCGCCCTCGGGGAAGTGACGGTCGTAGCAGATGTAGACGCCGACCTTGCCGACCGCGGTATCGAAGACCGGGTAGCCGGTGTTCCCCGGGCGGAAGTAGTACTTCTCCCAGAACCCCTTGACATGCGGGATGTGCGTCTTGCGGTACTTGCCGAGATAGGTGCCATCGGCGTCGATGACCGCGGCGGTGTTGTAGTAGATCCCGGTGGTCTGCTCGTCCTCCTCGTACATCGGCACGATGAGCACCATGCCGGTCTCCCTGGCCAGCTCCTGCATCCGCTTCGTGGTCGGGCCGTTCGGGATGTGCTCGGTGTAGCTGAAGTACTGGGGGTCCTGCACCTGGCAGAAGTACGGGCCGTAGAAGAGCTCCTGGAAGCACATCACCTTCGCGCCCTCGGCCGCGGCCTCGCGCGCGTACTTCTCGTGCTTCTGGATCATCGACTCCTTGTCGCCGGTCCACTCCGCCTGGAGCAGCGCCGCGCGGACGGTTCGCGCCATCGGTATCGGGTCCTCCTGCTCGGTAGCCCGCGTGGGGCGTTTCTCATCAGGGAAGGCCGATACTTTACACCTGCGCCGATCGGACAAGCCGACGGCATCCGGTTCCCGCTCGGGCAGGCATGTGCTTCGTTGGGGCGACCACCAGGCCGCGGCGGGTCCGCCCGCTCATGCTGACGGACCCGCCCTGGTCACTGCGTGATCAGCGTCTCCACAACGACCGCCGTCATGTGGGGATGCCAGATGACGTCACTGCCGGAGCTCTGGCAGATCATCCTGACGACGCCCGGCGCGCTCAGCGTGACGGCGCGATTGATCGCGATCGAACCTTGCGGTCCATTTGGACCGGAAGTCCCGTTGCCATCCTCCCGGACCGGATCGGACAGGACGGAATTCGCGCCATCCCTGAGGTCGCACCCCGAGCTGACCTCCTGGTCGCCATGGGCCGTACCCGAGTCGTCGGCAAGAGACCCGGTCGCGGTGACCAGATACGTTCCCGCCGGCAGTGACAGGGAGAGGATGTCCACGAGCGAGCCCTGCGGGATATCGACCCAGCTGCTCGGATGGGCCTTCTGGTACACGGTGACGCCGGCGGAGGCCTGTGAGGGCGCCGCGCACACGAGCGAACCGTCGGAGCCGGTGGCGCGGGCGAACTGACCGGACGGGCAGGTGTCGCTTGCCTGCGCGTACTGCCGGCAGCCCCACTGGTCGAGGCCGGCGCTGAGGCCCGGTACCCTCGCCACGGCCTCGCCACGCTCGCAACCCTGTGGGAGCTGGTAGTCGCCCTCGAGGCTGAACTCGGTCCCGTTGAGATCCAGACCGGTGCCGGCGGTGTAGGCCGCACTGTCGTCGGCGGCGCATCCCCAGCCGGTGCCATTCCACTTGGCCACTTGGGCTGTCGCACAGGCCTGTGGCAGCTGGTAGGCGGGCGCTATGCTCAGTGCCGCCGCCCCGTTGTCACCGCCCCCCATCAACCCGGTGCCCGCCGTGATGGCCGTGATATCGCCTCCGGAGAAATGAACCTCCACCTGGTTGTTCGCGCACCTCTTGGCCGGCGCATTGCCCTCGGCGACCTGCACGATCGTGCCGGCATTCAGACAGCCGGTGTAGCTCTTCACCGCGGTGGCGAAGTGCCCGCCGAGCGCCGTGCCGGCGGTCATCGCCAGAACCATGGCCATGATCAAGGGGACGAGACGACGCCCCTTTGGTGTCGAGAATCGGGAAAGCATGATGTCCTCCTGTGTCGTCAGACCGAGTGGCGAAGCAATCGTGCGAATGGCCGGAGCCGCGGGGCAAGACCCGATTCCCCGGACGGTCAATAAGAACTGGTGTGGCGCCGAGCCATCACGGTTCGGCCTCCCGCAGAGGCTCGGTTTCTACGGCGTCGACGATGCGCTCGAAGGTGACGTGTGCCTGCGCGTACACCTGCGCCACCAGGTCACGCGATGCCGCGCTGAGCACGCAGAAGGCGGCAGCGTCTTCCGGCACCAAGGTGGCGTGGAGATAGCGGACGGGCTGTCCGGCTGAGGTGAGGTCGTCCGCGCTGGCGCGCACTCGATCGGCAGCCGATATGAATTCCTCGGCGGTCACGCCGGGCCAGTAGTGCTCGACGAGATACGTGCCCCAGCCGGCGTCGTCCGTCATTGGGTCAGCCCTCCTGACCGCGAAGGCCGCAATGGTCACGCAGGTCGTTCCATGCGTTGTCGTAGTCATCGAGGAAGTCGGCGTCCTGGTGCGGGTCGCCCCCCTCCTCGACGATCTCGATGAACTGGCCGATGACGGCGACCTGCTCCTCGAATCCGGCAGGGGTCTGAGACTCGAGCACCGCTTGGATGCCGGGCCGATCCTCCCGCATGGCGATCTCGAGGGCCGCGACGTTCAGGCAGAAGTCGCCGCTCCCCTCGCCGTCTCCGGGGCCGCCGGCGGCTCCCGGTTGCCCGCCACAGGCGCCGAGGATGAGCGAAACGAGGACAAGGACCACCGGAATGGTGCCGTAGCGTGGTAGTCGTGGCTGGTTCATGCGCCGACCGTATCGGCGCCCCCCGGCGCTCGCATCCGAGGAACCCCTAGAGTTTGGGCCGCGGCTCCCTCGTGGACGAGATCAGGCTCCGGGCAGCCGATAGCCTTCGCTGAAGCAGACGTTCCAGCCATCGGCCTCCTCCAGGACCGGAACCTCCACGGTGTCCGTGGTGCCGCTGGCGTCCACGTAGTCCACGGTCACCTGCGCGAGGCCGCCCGAGACCTCCCGGCTTGCCCTAATCGAGTACGACGTGATCCGCTGGTTCTCGATCGGCTCGGCCTCCTCGAACTGCTCCGCGTCAGCGGAACACACGACTTCCAGGGTTCGGGCTTTGTCCATCGTCACGCCGGCCTCGAAGTACTCCCGCACGGCATCCTCCGGTCCTTCAGTTGTTCCGGAGCCGGGCACTGTGCTCGGTGCCTCATCCGCCCGCTCGGTTGAAGCCGAACCGTTCGGCCGCATCTGACCGCCCGTGGCGCTGCTGTCAGCCGGCTCGGCCGCGCATGCCGCCAGCAAGGCCAAGCCGACGGCCAGCACCGCATATCGCCGCATCGCCGTGGGCCCGAGCTTCATGAGGTTCTCCTTCCGTTGCGCAGCCAAACACCGCGGTCACCGCATGGAGCGACCGTACGAGCGACCGTTGCGGTCCGCATCGGAGAAACCCCTACAGTTTGGGCGCTGCGACCTCCGACGCCGAACGCGCCATACGCGTTGCCAGGGCGGCGCGCGAGCGGATGCCGAGCTTGGCATAGACGCGGCTGAGGTTGGCCTCCACTGTCTTGACGCTGACGAACAGCGCCTGGGCGATCTCGCGGTTCGACTTGCCCTCGGCGGCCATGGTGGCGACCCGGGCCTCCGCCTCCGTGAGCGTCTCGCCGGCGCGCCGCTTGATCGGAATGCGGCGCAACTCATCCTCCGCTCTTCGCTGCCAGAGCGGAGCGCCGAGCCGAGCGAAGGTCTCGTGCGCCTCCTCGAGGGCGTCGCGCGCGGCGCGCCGCTCACCGACCCGGCGGCGGATCTGCCCGGCGGCGAGCAACGTGCGCGCCCGATCGAACGGGACATCGACGCGTGTGTGCCCGGCGAGCGCCTCCTCGATGGCGACGACCGCATCCTCGAAGCGCTGCTCGGCGGCCGCGATCAGGGCCCGAGCGCGAAGGGCGTTGGGGAGCAGCATGGCGTTGCCGGCGATCGTTGCGCGCGAGATGTACTCCTCGGCCATGCGCGACGCTTCCTCCAGCTGCCCGACGGCAACCAGCGCCTCGGCGTAGTCGCCGGCCTGGCGGCGGGGTTCCCCATCCTGCATCCTCACGCCGATGGCCACGGACCGGCCGAGGTGCGTGACGGCGTTTTCGTGATCGCCGATCGAGAGGGCCGTGAAACCGAGGACCGCAGACAGGGTCCAGACGTCCCAGTCGTCGCTGGCGGCGGTGGCCTCTTCCAGCGCCTGTTCCGCCTCGTGGATCGCCTCGTCGACACGACCCAGGTGGGCGTGAACCTGAGCGAGGTTGTAGATCGCCTGGCGCCGCTGGCTCGCCTGGCCCGTCCGCTCGGCGAGCTCCACGTGCTCGGTGGCCCACCGCTCGGCGGCTTGCCAGTTTCCGCTCCAAAGCTCGAGTTGCGGAAGGTGACTGACCGCATAGGGCATGGAACCCTCGTCGCCCTCCTCGATCGCCGCC
>JASLBU010000067.1 GCA_030146365.1 Candidatus Limnocylindria bacterium | reverse complement strand
ACGTCGCGCTTCTGCTCCGATTCCACGTGAAGCACGACGTGCTCGACCTGGGTCGTGGCGGAATTCCGCGGTGTGACCTGCACGCTCACGGGGTTTCGCATCAGCGTCTTTGTCAGGCGCTTGATGCTGTCGGGGAAAGTGGCCGAGAAGAGCAGGCTCTGTCGCTCCTCGGGAAGCAGCGAGATAATCGTGCGGATGTCGTCGATGAACCCCATGTCGAGCATCCGATCGGCCTCATCGAGAACGAGGAACTCCACGGAGCCGAAGTCGATGGTGCCCCGCCACACGAGGTCCAGCAGGCGGCCGGGCGTGGCGACGACGATCTCGGCTCCGGCCTCCAGCTCGCGGACCTGGTCGGGCAGGCTGGCGCCGCCGTAGACGACCACTGACCGCAGCGGAGCGTGCGCTCCATAGGTGCGGACGCTCTCCTCCACCTGCAGCGCGAGCTCGCGCGTCGGCACGAGGACGAGCGCGCGAACCGCCCGCCGATCGAGGCTCGCCGGCGCCGCGTGGAGCCGCTGGAGGATCGGCAGCACGAATGCAGCCGTCTTGCCGGTGCCGGTCTGGGCGCCGGCCATGAGATCGCGACCGGCGAGGATCACCGGAATCGCCTCGCGCTGGATGGGGGTGGGCGTCTCGTAGCCGGAATCGGCGACCGCACGCAGCAGTTCGGGACGCAGCCCGAGTTCGGAGAAGGACATGATGCTCCTGACGGATCGGCGCACCTGCCGCAGCAGGCCCGGTCAGGCGCAGACGATACGAGGGGAGCGGCCGCCCGGTGAAACAGTGACCCTGACCGGAGAGTCTGTCGAACCGGGCCCAACCCCCGAGGGGCAGGCAGCCGCGATAGGCGTGGATGAAATAATTGCGCTCCCGGGCCACGGGGGGCCGGTGTGCCGCAACCCGTTCAGTGTCCGTGGACCGGCCGAACCTGTCAACCGGACCGTCCGTGGTCGGTAGCCGAGCACATGCCGGTAGAACGCGGTGGAAGCGGCGAACTCGGCCGTCTTGATGACCATGACGAACTCGTCGACTTCCACCTCCACGTCCGGATGTTACCGACCCTCGAAGGCTCGGCGCAGCTCGGCCACGTCGAGCTTCCCCATCTGCAGCATGGCCTCCATTGCCCGCCGGGCGGCGTCGGGGTCCGGCGCGTCGAGCATCTCGTTCAGCTCGCTCGGCACGATCTGCCACGACAGGCCGAAGCGGTCCTTGAGCCAGCCGCATGGCCCGGGCTCACCGCCGTCCGCGGTGAACGCAGTCCAGAGGCGGTCGACCTCAGCCTGATCCCCGCACTCGATGACCAACGACATCGCTTCGTTGAACTTGAAGTCGGGACCGCCGTTCAGGGCCTGCAGGTGCTGACCCCCCAGCCTGAAGTCCACGAGAAGCACCATGCCGGCGGGCCCGCTGGGCGTGTCCGCGGGCGAGCGCGAAACCTTCTCGATGCGGCTGTCCGGCACGAGCGAGGTGTAGAAGGCAGCCGCCTCTTCGGCATTGCCGTCGAACCAGAGACACGGATACACCTTGGGCCTGATCATCGGTCACTCCTTCGGATTGGGTACCGCCGTGGGTTCGGCGTCATCAGTAGGACGCCGCCTGAGCGCTGGAATCATCGCCGCCGACAACGGAGTTCGAGCGCCCGCGTCGCAATGGATAGAGTGCGACGGCACGGGGTCTGCAGCAGTGGTGCACATGATCGAAGACATCGTGAGAGACGTCGCGACGGGGTTCGAGGGCCACTTCATGCGCGCCCTCGCGATTTCGGGTGCTCTCGCACTGCTCGTGACGGCCGTCGTTGGTCTCGCCTGGTGGCGCGGCAGGCGCTGGATGACGAACCGCCCCACCGGGCGCCTGGGGGCTGGTCCGCACGTGGCGATGTTCAGCGAAGATCGGTCCCATCCCGGAGGATCGGCCGAAGGCGCTGGTCCGGCGGACCACCCGGGGCGGGGACCCGAGGAGCAGCCGGGTGCGCGTCTGATTCGCGAGGCCGCCGCGCGCGCGGCGGGGCTGCGGGACGCCTGGGACCGCTCGTACCGTGAAGCGAGGAGCGGCGAGACCCTCGCCCCCAGCCCGGCCGGTGCACCGCTCGACGCCCTGATCGAACAGCTCCTGCGGGAGCAGCGGGAGACCAACGCACTGCTCCGCCAGATCGCCAGCCAGCTGCAGCGACCTCGCTAGGCCCCGCGGGCGATCAGTTCCGGCTCCTCGGCGGTGGTCGAGTGTCATGGGACCGCCGGCCCATTCGCAGGCCGTCGGGGCAGGATAGTCTTTGACGATGGACTTGCGCTCGACGCGTGGCGGCAGGCTGGCGGGGCTTCAGCAGGCGGCGCTCACTCACCGAGGTCTCTGGGCGGCTGGGCTGGCCGTCGTGGTCATCTGCGCCGTGGTGCTCTGGGCTGCCGTCGGCACGGAACGGCTTGACCTGGCATCGGCGACCTCGTCTCCCTCGCCCACCGCGAGCCCCATCCCCGCCACCCCGACACCGAGCCCGAGCCCCACGAACACGCCGTCACCCCGCCCCACGGCCACGCCGACGCCTACGCCGACGCCCTCCCCCACGCCGACGCCCGTGCCCCAGCCAGCCGCCTGGGCCGACGGTCGCGTGAACATCCTGTTGCTGGGGTCCGACAGCAGCGGAACGCGTCGCGGCCGGGGCGAGCCATGGCAAACGGACGCGATCACCCTGGTCAGCGTGGCATCCAATGGCAGTCACGTGGCGCTGTTCTCGCTCCCCCGCGACTCCAGCGACATTCCGATGCCGGACGGAACGATCTGGGGCGGCAAGGCCAATGCGATCGCACCGATCCTGGGTCCGGCCGCCATGCGCGGCGCGATGAGCATGGTGTTCGGCGTGCCGATCGACTACTACGTCATGGTCGACATGGACGGGTTCCGCCAGGCGGTCGACTGGGTGGGGGGCGTGACCGTCGCCACGCCCTACACGCTTGCCGACAGCGGGTGCACGATCGGGGCCGGCGTCCATCACCTCGATGGATACCACGCCCTGTGCTTCGCACGCCATCGCGCGGTGGACACGGACTACGCCCGCGCCGACCGTCATCAGCAGCTGCTGCTGGCCCTCCGCGAC
>JASLBU010000251.1 GCA_030146365.1 Candidatus Limnocylindria bacterium | reverse complement strand
GTGACGACGGCCACCTTGCGCTCGGTGGCGTCGAACCGGCGAGTCCTCAGCGCGGCGATGCCCAGGACGGCGCTGCCCTCCAGCAGGATGTGGGGCACCTCGAGCGACCAGCGCATGGCATCCGCGATGTCGTCCTCCTCGACGATCACGACCTCGTCGACCAGCTGACGGCAGAGCCGCCAGGTGATGCTCGTGCGCTCGATGTTGCCGGCGACGCCATCGGCCAGCGTCGGCGCGATCGGCATCGGGTCCGTGGATCGCGTGGCGAAGTGGGCGTACATGGGCGGTGATGCCGCCGGCTGCACGCCGATGAGCCGCAGTCCGGGCTTCATCGCCTTGGCCCACAGGCCGATGCCGCCGATGAGCCCGCCGCCGCCGATCGGGACCACGATCGTGTCGACTTCGGGCCACTCGTCGAGGATCTCGCTTCCGACCGTCGCCTGACCGGCGATCACCTCCGGATCGTTGTACGGCGGTACGTAGACCGCGTGGCCGGCGTCGTCGCGGCGACGCGCCTCGGCCTCTGCGTCGTCGGTGTCGTTCCCGAACAGCTCAATGGTGATGCGCCCCGTCTCCAATGCCCGCAGGCGCTCCAGCTTGGCCGGCGAGATCGCCCGGCCGACCAGCACGGTGAGGCGCATGCCGTGGCGTGCCGCGGCCGTCGCCACCGCGATCCCGTGGTTGCCGCTGCTGGCGGTGACCAGCGCCGACTCCGGTCGTGCCTCGGCCAGGATGCCCACCTTGTTGTGGGCGCCGCGGGTCTTGAACGCCCCGGTCGGCTGGACATCCTCGCGCTTGAGCCGCACCTCGGCGGCGCCGAGCTCCTCGGCAAGCTCGCGGCTCGGCTCCAGGGGAGTGTGGAGCGCGATCTCTCGCAGGCGAGCTCGTGCCTCGTTGACGTCGGCGAGCGTGGGATTGCGCGGCATGCCTCCGAGTGTACGGCGGGCTGGCGGCCGCACTCGGGCTACGGCCAGGGAACCAACGGGAAGTTTCGCTGCCTGAACGGCTCCGACCTCGCCGCTCGGTTCCCCCAGCGGTCCGCGGAGCCGCCGCCGGGGGTCATGCCCGGGCCGTCAGCTCCGCTCGGCGGCAACCCCCACCGTCACGCCCGCCGCCAGCGCGCCGTCACGAAGCTCGCGGAGCCGCATCCCGATGCGCATCAGCGACCGGAGCCGATCCTCCACCCGCGCGCGCTCCACCGGCGTCGCCCAGTGCCGCAGCGTGTAGTCGATCTCGTGCTTGTGCCGCGTGGCTGTGGCGAGGAGGTCCTCCACGCGGGTCCGGACGTCGGCCGCAGGACGCATCCCGAAGATCGCGCGCTGGGACTCCAGGATGTCCACGTAGTACGAGGTCGAGAGGCGGTCCAGGTCGCGCATGGCGTCGTGTTCCCACGGTTGCGGAGGACCGCCGAACCCGTATCGGCGCCACTGGCGCGGTTGTGGCTGCTGCATGGGTCCCTTCCGTCTCGAGCTCATTGCCGGCGTGATCGCCTGGGTCATGACCGTACCGGCCGCGGGCTCGGCCGGCGAGTGACCGGACGGACTAGGCACGGCGTGACCAACGGCCGTACGTCGACCGCACCGGACCGAGGCGGACCGCGCCGCACCCGAGCCGGCGGTCGCTAGACTGCCGCCGATGCGACCGCCGCCGCTGCATCCTCCGAGGGCGCCTGCCGAACTGTGACCCGCCTGATGGACATCGCCGCGCCGCCACGGCTCGGCGTGGGCTTCCGCTGGCTGTTGGGCTCCTCGTGGATCACGAACCTGAGCGACGGGATCGCGATCGCCGCCGGGCCGCTGCTCGTCGCCTCCCAGACGGACGACCCACTGCTGGTGGCGCTCGCCGCCCTGCTCCAGTGGCTTCCGCCGCTGCTGTTCGGGCTGTACGCCGGGGCCCTGTCGGATCGGCTCGACCGCCGGCTGATCGTCATCGTCGTCAACGGGATCCGGGCGGCGGTGCTGGCCGTCATGGCGGCGTCGATCGTCACCGACAACGTGTCGATCGTGGTGGTGCTCGGCTCCCTGTTCGTGCTCGGCACGGCAGAGGTCTTCGCCGACAACACCTCCCAGACGCTGCTGCCGATGATCGTGCGGCGCCAGGACCTCGCCGTCGCGAACTCGCGGTTGCAGACCGGCTTCATCACCGTCAACCAGCTGGCCGGTCCGCCCCTGGGCGCCGCCCTCTTCGCAGCCGGCATGGCGCTCCCGTTCATCGCCCAGGCCCTGCTCGTCGCGGGAGGCGCGCTTCTCGTCAGCCGCGTCGTGCTTCCCGTGCTGCCCGGCGACTCCGCCAGGCGAACGCACATCCGCCAGGACATCGGCGAGGGCCTGCGCTGGGTCCGCCACCACGCGGCGGTGCGCACCCTGGTGCTGACCATCTTCATCTTCAACATCACGTTTGGCGCCGCATGGTCGGTCCTGGTCCTGTATGCGACCCAACGGCTGGGGATGGGCGAGATCGGGTTCGGCCTGCTCACCACCATCTCGGCCGCCGGCGGGATCCTGGGCACGCTCACCTACGGGTGGATCACGCGGCGGGTCAGCCTGGGGAACATCATGCGCATCGGTCTCGTCATAGAAACGCTGACGCATCTCGGCCTCGCCGTGACCACCTCCCAGGTCGTGGCGATGGGCATCTTCTTCGTCTTCGGCGCGCATGCGTTCGTGTGGGGCACGACCTCCATCACCGTTCGCCAGCGCGCCGTCCCCGATGCGCTCCAGGGCCGGGTGGGGAGCGTCAACACCGTCGGCGTCTTCGGCGGGCTGGTGGTCGGTTCCGGCGTGGGCGGCCTGCTTGCTCGCCAGTTCGACGTGACGGCTCCCTTCTGGTTCGGCTTCGCGGGCTCTGCCCTCTTCGTCGTACTGATCTGGCGCGAGCTGCGGCACATCGCGCACGCCGACGACGCAGACGCCCCCCTGGCGAGCGCCGCCGGTTTGGAGGGTTGACCCGGCTGGGCTAGAATCCGGCGTCGGAGCCCGCCACGCGAGTGGCCGCGCGCTCCGTTCGCGTTGGGGAGTGGCCAAGCGGTAAGGCGCCTGACTCTGGATCAGGAGACCGAAGGTTCGAATCCTTCCTCCCCAGCCACCGCACCGAGCACGAAGTCGTCCCGAGGAGTCATCTTTGGGAGTGAGGGTTGTTCGGTTTGACAGCCGTCGGCAGCCCATGGGACTCCCGGGCCGTGACTCGACAGCCCCGCCCCCGAGTCGGGGAGGTGCGGCGGATTGCGAGGCGGGCATGCCGGCTGGGGAGCGCGCCAGGGGGCAGTCCGGCGATCTAACGCTGACGCCCGTATCAGACCGCGCGATCTCGTACTGTGCGCCATCGGTCCATGACATCACCCCGTCGGCTCAGGACGCCTCGGGTGCAGCCGGGTCGCCGCAGTACCGGCCGGCGCCAATGCCGCCATCGCACACAGTAAGGGAACGGCGTAGGCGTGATATCGCGGCTGGACCTCGACTACGGCATGCGCCGCCACGATGGTGAGGATCACTCCGGCGACTAGGAGTGCCTCTGGCGGTGCCCCACGGCGTACACGCCACAGGCCGACTGCGGCAGCGACGGCGACCGCCGCATACATTGTCTGGCTGATGAGCTCGAGCGCCTGGCGAATAGGTTCCGGCGTAGCCGAGCCCGACAGGGCAGCGCCGACGGCATACGCGTCGTCTCCCCACATGACACGAAACTTGCGCACCGCCAGCTCTAAGAAGCCGCGCGGGTCCCGGCCGATACGCTCGACTCCTTCGCGTCCGAGTATCTCGCTGCGCTCCCAGACTGATCCCTCGAGATCCCGCAGGACTGCCTGATCCTCGCGGTTGAACATACCCGTGTGCTCCTGGTTCGTCCCCACGAAGACGCTCCACCCGCCGTAGCTCGACGTCGCGAGTGACACGTCGCCGTGGGTGATCAGGTTGTGCGCCGCAACCGGGGCGAGCACGACAACGAACCCCAGCACGCTGGCCGCCGCGAGTGCCGCGGCCCGGGCAACGCCCGCGCTGAAGAGGAATGGCACGAGGACAAAGGTCGCGAGGAAGGCTTCGCTTAATGGGCGAACATACTGCGAGACCGCGAGGGCCGCGCCACTCGCAAGGCCGACGGCAACCCGCTGACTCCGCACCGCGAGGCCCGCCACCAGCATCGCGGTCAGCAGCAATGCCGAGTACACGATCTCGGTATAGACAGTCGTGACCAGAAGAATCTGTGACGGCATGACCGCGTAGAGCGAAACGGCAAGCGCCGCCGGTCGAGTGCCCCATCCGTTGAGCACCAACCGATGCAGCATCCAGCCCGTTACGACAGCGAACGTGAGATTCAGGACCTCCGCCAGCCACACATGAATGCCGAAGGCGGCATACAGTGTCGCGAGCATTGCTGAGAACCCCATCGGCCGATGCGCGACCAGCCAATTGCCGCCATCGAGGACCCCCACGGCAAGTTCGTGCAAGAAGAGCGGATCGTTGTCCTCGGGCAGGGGCGTATCGATCAGGGGAATGACCAGCGCACGAACGGTGACGAGGAGGGCAATCGCGGCCCACGGCATCCACCGGCGCAGGGACGCCTCCGAGATCCGCCGCACCGCCATGACGAGACCGGCCACGCACCCGAGGTACGCGGCGGCCATGCCGATCCCGCGGAATCCGATCTCGCCCGGAACCTCTGCCCAGATGGAGTCCAGGCGTACGCCCAGACGGATCGCGGCCACTGCGCCGATGAGCCCAACCACGCAGCCGGTGGCGGCGACGAGCAGCGTGCGGAACGTATCAGCGCTTCGAATCCCCGAGCGCTCGCCCGTCATCGGGGGGTGGGCCGACGGACGCTAGACTCGGGCCCGGGCAAAGTACCGATCACGAGCGCATGACCTCATCCGACAGCAGGCCGACCAACCGGACGCTCATCATGCAAGCCTGGTGGCTCCATCCGCTGCTCGTCGCAACATTTCCGGTCGTGCACCTGTACGCGGCGAACCTCGGGGAGCAGATTACCCTCGACCCGCTGTACCTGCCGCTCGCCGCGGCAATCGGCGGGGCGGCCGCACTTCTCGGACTGCTCGCTGGCGGAGCGAATCTCTTGGGACGGGACGTTCGTAAAGCGGCGCTCCTGGTCAGCCTCGTCGTCGCGTTGTTCTTCGCGTACGGTCACATCTGGCAGGCGGCTCAGGAGCTCCTTCGTATGCATCGCTACCTGCTCACGGTCTGGGGGCTCGTGGCTCTGGCGGGCATCGTGCTCGTGCTTCGATCACCCGCTGCCCATGTTCACACAGCGACCGGCGTGCTCAACGTCATCGGACTCATCCTGGTCGCGGTCAACCTCGTGCCGATCCTCCAATTCGTGGTCGACCCAGCCGTCGGACACAACGAGAGCGTTGGACCGCGTACCCCGGCATCCGCGCCGCCGTCGGCGGGTCAGGGCCGCGACATCTGGTACCTGGTCTTCGACCGCTACGCCGGCCAGGATGCCCTGTCGCGGATCTACGGCTATGACAACAGCCAGTTTCTCGCTCAGCTCGAACGCCGCGGTTTCACAATCGCGGAGCACAGTACGGCGAACTACGTCAAGACGGCGCACAGTCTGGCTTCGACGCTCGGGATGGAGTACCTCGATGCTGAGGCGCTCGAGGCTGCCGCTTCAGCCCCCGACGACTGGAAGCCGCTGTACCGCGCGCTGCAGGGCAGCCACGCGGTCCAGCGTTTCGTCCACGAGCGGGGATACCGCTACCTGCACCTTGGCGTGCTGCGGGGTGCCACGTATACGAACTCCGAAGCGGACGCGGTGTACGTCTACGGCAACCAGACAGAGTTCGGGGCGGTCCTCAGCAACACCACGCTGCTCGTCGCCCTCGAGAATGTGCTAGGCGGGCCCGGCGCGGACTCGTATGCCACCCTCTATGGGCGCCATTCACTCTACCAATTTAGCACCCTTGCCCAGCTCGCCAGCGCGCCGGCGGAATCGCCGCGATTCATCTTCGCGCACTTCCTGCTTCCCCACCCGCCGTACGCATTCAATGCCGACGGAAGCTGGGTGAGTCCGGAGCAGGCTGCTGAGCGCGACGAGGCCGAGGAGTACATACAACAGCTCCAGTTCACGAACGACCGGATGCTCGAGCTACTAGATGAGGTTCTGGATCGACCGGACGACGAGAGCCCGATCGTGCTGATCCAGGCGGACGAGGGCCCATTCCCCCCGCGGTATGCGCGGGATGAGGAAGGGTTCGCCTGGATCGAGGCGACGGAGGACGAACTCGTGCAGAAATTCTCCATATTGGCAGCCTATCGTGTGCCGGGCGTCTCAGAAGCCGAGTTGGGAGTCTATCCGGGCATCACGCCCGTCAACAGCTTCCGGGTGATCTTCAACGCCGCGTTCGGGACGGACCTACCCATGCTGCCCGACCGCAACTTCGTGTTCGTGGATCAGCGCCACATTTACGACATGATCGACGTGACGGCCCGCCTTGGCGTGTTGCGTTGAGCGCCTCTGGTCCTCGCGACCGGGGTTGCCGTCACCGGCCATCGGTAGATGAGTCGTCAAGCCGACGTATGTCAGAGGCCCGTCGCGGCCGGCAACGACGGCGAAGGCGTACAGACTGCGACCGCGCGGGCGGATCGATGATGATGAGCCGATGACGACCATCTCCGCCAGGGCGGCGTCCTTCACCGAATCGGTCATTCGCGAGATGACTCGCCTGGCGATGGCGCACGACGCAGTCAATTTGGCCCAGGGCTTCCCGGACTTCTCATGTCCGCCCGAGTTGAAGGAGGCGGCCAAGGCGGCGATCGACGCAGACATCAACCAGTACGCGATCACCTGGGGTGCCCGCGACTTCCGGCAGGCGATCGCGGCGAAGACGTCGCGCCATTACCCCGACTGGAAGGTGGACTCCGAGACCGACGTGACGGTGGTCTGCGGTGCGACGGAGGGGATGATCGCAGCGATGATGGCGATCCTCGACCCCGGCGACGAGGTGGTGGTGTTCGAACCGTTCTACGAGAACTACGGGCCGGACGCCATCCTGTCCGGCGCCGTCCCGCGCTACGTCACCCTCCACGAGCCCCACTGGTCGATCGATCGCGAGGAGCTCCGCGCGGCGTTCGGACCGCGCACGCGGGGCATCGTGGTGAACTCCCCGCACAACCCGACCGGCAAGGTATTCTCGCGGCCGGAGCTCGAGCTGGTCGCGGACCTGTGCCGCGAGCACGACGTCGTCGCGTTCACCGACGACATCTACGAGCACATCACGTATGCCGGGCAGCACATCCCGCTCGCGACGCTGCCCGGCATGGCGGACCGCACCGTGGCGGTCAACTCGCTGTCGAAGACGTACTCGGTCACCGGCTGGCGGGTGGGCTGGGTCATCGCGCCGCCGCACCTGACCGCCGGCATCCGCAAGGTGCACGACTTCCTCACCGTGGGGGCCGCCGCGCCGCTGCAGGCTGCCGGGACGGTCGCGCTCTCGCTTCCCGACACCTACTACGTGGAGCTCGCGGCCGGTTACCGGCAGCGCCGGGACACGCTGCTCGATGCCCTGGCCGCCACGGCCCTCGTTCCCTTCGTGCCCGACGGCGCGTACTACGTGATGACGGACATCGCCGCGCTCACCGACGAGGACGACGTCACGTTCGCCCGGCGGCTGGTGGCCGACCCCGGGATCGCCTCCGTGCCGGGGTCGTCCTTCTACTCCCGTCCGGAGCTCGGCAGGACGAAGGTGCGCTTCGCGTTCCCGAAGCGCCGCGACACGCTGGCAGAGGCAGCCAGACGGCTGTCAGGCATGGGCCGATGACGTCGCGCCCGTTCCGGTTCGGCGTACGGGCCTCCGCTCCAGCGGCGAGGTGCTGGACAGCCCTTATCGGCTCATCCGGTCCGTGGACGAGATCGTGGGGCAGCTCGAGGATCGGCGCAGAGAGCTCGGCCTGAGCTACTTCGTCGTGCCGCTCCGCGATGCGGAGGCGTTCGCGCCGGTGGTCACCAGGCTCTCCGGTCGGTGAGCCGCAGGACCGTGCAGCGGGCGTGAGCCGAAGCGCGAGTTCACGACCGCGATGCCCCCGATGACGAGCGCCGTGCCGACCAGCAGCCGCGCATCGACCGCCTCCTGCAGCACCGCCGCCCCGAGCACCAGCCCGAAGACCGGCAGCAAGTAGGCCACCATCGAGGTCCGGGTCGCGCCCCAGCGCCCCAGGAGCCGGAAGAAGATGAGGTACGCGAGGCCCGACCCCAGCAGCCCGAGCCACGCCACCGCGAACAGGGTCTCGGTGGTGATCGGGGCCTCGAACGGCCGCTCGAACGCGAAGGCCAGCACCGTGACCATCACGAACGCGAAGGCCACCTGGAACAGGGCCGGGATCATGGGCCGCAGTCCGCGCACCATGCGCCGGGCGTAGACGCCGCCGATGGCGTACGACGCGGTCGCTCCGACGAGCGCCAGCTCCGCGAGCAGGCTGCCCTGCGACAGCGCGGCGGGATCGAACCCGACGAGCAGCGCCACGCCGACGAGCCCGACCGCCACGCCGACGAGCCGGTTCGGCGTGATCGGCTCGTCGCGGAGCGCGAAGGCCGCGATGCCGATCACGAACAGCGGGACCGCGGACGTGATGGTCGCCGCGATCGTGGAGTCGACGCTGCGCTCCGCCCAGGTGATCAGGGTGAACGGGATGGCGACGCTGAACGCGCCGAGGACGGCCAGGTGGCCGTACATGCGCCCCTGCCTCGGCAGCTGCTCGCGGGCGATCGCCACGACGGCGCCGAGGATCAGAAGCCCGAACAGCAGACGCATGCTCACCAGGGTGAACGGCGTGAGGCCGGCGTCGACGCCGATCTTGATGAAGATGTAGCTGCTTCCCCAGAAGAAGCCGAGGAGGATGAACAGCAGCCAGTCAGTGCGAGATGACAAGGGTGCTCCAATGGTGCCAGCGTGAACCGGACCCCATGATGGGCCATTCACTCACTGAACGACAGGACCGGTTGGAACGTGAGGCGCCGGACCGGATCAGGCCGGCAGTACCGAGACATCGGTCACCGGGGAGGTCCGAAGGTCGCCGATCAGGAGCCGCTCGCCCGGCACGATCCGTGGCATCACGTCCTCCCAGCCGCTCGCTGTCCAGGGCAGCCGCCGATCGTCCGCGGGGAGCCGGCACCAGTGCACGCCGGGGTCGCTCACCGACAGGACGTAGGTCGAGCCGGACGCGGTCTTGACGATCACCACCGAACGCATGTGCAGGGCACCGCTGCTTGGGCGCAGTCTCTCCCCCGAATCGCCGTGCGTCAACGGTCGACCTGCGCCCGGACCTGCTGCTGGATGCGGCCGAGCAACGCGGACGCGCCACGCAGGCGCAGCGGGCTCACGACGTCATTGAGTGCCAGCCCGGACGTGACGTCACCGGGCACGGCCAGGATCTCGTCGGCGTCGAGCCCGTTCAGACCCGCATGGAAGATCCCGGCGAAGCCACGCGTCGTGGGCGCCTCACGGGGAGCGTCCACGGTGATCTCGACCCGGCAGTCGTCGTCGACCTCCGCCGCCACGAACAGCGGCGACTGGCACTCCGGCACCGGCTCCATCCGCTCGGGGTGCTCGGCGAAGCGTTCGGGCAGTGGCGGAACCATCTCCGAGTACTCGAGCAGGAGCTCCAGGCGATCTCGCGGCGGCGAGGTGGCGAACATGTCGAGGATCTCGGCGAGCGCCGCCGGGATGGCACCCGGCGTCATGTCGGCTCCTCGACCTCGCGCTCGATCGGCACGCGCACGCTGTTGCCCCATTCCGTCCACGACCCGTCGTAGTTCCGAACGTGCTCGAACCCCAGCAGATGCGTCAGCGCGAACCACGAATGGCTCGAGCGCTCGCCGATGCGGCAGTAGACCACCACCTCGTCCGAGGGGTCGAGGCCGACCTCCTCCTGGTACAGCGACTCCAGCTCGGACCTCGACTTGAACGTGCCGTCCTCGTTCGCAGCGCGCGCCCACGGGACGCTCTTCGCGCCGGGAATATGGCCGCCGCGCAGCGCGCCCTCCTGCGGGTAGTTCGCCATGTGCAGCATCTTGCCGGTGTACTCGTCCGGTGACCGCACGTCGACCAGCGGCCTCCCGAGGTGGGCGAGGACGTCCTCCCGGTAGGCCCGGATGCGGGCGTCATCGCGCTCCACGACCGGGTAGTCGGCCGGCTGCCGCGCCGGTGCCTCCTTCGTCATCGGCCTCCCTTCGGCCTCCCACTTGGCCCGGCCACCGTCCAGCAGGCGCAGGTCCGGGTGACCGAACAGGCTGAAGACCCACAGGGCATATGCCGCCCACCAGTTGCTCTTGTCGCCATAGAAGACGACGGTGGAGTCTCGCGCGATGCCTTTCTGGCGCATCAGCTCCGCGAAGGGCTCAGCGTCAAGGTAGTCCCGCGTGACCTGGTCGTTCAGCTCGGTGTGCCAGTCGACCTTCACCGCGCCGGGGATGTGTCCGGTCTCGTAGAGGAGAATGTCCTCGTCGGATTCCACGACCACCAAGCCTTCGTCGTCCAGGTGCTCCGCCAGCCAGGCGGTGGTGACGAGCTTCTCAGGATGCGCGTACTCGGCGAGCTTCGGGTCGGGATCGTTCGGAAGGGCCATGCGCCGATGCTAGACCTTCGCCTGCCGGTTGTCGCCGGGCCGCGGCTAGAATCGGTGCCCATCCCGCAGCCACCCACCCCTGGAGGTTTGACCCGACGTGCGCGCCCACTCCGTCACCATGCTGGGAACCGGCCTGATCGGCGACTTCTACACCGCCACGCTGCACTCGCAGCGCGGCCGGGACCGGGTGCGGGTCGTGTACTCGCGCTCGGAGGACCGGGGCCGGGCCTTCAGCGAGCGGTGGGGCATCCCCGAGCACACGACCAGCGTCGAGGAGGCCGTGCGGCACCCCGAGACCGACGTCGTGGTGATCGGGCTGCCAAACTTCCTGCACGAAGAAGCGGTATCGGCAGCCGCGGCGGCCGGCAAAGCCGTGCTGGTGACGAAGCCGCTGGGCCGGACGGCGGAGGAGGCGCGCCGGATGCTCGAGACCGTCGAGAAAGCCGGCGTCTTCGGCGGCTACCTCGAGGACCTGTGCTACACGCCGAAGTCGCTGAAGGCGATCAGGGCGGTGCAGGACGGCGCGCTCGGTGACGTGACGTGGGTGCGGTCGCGAGAGACCCACCCCGGCCCGCACTCGGCCTGGTTCTGGGACGGGCGGCTCACCGGTGGCGGGGCGATCATCGATCTCGGCTGCCACTGCATCGAGATCATCCGCAACTTCGTCGGCAAGGGGAATCGGCCGATGGAGGTGATGTGCCACACCGACACGCTCGTCCACCCCATCGCCGACGAGGACAACGCCATCGCCCTGATCCGGTTCGAGTCGGGCGCCATCGGCCAGTTCGAGGTGTCGTGGACGTTCCGGGGAGGGATGGACCTGCGCGACGAGGTGGCGGGCACGCACGGCACGATCTGGATCAACCACTTCCTGCGCACCGGCTTCGAGATGTTCACCGCCGGCGGTCAGGGCGGCTACGTCGCCGAGAAGGCGGAGACCAGCGCGGGCTGGCTGTTCCCGGTGGGTGACGAGATCAGCGAGCTGGGCTACGTCGACATGTTCAGCGACATGTTCGACGCGATCGACGACGGACGGGCGCCCCAGGAGACGCTGTACGACGGGTACGTCGTCAACGCGGTGATGGACGCCTGCTACCGCTCCGCGAAGTCGCGGGCGTGGGAGGCCGTCGACCTGTTCGAGTGGCGGGGCGGCGAGACGCCGCGGATCGCCGGCACGCCCGAGGAGTACGACGGCAAGGTGGTGATCAAGCGGGAGATCCTGCCCGACGGCCGCGTGAAGATGATCCTCAAGGATCCCGGATCGGGCGACTTCAGCGACGTCGTGGTGGCGGGCGAGTGACAGCGTCGATCACCGTCCACCCGGTCGACGAATGGGCCGGCGCCGTCGCCGCCGACCTCATCGAGCGACTGCGGGCCCAGCCGTCCCTGCGAGTGTGCCTGCCGACCGGTGAGACGCCCGCGCCGCTGTACGCCGCGCTGGCGAGCGCGTCGCCGGCGGGCCTCTGGTCGCAGGCGACGGTGGTGCTGCTCGACGAGTACCTGGGCCTCGGGCCGGATGATCCGGCGGCGGGTGGTCCGCGCCTCCGTCGCGAGCTCATCGACCTCGTGGCGCCGGCGCGCTTCGTGGTGGTGGATGCCTCGGGCGCCGACCCTGACGCCGCCGCCCGGGCGCTGGACGAAGCCGCCGAGGGCCTCGATCTGGTGCTGCTTGGCCTGGGGCTGAACGGGCACATCGGCCTGAACGAGCCGGGCTCGACGGCGGAGTCGCCTACCCGCGTGGTCGACCTGGCGGAACGCAGCCGCGAGGTCGCAACGGCGCGGTACGGGGCCGCCTCCGCACCGGAGCGGGGGGTTACGCTCGGCCTGGCCCGGCTGCTCGAGGCGGAGGAGATGTGGCTGCTGGTCACCGGCGACCGCAAGGCGGAGATGCTGCGCGCCGCCCTCGAGGGTCCGGAGACGCCGGAGGTTCCGGCCAGCTACCTGCGGCGCCACCCGCGCTTCCGCGTCATCGCGGACGAGGCCGCTGCCTCCGCACTGACGTAGCTCCATTCGCCAGCGTCGAGTGGGGCTCCATCCCTCGCGACGGCGCCGCGCCGAGGGAATCTCCCGGGAAAAGGGACGCGATAGAGCGCGGCCGGGTCAGGCGGTCAGGTCGGCCACGGGGCGACTGGCACTGCGCCATCGTGCGAGCGAGTCGCGCGAGAAGAGCTGCTCCAGCACCATCGACGATGCGCCGACCACGCCGGCCAGCGCCCCGAGCGACGAACGCTGCACCGCCAGGTCGCGGGTCGCAAGCGGAAGGGAGCGGCGGTACACCGTCTCGCGGATCGCGGCCAGCAGCTGGTCACCGCTCTGCGCCACGCCGCCGCCCACCACGATCAGCGACGGGTTGAAGAAGTTCACCACGCTGGCCAGCATCAGGCCGACGCGATGCCCCGCGGCCTGCAAGAGGCTCACCGCCACCGGATCGCCGAACGAGGCGGCTCGCGCGACGTCCTCCGCGGTCACCGTGCCGTGCTGCTCCAGCGCAACCCGCAGCCGGTCGCTGCGGCCGGACGCGGCGGCCGCCTGCCCGTCCCGCCCGAGCGCGGCGCCGCCGGCGAGCGCCTCCAGGCACCCGACGTTGCCGCAGCGACAGACGACCGAGGCGGCGTCGACGACCTGGATGTGCCCGACGTCGCCGGCCGCTCCCTGCGTCCCCCGATGGATGCGCCCGTTCGAGATGATTCCGGCCCCGATGCCCGTCCCGATCTTGACCACCACCACGTTGTCGTGGCCGGCGGCGATGCCCGATCGCCACTCGCCGAGCGCGAGGATATTGACGTCGTTGTCGACCCAGACCGGGGCGTCGTAGCGATCGACGAAGCGCTCCCGGACCGGGTAGGCGTCCCACCCCGGCATGATTGGAGGCGAGACCGGCCGTCCCGACCGGAACTCGACCGGCCCCGGGACTCCGATGCCGATGCCCCACAGCCGTCCGGGCAGATCGCGCGTCGCCGCCACGAGCTCCGCGAACAGATCGTCGACACGAGAGAGGCAGGCCTCCGGCCCCGCGGCGATATCGGCCGGCTCGTCCCGGTGACCCAGGATGCGGCCGTCGAGGTCGGTGACGGCCACGTCGATGCTCGTGGCCCCCAGGTCGGCGACCAGGAGGTGGCCGGCATCTGCGCGGAAGCTGATCCGCCGGGGGGGTCGGCCCCCGGTGCTCGGTCCGACCTCGGACTCGACCACAAGGCCCAGCTCCAGCAGCTCGCCGACCCGCTGAGCCACGATCCCGCGGGTCAACCCGGTCCGCGTGACCAGCTCCGCGCGCGATCGCGAGCCACCGCGGCGAACCTCCGCCAGCACGGTGGCAAGGTCGTCGAGGGCATCCTCCGGGACGGCGGCGGCCCCCTGCAGCGCGGCAAGTGGCGATGGCTCCATGCACCGATGATACGGCTTCGACCCCGGAGAGCGGTAACTTTTGCGGTTGACAGGCCGAAGTACGATGCGTTGGTGCCGATCGCGACCCGAAGTGCCTGCCGTCTCGTTGCTCAGCCATCTAGACGTCTAGACGGCCACTGCCGGTGAGGCATCCTAGCCAGATCGGCGTCGCCGTCATCGGCAGCGGCTTCATCGGCACGGTGCACATCGAGGCGCTCCGTCGGCTCGGCGTCCAGGTCCACGGGCTCCTCGGCTCCACGCCCGAGCGCGGCGCCGCCAGTGCCCGCCGGCTCGGCGTCCCGATGGCGTATCCGGACCTGGGCGAGCTCCTCGGCGACGAGCGCGTCGAGGTCGTGCACGTCACCAGCCCGAACCATCTGCACCACCCGCAGGTGAAGGAGATCCTGGCCGCGGGGCGCCACGTGGTGTGCGAGAAGCCACTGGCGTTGACCTCCGAGCAGTCGGGGGAGCTGGTGGCGTTGGCCGCGGACAGCGGTCGCGTGAACGCCGTGAACTTCAACATCCGCTTCTACCCGCTCAACCAACATGTCCGCGACCTCGTGGCCGGGGGCTCGGTCGGGGACGTCCGGCTGGTAAGCGGCCACTACTTCCAGGACTGGCTGCTGCTGGAGACGGACTGGAACTGGCGGCTCGAGCCGCAGCTGGGCGGCTCGCTGCGCGCAGTGGGCGACATCGGCTCGCACTGGCTGGACCTCGTCTCGTTCATGACCGGGCTGCGGATCACCGAGGTGATGGCGGATCTCGCCACGTTCATCCCGGCGCGCCACCAGCCCACGGGGCCGGTCGAAACGTTCTCCACGGAGCGGGCCGCGGACACCGTGGAGCGGGAGATCGGTACCGAGGACATGGCGACTATCCTGCTGCGATTCGATAACGGCGCCCGTGGGACGGTGGCGATCAGCCAGCTGAGCGCCGGTCGCAAGAACTCGCTGGAGTACGAGATCGATGCTGATCACCTGTTCCGGGTCCCGCGTCTGTCCGGCGATGTGTGCCATGGGCGGGATTGTAGACTGGACCCGGGGCGGGACGGAACCTGGATGGAACCGAAACGATCGGGAACGTGATGCGCCTGTACCCTGCTGCACGAAGCCCGGCCACTGCACAGGATTTCGCGCCACGGCGTTTGAGTATTGCGCTATCCCGTTGATGGGCCCATGCTTGCCCCGACTTGGCTGCCACCAAGAAAGGAGACAAGCATGGACCGTGAACTGTGGACGGGGTTGGCCCGCGAGATCCGGCGGGCCGCCCGGCGGGCCGCCCGCGAACTGGGGCCCGAGCGGCGGGTGCGGTACCCGGCCCGGCTGGTCGTCGCCATGTACTGCTGGGCCGTGTGGCACGACCGGCCGCTG
>JASLBU010000215.1 GCA_030146365.1 Candidatus Limnocylindria bacterium | reverse complement strand
GAAGACCTGGAAGCCCAGGCCGACCCAGTTGACGTCGAAGGCGGAGAAGAATTCGCCCACGTTCGCGGCAGCCTAGACGAACAGGATGAGCAGGCCGATGACGAGGGCGTAGATGCCGATCGCCTCGGTGAGCGCGATGCCGAGGACGTAGGGCACGAAGATCGCGCCGGACGCCTCCGGGTTGCGGCCGAGGGCCTCCATCGCCTTGCTCACGCCCATGCCGAGGCCGATGCCGGGGCCGATGGCGCCGAGGCCGATGGCGAGGCCGGCCGCAATGTGCCTGAGTTCTTCCACGTGTGAGATTCCTCCTGTGTGCTCCGCGTCACGGGGGGAGCCGTCCCGGTTGTTCGATTCGCTGAATCAGGGCCGGCTGGCGCCGGCGTCGGCGTACTGGCCGCTCAGGCCCGCGTCATCCGCATCGTGGTGCGGTGCGTCGTGCTCCTCGTCGTGGCCCCCACCGTGGCCGGCCATCGCGAGCGTGATGTAGGTCAGCGTCAGCAGCGCGAAGACGAGCGCCTGGACGAAGCCGAAGACGAGCTCGAGGCCCAGGAAGATCGCCGGCACGACGGCGAAGGTCAACGCCAGCATGACCGCCAGGAGCACCTCGCCGGCGAAGACGTTGCCGAAGAGTCGCATGCTCAGGCTGATGAGGCGGCTGAACTCGGAGACGACGTGGATCGGCGTCATGATCGGCGTCATGTAGGCCGGGTTGGCGACGAACGTCTCCTTCAGGTAGCCGCCGATGCCGTTCGCCCGGATGCCCCAGGTGATGAAGCTGACGAACGCGATCAGGGCCAGCGCCAGCGTGAAGTTGAGGTCTGCCGACGCGGGCCGGATGATCGGATGGACGGCCTCGTGGCCCTCCGCGTCGACGTAGTTCACGCCGATGGTTCCGACGCCCGGCAGCAGACCGACCCAGTTCGCGATGAGAACGAGCAGGAACAGGGTCAGGATGAGCGGCGCGATGCTGCGCCAGCGGTCGCCTCCCTGCGCCCGGACGATGCCGCCCATGAACTCGATCGGCATCTCGATGACGCTCTGCAGCCGGCTCGGCACGACCGCGTGGCTGCGCGACACGTAGATCGCGGCGGCGAGCAGGATCGCGGTGGCGATGAGGACGCCGACCATGCTGTTCGTGAACACGAACGGGCCGACGTGGAAGAGCTCCTCCGCCGCGATCGCGACGTGGACCAGGCTCTCCTCGGTTGCGAAGCTGGGCACCGGTGCTGTCGTCTACCTCATGCTGTCGCGGGCGACATCCCAGATCGTGTACATGGCGGTCGCGACTCCGAGCAGCACCCCGAGGAGGGTGAAGATCGGCGAGGTTCCCAGCCAGTTGTCCAGGAGGAGGCCCGCGCCTATGCCGATGATGACCGAGAGTCCCAGCCGCATGCCGAGGTCGAGGGCGATTCCCCAGGGCTGACCGGTTCTGCGGCGGTTGCGGGGCTCGGGACTGCTCAGTGGTTGTCTGCCGTTTCTCCCCGATCCGATCCGACCGGCGGCTCGCTGCCGCGCATGCGGGCCACGTTCGACGTGATGAACCCGCGGAGCCAGAGAACGGTGACGAGGGTGCCGATCGCGAGGCCGCTCAACACGAAGAGGGGCGAGGTCTCCAGGATCCCATCTGCGACGAGACCGGCGACCACGCCTCCAAGCAATGGCAGCGCCACGATCAGGCTGACCCAGGCCAGCACCCTTCCGGGCCCGAAGCTCTGCCGTTGTCCTGTCATGTTCGAGTTCGACTCACAGCGGTCGGACGCCGCGAGTATAGCCGAGGGCCCTGGATCGTGCCCATCGGGTGCCGGGTCGGTTGCGGTGCGGTGCCCGGGCGCCAGCGACGCAACAGGCCGAACGACGTAGGCTCCGCCCGCCGGAGGGCCGATGTGCACCCGAGCGGCACCGACGATCGTGGCGGCATGAAGATCAGCGTCTCAGCGGAGCGTCGGATCCAGGCCCCTGCAGGCCGGGTGTACCGGTACATCGCCGACTTCCGCGAGCATCACCCCCGTTTCCTGCCTCCGCAGTTCGGTCCCCTCGAGATCGAGACCGGGGGCGTCGGTGCCGGCACCGTCCATCGGTTCACGATGACGCTCGCCGGACGGACGACGGAGTACCGCGTGCGCGTCGGCGAGCCGGAGCCGGGCCGCGTGCTCATCGAGTCGGACCCGTCGCGCCGGATGGTCACCACGTTCACCGTCGATCCGGAGCCGGGCGGCGCGTGCCGGGTGATGATCGAGACCCGCTGGTACGCGGACGGCGTCGACGGGCTCCTGCAGCGGCTCTTCGCCCCCGCCATGCTCCGCCGCGTCTACGCGGACGAGCTCCGGCGTCTGGACGACTACGCGACGTCGGACGTCACGTCCACGGCGCCCGGCGCGAGGGCCTCGAGCGCCGTCATCACCTGACGGCCCCTCAGGCGGGGATCTCGGCGGTGGAGCGCGTTGCGGGAAGGCCGGGCACGGGGAAGCGGTCGGTGATCGCACCGACGCGGTGGCGGATCTCGTCCTGGGCGGCATCGTCTGCGCGGGCGCCGATTCCGTCCACGATCAGCCGGGCGATCGAGCGCATCTCGTCCTCCCCCATGCCCCTGGAGGTCACGGCCGGCGTCCCGACCCGGATGCCGGAGCCAATCATCGGCTTCTCCGGGTCATAGGGAATCGTGTTCTTGTTCACCGTGATGCGAACCTCGCCGAGGGCCGCATCCGCCTCCTTGCCGTTCACGCCAAGTGGGCGCACGTCCACGAGCATGAGGTGGTTGTCGGTGCCGCCCGACACGATCGAGGCGCCGGCATCGGCGAGCGCTGCGGCGAGCACGCGGGCGTTCTTCACGGTCTGCTCCTGATCCCGACGGAACTCGTCGCTCATCGCCTCGCGGAAGGCGACCGCCTTCGCGGCGATGACGTGCATCAGCGGCCCGCCCTGGATGCCCGGGAAGACGCTCTTGTCGATCGCCTTCGCGTGCTCC
>JASLBU010000196.1 GCA_030146365.1 Candidatus Limnocylindria bacterium | reverse complement strand
CTCCCGAGATCAGGCCACGACCTGCATCGCGACGATCCACGCGGTGTAGGCGGCGAGCAGCAGGCCGCCAACCACGAGATTGAGGTTCACGTTCGTCCCCATCACCGCCATCAAGGTGTACGGGCTGTCGTAGTGGACCTTGAGGCCCTGGTGAACCCGCAGCGCGATCGGCACCGCGACGAGCGCCAGGAGGGTGGGCCACGGCAGCAGGCCGACCGCGACGCCGGCGACGATGATCGCGAAGGCCGCGACGGCACCAGCCAGGTAGCCTGCTCGCACGGTCGACGGCGCCAGCCGTACCGGCAGCGTTCGCTTGCCCGCCTCCGCGTCGCTGCGCCGATCCGGGATCTCGTTCACGTACAGGATCAGGGCGATGAGGATCCCGGGGACCAGCGACAGGACGAACGGCTCCCAGGCCAGCGCACCGGTCTGGACGACGTAGGCGCCCAGCAGCATGATCGGGCCGAAGCCGACCGCCACCGCGATCTCACCCAGGCCGCGGTAGACGAGCTTGAGCGGCGGAGCCGTGTACGCGACCCCCACGAGGATGCCGGCGACCCCGATCCACAGCAGCGTGATCGATCCGGTCACGGCCACCAGCAGGAGCCCAATGGCCGCCGCCGACCCGAACAGCGCCGCCGCCAGCCAGGCGAGCCCCCGGATCGAGACGAGGTCGTAGACGGCCACGCGCGAGCCACCGGAGAACTGCGTCGGCGTGGTGTTGGCGTCATCCGCCCCCGAGAGCGTGTCGAAGATGTCGTTGGTCACGTTGATCCCCAGGTGTGCCAGCGAGCCGCCGATGAGGGTCAGCAGCGCCGTCCACCAGGTGAACGCTCCGTGATTGATCGCCACCGCGATCCCGAGCAGGACGGGCACGGCGGTGGCCGACAGGAACGGGAGGCGCGTCGTCCTCAGCGCCAGCCAGAACGGGCTCAGGCGCGGCCGGATGGTTCGGCCCTTCTCGAGGGACAGCGCCGCAAGGTACCGGCGGGACTGCGGGACGGAGCGCTCCGAGTATTCGAAGAACGGGACCTCGGTCTCGTCCCAGCCCCAGGCCCGGGTGGGCAGGAAGGTCGTGCCATCGGCGACGCGACCCCACAGCTGGATGTAGCGGCGCTCGTCGTAGCCGACCCCCGGCTGTGGCCGGATGTGGCTGCCGGTCACGCTGAGCTCTCGATCGGTCGGGAGTGCGAGGCCGCCAGGCGATGCGAGGCGGACGACGCCCGCGTCCGCATCGGCCTGGAAGGCCGTCGCGACGCTGCTCGGGTATCCGTCCTCCCCGATCCAGCTGACCACCACGTGCGCATAGGTCGCAAGCTTTTCGAAGTCGGCGCGGGTCGGGTCATGGACCGGCAGCGAGCCGGACCGCATCGGCGTTCGCGCGGCCATCACGCGGCCTCCGCGCTTCGCGCGCTGGAGATGCTCGGGGCGCTGCGCGTGTCGCCGGCGGCCCAATAGAGGCAGCGCTCGGGCGTGATCTCGATGACGGCCCGCTCGAAGAACAGGGGCAGGGCGACGCGCGCCTTGAGGAAGTCGTTGATGGACGGCTCCTTGCGCTGCCAGAGCTCGAGGATCAACCCCTCCCACTCGGAATGCGGGTCGTCATCGATGACGCGGGCCACTCCCTGGATCGTCGCGCGATCCGGGTTGCCATTCATGGCCACCGGATCGGTGAGCGCCAGCGCCACGCGAGGGTCACGCTTGATGTGCTCGAGCTTCTTGCTGAACAGCGTCGACGAGTGGAGATAGATCTTATCCCCGTCGTAGAGCGGAATGAGCGGGTGGGTGACGGGGCGGCCATTGCGGCCGACGACCGTCAGCTCGCCGACGAGAGCCACCTCCAGGAGGCGCTCGACCGGCTCGGGTAGCCATCCCATGGCTGGATCTCCGTTGCGAATAACGTGTTACCCGACAATAGCACATTAATTGCCTGGCGTCGGCAGAGACCCCGGGCATGCCGGCTGCATTGAGTCGACGCATGACGATCCAGCAGCCACCCAACGACGAGATGCCTCCCACCACGCCTGAGGACGACAGCCCGACGCCGATCGACACCCCGGCAGAGCCCGCGCAGCACGCGCCGGGAGCCGATCAGTTGCCCGTCGGCGCACCGCGCGACGAGCCGGATCCCGGCCTGAGCTGACATCCGGGGCGGGTGCCGGCCCTGGTCGGCCGCGTGCGGCCTGTCCTGGCGACCCCACAGCACCTGCGGCCATGACGGGGACGTCGCAACCCAGAAGCGTGTGGGGCTACGCGCGAGGCGATGAGATCGTCCCCCATCGGACCATGCAGGCGCTGCTCGGCGGTGGCGAGCGGTTCGAAGCCTACGCGGTTTGGAATCATCGGCTCATGAGGCCATCGGTCGTGAAGATGCTCCGTCCCGCCATCGTCGACAACCGGCGCGCCCGCCGGCAGCTGGCCAGGGAAGGTGAGCTGCTGTCGGGCCTCCAGCATCCTGGATTGACTCGACTGTTCGCCATGGACGCGGACCGTGACCGGCCGTTCATCGAGATCGAGTACGTCCAGGGTCCCCGCCTGTCGACGCTCATTCGGCGTCACGGACCGCTGAACCTCGGCCAGGTGTTCCGGTTCGGGCGCCAGCTCGCCGCCACGCTCCATTTCCTGCACGACCAGGGCATCGTTCACCTCGACGTCAAGCCGTCGAACGTCATCATGGGCCCGACGCCCCGGCTCATCGACCTCTCTGTGGCGCGCACGATCGAGCGCGCGGCCCGCATCAACGGCTACGTTGGAACCGACGCCTATATGTCCCCCGAGCAGGCCGATCCCGGCGGATGGTCCGTGATCGGCCCGAAGTCCGACACCTGGGGCCTGGGGGCCACGCTGTATTACGCGGTCGCGGAGCGCATCCCGCACCCGAAGGGGCGCCGCGAGGCCACCGGCAGCGAGCGCTTCCCGCAGCTCATCCAGTCCCCCGCCTTACTGGATGCGCAGCCACACGCTTCGGGCCTGGTCGAGGTCATCATGGACGCCATGCGCCGATCACCGGACGACCGACCGACCGTTGCGCAGGTGTTCGACCGACTCGACCACCTTGCAGCCGGTGCCGGCGTCCGCTAAGTCCGCTTCTGCCGAGCAAAAAGGCCCGGCCGTGTGGCCGGGCCCTTGCGTTGTTCGAGCGCTACTTGGCTGAGCGAGGCTGGAAGGCCACTC
>JASLBU010000155.1 GCA_030146365.1 Candidatus Limnocylindria bacterium | reverse complement strand
CCGCGCGAATCGCCTCCACGTCCGGCTCGAGGACATAGCCGCGGCCATCGCCGCGATCGCCCTCGAACGTGATGAGCGGTGGCCCGATGACCAGCTGGCGCACGGTCGCGGCGCTTGCCCGGCGAGCCAGCTCGACGAGCGTCGGGAGCTCGTCGGTCGGCAGGTCCGTCTCGAGCGACTCGAGGCCGTCGAGCAGGGACCGGACGTCGACGACCGTCTCCGCGCCGCCGATCCGATCCAGCACGCCGAGCACCACTTCCTGCTGGCGTCCGATCCGTCCGTAGTCCTGGTCGTACCGCGTGCGGACGTACCCCGCTGCCGCCGACCCGTCCAGCTCCTGTGGCCCTGCTGGGATGTCCAGCCGGGCAGCCGGGTCGGCGATCGCCTCGCGGGCGTTCACGTCGACACCGCCGAACGCGTTCACGACCGTCGCGAAATCGTCCATGTTCATGGCCAGGTGGCCGTCGATCGGCACCTGGTACAGCTCCCCCAGCGCCCCCACGAGCGCGTCGATGCCCCCGTTGGCGTACAGGCCGTTGATCTTGTGCTCGTAGATGCCGCCATCCGGCATGGGCACGTCCACCGTGTCGCGGGGCAGGGACACGAGGGTCAGCTCGGACTGGTCGGCCGAGAGGCTCGCCAGCATGAGAGCGTCGGCATTCACGGGCTGTCCTGCGGCCTCCCTTTCGGCGTTGGCATCGAGGCCCACGAGCGCGACCGTCCACCGGCGGCCAAGCAGCTCATCGGTCGCGGTCGGCTCGGCGGACTCGGGCGCGGACGGGGAGGCCGCCGGCGACGGTGCCGGATCGGCCTCGCCTCCGCCGAGCAGGAGGAAGGCGGCGATGGCCGCCACCACGACGAGGACGATGATGCCGCCGAACACGGCCGGGGCTCGCTGCATGGCCGACATTGTGCCGGGAAGCGAGTGGCATCATCGGCCCATGGCCGACACCTCCCCCATCACCGTTGCGGAATTCGAGGCCCTCGCTCGTGAGCGGATGCCATCCGGTGCCTGGGACTACTACGCGGGCGGCGCAGGCGACGAGATTTCGCTCCAGACGGAGCGGGCAGCATGGGACCGGATCCGGCTCCGGCCGCGAGTGCTGGTCGACGTCGGGAGCCGCGACCTGTCCGTCGCGGCCTTCGGGACGGATCTGTCGCACCCGATCATCCTCGCGCCGACGGCCGCTCACGACCTCGCCCACGGCGACGCCGAGCTGGCCACCGCGAGGGGTGCGGCCGGCGCCGGTGCGCTCATGACGCTGTCCACGATCTCCTCGCGGCCGGTCGAGGCGGTGGCGGATGCCGCCCCGGCCGCACCGCGCTGGTTCCAGCTCTACTCACCGACCGACCGAGGTGCCTGCCGGTCGATCGTCGATCGGGCGGTGGCGTCCGGCTGCTCCGCGATCGCGGTGACGGTCGACCTGCCGCTCCCCGGCAATCGCGAGCGGGATGTCCGGAACCGGTTCGTCCTCCATATGGGCGCGCATCTGCCCGAGGAACAGCCGGTGAACGAAACGGGCATCGTCGTGCTTCCGACGATGACCTGGGAGGACCTTGCGTGGCTCCGGTCGGTCTGCCCGGTCCCCCTCCTGGCGAAGGGGGTCCTGCGCGCCGATGACGCCGTGCGTGCCGTCGACGCCGGCTGCGACGGCATCTGGGTCAGCAACCACGGCGGCCGGCAGCTCGACACGGCGGTGGCGGGGGCCGAGGCGCTGCCGGCGATCGCCGACGCCGTCGGGCGCCGGGCCGTCATCGTGGTCGACGGCGGCGTTCGCCGCGGGATCGACGTCCTGAAGGCCCTGGCGCTCGGCGCCGATCTCGTCGCGGTCGGACGCCCGATCCTGTGGGGCCTGGCCGCGGACGGCGCCGACGGCGTGCGCCGCGTGGTGGAGATCCTGCGCGAAGAGCTGTCGCTGGCCATGGCGCTGGCCGGCTGCCGGTCGATCGACGAGATCACGCTGGACCTGCTGGACAGGGACAGCCGCTGACAACTCGGACTGCGGGCCCCGCGCCCTTCAGAGGGAGATGGAGCCGAGAGCGAGACTCGAACTCGCGACCTGAGCTTTACGAAAGCCCTGCTCTACCAACTGAGCTATCTCGGCCTGCACGCGTGCGCGGGTGCCGGATGATAGCAGCCCCCCGCCTGCGTCGCCACACCGCGAGATGACACGCCCGCCGGCTCATGCGTTTGCCGCCTCACCGGAATCTGGATCCGCCGCGCCGGCCTCGGGGCGTGTCCAGCCGTGCAGCAGCTCGTCGTGGAACTGTCGATCGCCGCCCGCGGCCCTCGGGATCGGCGCCATCGGCGCCCGGCCCTTCGACGCCCGGACGTAGTAGGCGCACACGTCGGTGAGCGGACACAGGCCGCAGATCGGCCGAGGAGCCCGGCACGTGTCGCGGCCGTGGCGAATCATCTCGACATGGAACGGGTACATCTCCTCGGGGGCGAGGACCTCCTCGAGCAGATCATGGGCGCGCTCCAGGGGCGTATTCGGCGCGAACATGCCCAGGCGCCACGCCACGCGATGAATGTGGGTGTCGACCGGCATGGCGGGCCGGCCGTAGTTGAACAGCAGGACGATCGAGGCCGTCTTGCGGCCGATGCCGGCCAGGGAGGTGAGCCAGCCGCGGGCCTCCGGAAGCTCTCGCTCACCCAGGAAGGACAGGTCCCAGCTGCCACCCGTCTCCTCGAAGACCTCTGCCAGCACGTGCTGGATCCGCCTCGACTTCGTCGGCGCAAGCCCGCCGGGCCGGATGACGTCCTCGAGCTCGTCGGTGGGGGCGGCCAGGACCTCGTCCCAGCTCCCGTACCGTGAGCGCAGCGCCGTGAACGCCCGGAACGAGTTGGTGTCCGAGGTGTTCTGCGACAAAATCGTCAATACCAGCTCGCTCACGGCGTCGATGCGCGGGCTGTCCCATGTCGGGTGCTGGTAGCGCTCGCCGAGGCGATCGAGCACGATGGTCGCGAGGCCCCGGCGCTTCCGTCGGTCGGCGGCCAGCTTCTGCCGGCTCGGTCGCTTTGCCACGGCCCCTCAGGCGCCCTTACGGGCGCGCCAGCTCCATGCCAATGTCGATCGTGCGGGCAAGGCGCGCCGCCGCGGCAGCCAGGAGGCCCGCCGTGCCGGCCATCGCGGTCGCGAGGTCCATCGGTCGATCGGCGATCGGCTGGACGAGGCCGATGCCCGTCGCGGCGTCCAGCGCCTCCGCGCCATCGCCGAGCGCGCCCGCCAGCAGCACGACCGGGGTCCGTCGTGCCGCGGCAAGCGTGGCGACGCCCATGGCCGCCTTCCCGGACAGCGTCTGCGAATCGGCGCGCCCCTCGCCGGTGATCACCAGGTCAGCCTGCTCGAGGGCGGCGGCCAGGCCCACAAGTTCCGCGACGACCTCGACGCCCGGGCGCACCGTCGCGCGGGTGAAGCCGAGCAGACCGGCGGTCGTCCCGCCCGCTGCGCCGGCCCCCGGCAGGTCCGCCACCAGCCGCCCAGTGGCCGTCTCGATGAAGCGGCCCCAGGACGCCAGTGCCGCATCGAGCTCCTGCACCGCGGCAGGATCACCGCCCTTCTGCGGCCCATACGTCGCCGCTGCACCCCGGCTGCCGCACAGGGGGTTGGTGACGTCCGACGCCACCACGAGCTGCACGTCACGCAGCCGCTGATCGAGCGTTCCCGCGCCGCTGAAGGGACCGATGCGCGCCAGCGCTGCGCCGCCTTCATCGAGCTCCGTTCCGTCGCGATCCAACAGCTCCAGGCCCAGCTGACGCAGCAGCCCGCTCCCGCCGTCTGTGGTCGCGGAGCCCCCCAGCCCGACGGTGATCCGCCGCGCCCCCGCGTCGAGCGCTGCGCGGATGAGGTCCCCGGTCCCGCGGGTGGAGGCGGCGCGCGCATTCCCGGGCGTGCGCTCGGACGGGGACATCCGGGCGAGCCCGGAGGCCGCGGCCATCTCCACGAACGCTCCCCGACCCCCGTCGAAGAGCAGCCATTCGGCGGTGATCGGCCGGCCGAGTGGGTCGGTCGTCTCAACGCTTCGCAGCTCCGCCTCGTCGGAGAGCGCGTCGGCGATGGCCGCCAATGTTCCCTCGCCGCCGTCCGCCATCGGCCTTCGTACCAGGGTGTCGTCCGGTCGGACGCGTGACCAACCGGCCGCGATGGCCGCCGCGACCCCGACCGAATCGAGGGCACCGCCGAACGAATCGGGGGCGATGAGCACCCGGAGCGCGCGGCTCGCGGTCATGCCGGCACAGCGGCGGCGCTCGTCATCGCCCCTTCAACGCCTTCCTTCGCGCAACGTAGGCGGGCACGCTCGCCATCGGGGGCCGTATCTCGTCGCCGATCTCGCGGACCTCGAGATTGAAGTGGTCCTTCCCCGTGTTGATCAGCTTCATGCCGCGACCCACCTCGGTGAGCAGCTCAATGCGATGCCGCTCCTCGAGCTTGCGGATCGCTCCCTGCAGGATCACGTACGACATCTGTGACAGGTTCGGCAGTGGCTGGTTGCGGTGGATCCGGCGCTCGAGGTCGACCTGGCCGAGGCCGGGCAGCCCGACGCGATCCAGGATGTCGATGAGCAGGCCGATCTCGACCGCGTAGCCGGTGAAGAAGGGGAGCTGCTCGAGGAGCTGCCGGCGACCGGCGTACTCCCCCGACAACGGCTGGATCATCCCGGACAGCTCCGGGAAGAAGAGGTTGATCAGCGGACGGGCCATCAGCTCGGTGACGCGGCCTCCGCCCTCCGCGTGCAGCTTGTCGCCCTCGCGGATCGGCCGCTGGTAGAACCCCTTCACGTACTGCAGCTGTGGCTCTCGGAGCAAAGGCCCGAGCAGGCCGTACACGAACCGCGGCTGGATGTTGCTGATGTCGGTATCGATCCAGGCCACGATGTCCCCGTCGAGGACGTGGAGGCTCTTCCACAGCGCCTCCCCCTTTCCGCGATAGGTGCCCAGCTCCGGGAGGATCTGCGGGTGGGCGAAGACGGGCACCCCCAGCTCCGTCGCGATCTGCACCGTCCGGTCCTCGCTGTCGGAGTCGATGAGCACGAGCTGGTCGATGAGCGGAATGCGGTCCATCAGCGCCGACTTCACGCGCCGGATGACGGTGCCGATCGTCTTCTCCTCGTTGAGCGCCGGCAGCCCGATGCTGATCGTGACGTTGTGGCGCTCCTTCAGCGCGACCAGCTTGCGGATGTCCGAGAACTCGTGCGCGTGGAAGGTGTTCTCCGCGAACCACTTGTCGACGACCACGGGGAGCGAACGGCTGCGCTCCACGTAGGCGTCCGCGTGGGCGAGGGTCCCCTCACTGGCACGCAGCTCCTCGAAGGTGGCGAGGCCGACCGCCTGCCTGGTCTTGACCACGATGACGGTCGGCTTGGCCTTGCTGGCCACCGACTCGGCGAGCGTGCCGAACAGGTAGCGGCCGTCCGGCGACGCATTCGTCGGCTGCGCGGACGCGCCCATCACCACCAGGTCGTGGTTCGCGGCCTCCTTCATGATCGCCTGACCGACGCTCGTGGCCTCGCGGATCATCCCCGACGCCCTCCGCGTCCCGGCATGCTCCCGCACGAAGGCATCCACCGCAGTCTGCTCGTGGGCGACTGCCCGATCGCCAATGCCCTTGGGCACGACGTGCAGCACCACGATCCTCGCCCCGAACCGTTTGGCGAGGTCGCGGCTGATGCGCATGGCGAGCTCCGCGTGCGGTCCGCCGCGCACCGGGACGAGAATCGAGCTGACCTTCTCCATGCCGCGCTGCTTGACCACCGCGATGTCGCACGGTGACTCGCGCACGACCGCGTCGATCGTGGGACTGAACACCGGACGCGGGAGGGCGCCCTGGCCGCCGAGCCCCAACTCGCCGGCCTCGGCAGCCGCCCGCGCGGTCTGCGCCTGCGTCGGCGGCCCTCCCCAGCCGAAGATCACGAGGTCCGAGCCCTCCTCGCCGACCGCCTCGATCACCCCGTCGGAGGCGTGCCGGCCGATGCGCACCATCGTGCGCAGCTCCACCCCCTCCTCGTCGCCGAAGTCGAGGACACGCTGAAGGAGGCGTCGGGAGGTGCGGGCCTGGGTCGCTCCCTCCGAGAGGCTCACGCCCTCGGGGACCTCCACGATCCCGAGGGCGGTGATCTCGGTCGGTCGGCCGTTCGCGACACCGGCGCCGATGCGCACGAGGTCGCGGGCCGTTCGCGGATTCGCGAGCGGCAGCAGGATCCGGTACGGCGTCCTGCGCCGGGTCGGGGCCATCAGTCGCTGCCCTCGCCGGCGCCGCGCATCTCCCGCCAGCGGGTCACGAGGTACGGCTTGAGCTCCTCGAACTGGCGGGCCTGGTCGTCGATGACCCGCTCCGCCTGGTCGGTCGTCATGTCCAGCGTGTCGGTGATGAACCCCGCCGTGCGGCCGAAGTAGAGCGGCGTCAGTGCCGCAAGCAGCCGCTCTCGGTCCGCTTCCGGCCGGTGGAACGCGACCAGCGTGTCGAAGAGGCATCGGATCCACAGCTCGGCGCTGAAGTGGAACTGCGACGAATCCTCCGGCAGGTCCAGCGTCATCACCCGCTCGTGCTGCTCCGCGGTAAGCATGTGCCGCCAGGTGTCGGCCTGCGTGAGACGCGCCTGCTCGAAGTTGTCGATGAGCTTGGCGTGATTGACGCTGATCTCCTCGGGGGCGATGACGCGCTCGAACCCGTACTCGGGGATGGCGTGGGAGCCACGGACCCGCAGCCAGCGGTCCTCGTAGTGCCCCGCCAGCTTGAAGAGGGTGCCGACCACCTGCCGGAACATCGGCCCGAGGTCGGAGGCCGGGTCCTTGGCGTCGTGGATCTTGGCGCCGAGCCGTGACTGGCAGACCGCGAATCCCTCGTTGATGGCGCTGTGCGTCATCCAGATGTCGATGCCGAAGCGCGCGGTCAGCTCGTCGAAGGTGTCCAGCTCGAGGTAGCGGCTCACCAGGTCCCCGGACACCGCGAAGTCACCGCCGATCGGCTGCCGGATGCGGGTGCCGTACAGCGCGCGCGTCATCGGGTAGCTGATGTTGTTCGTGATCGTGCCGTCGTACTTGTAGCGCGCGTACATCGGCGCAACGAAGTCGTAGCCGCCCTTGAGGATCGGCCCGGCGAGCAGCTCCACCCACTCCGGCACGATCGACCGCAGATCCGAGTCGACCATGACCATCGCCTTGACCTTCAGCTCCCGCGCCACCTCGAACAGGGCGCGCACGGCAGTGCCCTTCCCGCTGGTGCCCTGGTAGGTGAAGCTGATGCGCTGGAGCTTGTGCCTGGGGCTGACCAGGATGACCTTCTCCAGGTAGTCCGGGCTCTCGGTGCTGACCGCGACGTGCGGGGTGTCGTCGGCCGAGTTGCCGTCCGAGTTCACGAGGATCGGCTTGAGATCCGGGAAGTACTGCACCATGCCGGCGGTCGCGGCTCGGACGACGTAGCCGATCGTCTCCGCGTTGCCGAAGCTCGGGATGCCCACCATGAGGTCCGCGCTGCCGACCCGCCTGACCTCGGCGAGCCCCTCGGCATCGAGCGCCGACGGAAGCGCGGCGGCTGGGTTGGACGACAGGGCGAGCCTCCTGGATCGTGCAGGTGCGTGACCGCTCGGGGGAGGGCAAGCGTAGCACGCAGGCCCGGCCGGATCGGGGGCGCCGGTGGCCCGGTGAGCCTGGCCCGGGTCAGTCGCGAATGCGGCGCACGCGGTCCCGCATGCCGAACATGCGCCCGACCAGCCCGCGCGGCGGCTCGGCCCGGACGCTGAGCTTGAGCCAGTCCTCGCAGCGCGCGCCGGGCTCGTACCTGGAGTTCTGGTGCTTCGCCAGGTAGTGCGTGAAGCCGTTCGTGCGCCATCCGACCAGCCACCCACCGACCGGCGCCTTGACGACCGGGCTGAGCCGGACCTGGACCCCTTCGTCGATCACCGACTCCAGCAGGCGACGCCGCTCCTGGAACGGGATGTCGTGAAGTCCCTCGCCGTCGAGTTCGACCAGATCGACCGCGACGTAGGCGCGGCGTCGTTCCGTTTCGAGCGGGTCGGGCAGCTCCTCGGCGAGCCCCTCTTCGGCGATCGTCTCTGCCCAGTTGCGCGCCATGCTGCCGTCACCAACGAACGGCTGGGGCGTCCAGACGCCGTCGATCACGGCTCGATCGGCCAGCACCGAGGCACGCAGAAGGCCAACCACCTCGTCCGCGTCAGGTCCTGCCGGGCGGCCCAGCTCGTCGCTGAGCTCGACGCGGTCGCGGTCGACGCGCGCCATCAGCCGCTCCCCGGGCCACATCGGCTCGAACAGCCACTCGACGCTCAGCACCTCGGCGCGAGCCTCGGTCGGACGCTGGGGCAGGAGGAGGTCCGGCACGCCCATCTCGCCAAGCGTACCGCCCCGTCGGCCGGCGAGTTCAGTCAGCGTGATAGAGGTTGAGCTCGCCTTCCTCGACCCGCGCGCCGACCTCGTTCTTGATCGACTCCCAGGCATCCAGGTCCCACTCGCCGACGAAGGTGATGGCCGTGCCCTCCTTGCCGGCGCGCCCCGTGCGGCCGATGCGGTGAACGTACGTGTCGGCGTCCTCTGGGATGTCGAACGAGAGCACGTACGGCAGGTCGGTGATGTCGAGGCCGCGGCTGGCCACGTTGGTCGCCACCAGGAACTGGATCCTGCCCTCGCGGAACGCGGCCAGCGTGCGGTCGCGCTCGCGCTGCGAGAGGCCGCCGTGCAGGGCCGCCACGTTCTTGCCGCGCCGCTTGAGCGTGGCCGCCAGACGGTCCACGCCGATCTGGGTGTGCCGGAAGACGAGGAGCCGATCGAAGCCGTACTTCTCGTTCAGCTCGACGAGCGCCGCCACCTTGTCCTGCTCGGCGACGAAGTAGACGAGCTGGCGCACCGTCTCGACCGTGCGCAGATCGGGTCGGACCGTGACGTTCGCCGGGTTGCGCTTCATGAATCGGTCGCAGATGCGCAGGATGGCGTAGGGCATGGTGGCGCTGAACAGCGCGGTCTGGCGCTCGCGGGGACAGCGCGCCAGGATGGTCTCCACGTCGACGATGAAGCCCATGTCCAGCATTCGGTCGGCCTCGTCCAGGATGACGGTGGTGACACGATCCAGCCGCAGCTCGCCACGCCGCACGAGGTCCAGCACGCGGCCCGGGGTCCCGACCACGACCTGGGCGCCCCGCTTCAACGCCTCGACCTGTCGGTCCATGCTGGAGCCGCCGTAGATCGCCACGGTCTGGACGCCCCGGAACTGCCCGATCCGCGCGATCTCCTCGGTGACCTGCACGCACAGCTCGCGGGTCGGGGTGAGAACCAGCGCCTGCACGTGGACCGATGAGGGATCGATCTTCTCGACGATCGGGATGCCGAAGGCAGCCGTCTTCCCCGTGCCGGTCTGCGCCTGGCCGATCAGGTCCTCGCCACGGCGGAGCGGAGGGATCGAGCGCGCCTGGACCTCGGTGGGCGTGGTGAAGCCCATCCGCTCGAGCGAGCGCGCGATCGTGGGCGGTACCTCGATCTCACCGAAGCGGTAGCCGCTGGCGGCAGCGCGCACCGCCGCCTCGAGCTCGGAGGGAGCGTCCTGCGGCTCGGGAGCCGTCGCGACCTCGCCGGTCGCCGAGCGCATGGCCGCCGCGGGACGGCGTCGCGCGCGCGGGCGTGGTGGGTCGATGTCGGGCACACGGAACTCCGCGAGAAGGCTGATCGTTCGCGGCGCGTCGGCGGGCGTTCGCGTGGCCGGCGCCGTCGTGCGGATCGGGCGCGGGCGGGTCAGCGACCCGGCGGGTGACGCCGCTCGAGCGATGCTACCACGCGCTCCTCCGCGTCACCGTGCCGGTGGCCGGGGGGCGGGTCGACCGCCGCTCGCTGCGCGTCGTGCTGTGGATGGCGGCGGAGGCGGTGCGCGAGCAGGCCGTGGCTGGGGCTGACAACGAATGCGACCAGGAAGAGGACGGTGGCGACGAGCACGATCGAGCCTCCTGGACTCCAGCCCAGGTGGTAGCTGACGTACCAGCCCACGATGCCGTACGCCGCCCCGAGGGCCGCGCCGACGACCATCATCGGCGTGAAGCGATCGACGAGCAGCCGGGCCGTCGCGGCCGGCGTGACCAGCATCGCCAGCACGAGGATGATCCCGACCGCGCTCAGGCTGACGACGATGGTGGCGGTCAGGAGGAGCAGGAGCAGCAGCTCCAGGCCGAAGACCGGGTAGCCGAGCGCCTGGGCGTAGGTGCGGTCGAAACTGACGAGCAGCAGTTCCTTGCGAAGCGCAACCAGGAAGCCGATGACGCCGGCACCGGTCACCGCGCTCACGACGATGTCGTCCCATCCGACCGCGAGCAGGTCCCCGACCAGGAAGGCCGACAGATCCTGCTGATATCCCGATTGGGTGCTGATCAGCACGATGCCGAGCGCGAAGGCACCGGCGAAGAAGATGCCGATCGCCGTGTCCTCCCGGATCCGCTCTCCGCGGCTGACGACCGCGATCGCGACGGAGGTGATCGCGCCCGCCACGAGGGCGCCGGCGAAGATCGGCAGCCCGACCAGGTACGCGACGACGACGCCGGGGAAGACCGCGTGGCTGAGGGCATCGCCGATGAACGCGAGCCGCCGGAGGACGACGTAGGCGCCGATTGCCCCACATGTCGCGCCCATCAGCACCGCCTCCATCAGCGCGCGCCGGAAGAGCTCGAGCGCTAGTGGGTCGGTGAGCCAGTCCATCGGCGCGTCAGCCCTGCGGCCGGTGCGAGTGCAAGCCATGATGCCCGCCGCCGTGGACGTGCGCGTGGTCACCGGCATCCATGATCATCAGCTCGCCGCCGAAGGTGGCGTGAAGGGTGGAGGGCACGAACGTCTCCGCCGGCGGGCCGAAGGCGACGACGCGGCCGTTGACGAAGCACAGCAGGTCGCTCATGTCGGCGGCGGTCTCGAGATCGTGCGTCGCGTAGAGCACCGTCGTCCCGGCGTCGCGCAGCTCGGACATCAGTGCGGAGATCGTCTCCTCGGTGCCGCGGTCCACGCCGGTCATCGGCTCGTCCAGCAGGAGGATGGGCGCCTGCTGCACCAGGGCGCGAGCCAGGAACACCCGCTGCTGCTGGCCGCCGGACAGGGCGCCGATCTGCCGGTCCGCGAGCGCCGCCATCCCGACTCGCTCCAGGGCCGCGGCCACGGCCGCGCGGTCCTCCCGGCGTGGGCCCGCCACCGGCCCGATGCTGGGGAAGCGGCCCATGGTGACGACCTGGGCGGCGCTGATCGGGAAACTCCAATCGACCAGCTCGCGTTGCGGGACGTACGCGACTCTCCGGCGGTCGAGCGGCCTGCCGTCGCTGCTCACCGTGCCGGTCCGCCGCGGGACGAGCCCGAGGATCGC
>JASLBU010000154.1 GCA_030146365.1 Candidatus Limnocylindria bacterium | reverse complement strand
GCGCGCGAATCGGTCGGCACCGACCGAAGGTCGGGATAGGCGAGCTTGCCGTGGACGAGCTGCTCGTGCGGATTGATCGGAACGACGCCATAGCCCTGGCTCAGCAGGTAACGCGCGACCCCGTGAGACGCCCGGCCGGGGTCTGACGAGCAACCGACGACCGCCCATACCCGGAACGAGCGGAGGATGCGGGCGGCGACCTTCGGGTCACTCCAGGGGTCAGCGACGGGCTCCATCGGTCAGCGCGAGCGCGCCAGCTCCTGCAGCGCCGCCTTGATACGGACGTCGAGCCCCCCGTCGATGCGTGCGACGCTCCCGGCGGCGCGTCGAGCCTCGGCTGCCGAGTAGCCGAGGGATTCCAACGCGGCGGTCACGTCGGAGTCCGGGGTGTCGGCTCCGCCCCCGGCGACGCCGGCCGCATGCACCTTCTCCTTCAGCTCCAGGATGATCCGCTGCGCCGTCTTGCGGCCCACGCCGGAGACGCTGGTATAGACGTCGACGTCGTCGCCGATGACGGCCAGTTGCAGCCTGGTGACCGGGTGGGCGGCAGTGATCGCGAGCGCCAGTCGAGGCCCGACCTGTGAGACCGTCATCAGGAGCTCGAAGAACGCGAGCTCCTCGGTCGTCGCGAAGCCGAACAGCGCCTGCTGGTCCTCGCGCACCAGGTGGTGGGTGAAGACCGACGCCTCCCGTCCCGTGTGGAGTCCGGCGAGCAGAGACGGGGCGGCAAGGACCCGGTAGCCGATGCCGCCAACCTCGATGAGCAGGTGGTCCTGGCCGACGTGCGTCACCGTCCCGCGCAGCGAGCCGATCATCCGATCACGATCCTCGGGTCGGCGGCGGCCCGGTACGCGCAACCGATCGCGATGGCGAGGGCGTCCGTCGCGTCGTCCGGCACGCCCGCCAGGCTCAGGCCGAGCAATCGCTCCACCATGCTCGCGACCTGCTGCTTGTCGGCCGACCCGTTGCCACAGATCGTCTGCTTCACCTCGTTGGGTGTCGGCTCGTCGACGGTGACGCCCGCTTCGGCCGCCACCAGCAGCGCGACCCCGCGGGCCTGACCCACGGTCATCGCGGTCTGGACGTTGCGCTGGAAGAACAGGCGCTCCACGCCGACGCGCGCCGGCTGATGCTCGTGGACGAGCGAGCGAAGGGCGCCATGCAGTTGATGGAGCCGGACCGCATCGGACGCGTTCGATGGAGTTCGTATGCATCCGGCATCGACCATGCGCAGCGCACCATCTTCGAGCGCGACCACCCCGAAGCCGCAGAGGGCCGTGCCGGGGTCGATGCCCATGGTGATCACGCGTGCATGGTAGCGCTCGGCCAGGCCGGCTTCCGTCACGGCGGACGCCGTGTTCCATACGATTGACACCGTCCCATGGATTTCGTACGATGCCATCGGTTCGAAGTTGATCGGACTCATGAATGCAAGTCGGATGAAAGGACGGCGTACGAGATGATCCTGCCGAACCCGAGCGTCCTGGACCGACTGATCCAGGACCGTCACCGAGACCTGCGCGCCACCACGCGCGGCCTCGCACCCGCCTCCAGCGGGATCCGCGTCCGCGTCGGCCACCTGCTGATCGCGGCCGGGACCGCCATCAGCGGCGAGCGGGTCGAGCAGCCCGCTCGCCGCTCGGCGCTTGCGCGCCCAGCGTAGGCTGTCCAACCCCACGCTCCGGACGAGGAAACTGCTGCGATGGCACCAACGCGACGAGCGGGCGACGCTCCCCGCCTGACGGTCGAGCACGCCCCCGCCTACGAGCTTCTGCACTCCCTGGTCGTCGTCTTCGACCGCGATGACGCCGAGACCTATGAGGTCGGAGCGGCGTGGCTGGACGAGGCCCGTGCCCGCGCCGGGGACGAGCTGCTCAAGCGAATCGAGGCCGTCTCGTTCGGCGACGCCGATACATTCCGTCATCTCATGGGCCTGGCGTACGACGCGCCAGCACCCCGGGACGCGAATGCCCTCCTCGACCACCTGCGCGTGACCGATCCGGTCGAGATCAAGCTGCACCTGGTCCAGTTCTACTCCCGCGATACGCGGCGCATGACGCCGCCGTCCGTCATCCGCGCCGCAGTGTCAGGGGACCCCGATGCGGCGGCCGAGTTCCTGCGGAGCTCGCATCCCGACTGGGAGCCCTGGACGAGCTACCTCCGCGCCGTCCTCGACGCCGACGGGGACGCGCTCCGCGACGAGCTCGTCGACGTCATCGGTCAGTGGGCGGAGAGGGTCTGGAAGCCGGAGTCCCTCACCATCATGCCGATCATCGAGCGAGACGCGGACGTGAAGCGGGAGATGCTCCGCGAGCTCCCCGTCGACGAGTTCGTGCGGACCGCGACGAACGGGGTGGAGTACACGCCCCGGCCGGGCGTGGAGCGGCTGGTCATGGTCCCGAGCTTCCTCAACCGTCCGGTCGTGACCTTCGCCGAGCTTGGCGAGGTGTTCATCGTCTCCTACCCGGTCGGCGACGAGAGCGTGGGTGCCGATGCGGGTGCACCACCCCTTCGCCTCGTGCGGCTCTCGAAGGCACTGGGAGATGAAAAGCGCCTGAGAATCCTCCGCGCCCTCGCGGACGGCGAGAAGTCGCTCATGGAGCTGGCCGAGATGTTCGGCGTGGCCAAGACCACGATGCACCACCACATGATCGTGCTGCGCTCGGCCGGGTTGATCTCGGTCGCCGCAGGCTCGAAGCGCTACCGGCTCCGATCCGAGACCGTTCCGGACGTCGGCGCGCTGCTCAGCGGGTACCTCGGCGCCGCGACCGGTCCGTCCGCGGCGTCGGGGCCTCCCGCCCCAGCCGGACGTCGCGCGGGCTGACGGTCAGACGACCTGCGCCTCGAGCTGCTCCATCAGCTCGGCCGGGATGTCGAAATTGGCGTAGACGTTCTGAACGTCGTCCAGGTCCTCCAGCCGCTCCATGAACTGCAGGACGACCTTCGCGCCCTTCTCGTCGGTGATCGGCACGGTCGTGGTCGGCTCCATCGACAGCTCCGCCGATTCCGCCTCGTAACCGGCCCGCGCGAGCCCCGACCGAACCGCCTCCAGATCCGCCGGCTCGGTGGTGACGATGATCGTGCCGCCGTCCGGCGGACCCACGTCCGCCGCGCCGGCGTCGATGGCGGCGAGAGTGATCTCATCGGGGTCGCGGCCGTTCAACGGGACGCTGATGATGCCCTTCTGCTCGAACTGCCAGGCGACGTTCGACAGGGAGCCCCCGACCTTGTTGAACGCGCTCCGGATCTCGGAGGCGGTTCGGTTGCGGTTGTCCGTCATGGCGGCCACGATGACGGCGACGTTCGATGGACCGAGACCTTCGTAGGTGATCTCCTCGAACTGCTCCGCCTCATTCCCGGAGCCGGTGGCCCGCTCGATTGCGCGCTTGATGTTGTCGGCCGGCATCGAGTTGGAGCGCGCCTTGTCGACGGCCATGCGCAGGCGATAGTTCGCGTCCATGTCCCCGCCGCCCTGGCGGGCCGCGGTGATGATCTCCCGCGAAAGCTTGGTGAACAGGGCGCCGCGCTTCGCGTCGTTGGCCCCCTTCTGCCGCTTGATCGTGGACCACTTGCTGTGGCCTGACATCGGTCCTCCTGGCCACGCGGTGCGCCGCGGGCAATCGTGCTCCGGTTCGGGAGCGCCGATTCTACCAAAGGCCTCAGGCGCGACCCACCGCGAGCCGCCTGCCGATGGGGGCGAGCACGGCTCGATCGAGCGACCATCGCCCCGCGCCCGTGATGACGAGGACGGAGCACAGGCCGAAGAGGCCGACGTGCGCGATCACCGGGTCGTCCGGCAGGCCGAACAGCGCGAGCGTGAGGACGGCGAAGCCGAGCACGGCGCTCGCCCGGGTCAGCACGCCGAGGATGATCGCCGCGCCGAGGGCCGTCTCGACGATGGCGGCGCCCAGCACCCACAGCTCCGGCGCCACGGGCACGAGACCGGTCAGTCCGTAGCGGTCGACGGCGGCCAACGCCTGGTCGTGGATGACCAGCTTGTCGACGATGCCGGACGCCGCGAACGCACCGCCCACGCCCAGCCGAACGACGAGCGGCACCAGGTCGTCGGTACGCCCGGAGCCGAGATCCTCGGTCGCCGCTCGGGCCCCGGGTGCCCCAGGGGCCGCCGCCCGCAGGAGATCATCCAGCGACGGGCGTCCGGGGCCGAGCAGGACCGCGACCGCCAGGCCGCCGGCGAGGTCCAGCATCATCACCAGCTCGGGATTGAACACGAAGGTCACGAGGTACGCCCCGAGCGCGACGAGTGCCGCTGGACGGACCGCGAAACCCAGCAGCAGGAGGAAGCCGGTCGCGCTGAGCAGGAGCGCGGGGATGCCCCCTGCCTCGATGGTCGGCATGAAGAGCGCCCTCGACAGCCCCGATCCGATCAGCACCAGCCCAACGGACAGCCGCACGATCCACGGGAGGTACTCGCCGTACGTCTCGGCCCGCGCAACGAACCGGTCGCGCACGGCGTCGAACGGCCGCCAGCGCGCCCAGGTCAGGACGGCCGCCAGCACGGCGGCGGCCCCCAGGGCAAGCAGCAGGATGGTCCCCGGCATCGCCAGCGCGTCGAGCACGAACCCCACCGGGTCCGCCGACGCCACGGGGTCCGTGACGTAGTCGACGTGGGCGACGAGGGGGCGTTCCATCGGACGATTGTGACCGATGACGGTGGCCGTGTCGGGCCGCTCGTTCGACTCGTATACTTGCCCCCACTCCCGGCCAATCCGACCGCCCGAGGCGGAATCATCGGCCTCGGCGTCTCCGGCACCAACGCGCAAGGAGCACCGATGAAGCCGACCACGCCCGACCGGATCAGGAACGTCGCCCTCATCTCCCACGGGGGCGCCGGGAAGACGAGCCTCGCCGAGGCGATGCTGTTCGACGCCGGCGCCATCTCACGGCTGGGCACCGTCGAGGCGGGTACGACGACCCTCGACTGGGACCCCGACGAGCACAGGCGCAACCAGAGCATCAACCTCGCCATCGGCTC
>JASLBU010000141.1 GCA_030146365.1 Candidatus Limnocylindria bacterium | reverse complement strand
GGGTACCACAACGACGCGGACCCGTGGAAGGAGCAGCGCTACTCGCGCTGACGCTCCTCCTCGTCCATCCCCTTTGCCCGAGCGATGAGCTCGGCCACCCGTCGGCCACCCTTGCGGCCGATCTCGCGGAAGTGCTCGTTGGAATACCTCTCACTCACGGCCTTGCCGCCCTTCGCGCCGATCTCCTGGAAGAACTCCGCTCCGTACCGGGCGCGGGTCGTCTTGCCGCCCTTGCGTCCTGCCTCTCGGACGCTCATGTTGCCTTCGTTGGGGGCGCCGGCCTGGTCGGCGCTCGAGCGCTCAGCCATGGGGCGCCTCCTCTCGCTGCGTGGTGGAATGGCGATGGTTTCTCGCCGAGCAGGGAAGCAAGAACCGTACCGCCACACCACCGAATCGGTGGCACTCGGGCGGCTCCGCCGAGCCGCCGGGCGGCCGGTAGAATCCGGCCGATGCATCCCCTGCTGCGCAACGCGGTCATCGGCCTCGTTGGGCTGATCATCGCCGGCGGCCTCACGGCGCTTGCGCTTCTGGGACGCAACTCCGACCTCTCCGTGCTGGCGCTGCTCGCAGCGGGAGGCATCGGTGCCCTCATCGGCCTGTTCCTCTACTCGCAGGGCTGGACTTGGGGCAGCCGCGCCGCGCGCAGCCGGCGGGCGGGGCAATCCCTCGTCATCGCGATCGGCGGGGGGCTGATGGCGTTGGTCGCGGCCGTCGCCCTGGCCGGGCTGCTGATCCTGGTGCTGCTGTTCTTCCTCGGCTGACGCCTCCGGTCAGCGCGGTCGCTGCTACGATGAGCGCCCGCCCCCATCGTCTAGAGGCCTAGGACGCCACCCTTTCAAGGTGGAGATCAGGGGTTCGAATCCCCTTGGGGGCACCACCCAACCGCAGGACGGCGCGGTCAGTCCCCGGCGATGTCGGCGCGGATGAGCAGGCTGCGTTCGGGGCACCGCAGAACGACCGCTCGCCCACCTCGCGTTGCGGCTTTCGCCGACTTCAGATGTGATTGATCTCGACCCGGTCGCCGCAGTCCGGGCACCAGATGAGCAGCAGCTTGGGATCCTCCGGGACGGGGCGCCACGAGTAGACGTCCTTCTCGGTGAGCTGCTCGCCGCAGTGCGGGCACTCATATCCGAGCTCCAGCCACTGGTCGCGCGGCACGTTCTGGCGGCCCATCAGCGGCGCTGGACCGGGGGCGGTGGCGCCCAGCCCGGCTTCGGGCCGGAAGGCTGCTCGTCGCCGTCGGCGGACGCGATCGCCGCCCGCGTCTGCTCTGTCTTCGGGGACGGAGCGAGGAGCGGGTACGACATCGCCGCGTAGCCCGGCCAGGAGCCGACATCGCCGTCCCGGATCATCACCAGCGTCTTGCTGAACGCACCGGTCACGTCCCGAACCGACCGGTCCATCACCTGGAACTCGCGGCCGGTGACCTGCTTCAGGGCCGGCCCCAGGGTCTCCGGCAGGTAGGCCGGGTTAGCATTCTCGGCGAGGGCCAGCTCGAGCGCTGCGACGACATCCTCGTCGAGAAGGTCGCGGGGAAGCGGCCGGCTGATGTAGGCCATCCGCGGATCGCGGCTCGGCCCCCTGAACGTGCGAGCGAGTGACTTGAACATCGGCGGCGCGATTGTACCGTCCGGGCCTCCGGACGGGTCCCTGCAACGCCGATTGCTATACTGGCGTCCCCTGTGACGAACTCAACCGCGGCTCTGCTGCGCGCTTCTGCGGCCTCGCGCTGCGCCGCGAATCCAACCCCGTATCAAGGAGCTGCCTGATCATCGTGCGCGTCAGAAAGGCCGTCCTGCCCGCTGCCGGCTTCGGCACCCGCTTCCTCCCGGCATCGAAGGCACTCCCGAAGGAGATGATGCCGCTGGTCGACCGGCCGATCATCCAGTACGCGGTCGAGGAGGCGGCAGCCTCCGGAATCGATCAGATCATCATCGTGATCGCCACCGGGCGGAGCGCGATCGAGGACCACTTCGATTCCAACGCGTCGCTGGAGCGCTGGCTGGAGGAGCGCGGCGACATCGAGATGCTGCGCACGATCCGGCGGATAAGCGAGTTCGGCACGGTCGCCTTCGTTCACCAGCGCGAGCAGCTCGGCCTCGGCCACGCGGTGCTGATGGCCAAGGACCTGGTAGGCGAGGAACCGTTCGCCGTCCTCCTCTCGGACGACGTGATGATCAACCGCTCCGGGGACCCGGTGACGAAGCAGCTCATCGATACGCACATCGCGCATCGCGGCCCCGTGGTGGCCATCCAGCGCGTAGAGCCCGCCGACGTGACGCGGTACGGGATCGTCGATCCGTTGCGCCAGGAGGGCCGGCTGGTGGAGATCCGCGACCTCGTCGAGAAGCCCGCGGTGGAAGAGGCGCCCTCCGACCTCGCGGTGCTCGGCCGCTACGTCCTGACGCCGAAGATCTTCGACGTCCTCGAGCAGACGCCCCGAGGCGCCGGGGGCGAGATTCAGCTGACCGACGCGATCCGGGGCCTGATCAAGGAGCAGCCGGTCTTCGGCTACCAGTTCGACGGGACGCGGCATGATGCCGGGACACGTCTCGGCTGGTTGAAGGCGAACGTGGCCGTGGCGCTGGAATCCGATCTGGCCGACGAGTTCCGCGGCTACATCCGCGGACTCGACCTGCGAGACTGAGGCCCGCCGCCGGCCGCAGCCGGACCACCGGCCACACGGAGGATCGATGGCGTTCCAGATGATGGGCCGGCTCATCAGCGGCCGCTACCGGCTCATCGCCCCGCTGGGCGAGGGCGGCATGGCCACGATCTGGCGCGCGGTCGACGAGCAGCTCGACCGCGAGGTGGCCGTCAAGCTCCTGCGGCCCCAGTTCAGCTCCGACCCCGGCTTCGCCGCCCGCTTTAAGCAGGAGGCGCGCTCCGCCGGCGGCCTCTCGCACCCGAACATCGTCAACGTCTACGACTACGGCACCGACGGCGTGGACGGAGACCAGTACATCGTGATGGAGTTGGTCGAGGGCCGCGACCTTTCGACCGTGCTGCGCGACCGCGGCGCACTGTCGACCGAGGATGCGGTCCGCATCGCCATCGGCGTGGCCAGCGCGCTCGAGGTCGCCCACCGCAAGGGCATCGTCCACCGTGACGTGAAGCCGGGCAACATCCTCATCACCGACGAAGGCGACGTGAAGGTGACCGACTTCGGCATCGCCCGCGCCGTCGCTGAGGCGTCGATGACCGTCACGGGCACGACGCTGGGATCCGTCCACTACTTCAGCCCCGAGCAGGCTCGTGGGGACGAGGTCACCGGCGCCTCCGACGTGTATGCGCTCGCCATCGTCCTGTTCGAGATGCTCACCGGGCGGCGGCCGTTCGAGGCCGATTCCGCGGCGGCGGTGGCGCTCAAGCGGCTGACCGAGGATCCGTCCCGGCCGTCCGACCTCGGGCACGAGGTGCCGGCCGGGCTCGAGGCGATCCTGATGCGCGGGCTGGCCCGGGAGGCGGGTGACCGCTTCCCGGACGCGGGCGCCTTCGCCGAGGCCCTCCGCGTCTGGCGGCGGAACCCGGACGCTCTCCCTGCCGCGGGCGCTGCCGCCGTGACGCCCACCGCCGCCAGCACGCCGGCAGCCGGTGAGCCGACTCTCTACGTCCCGCCACGCGTGACGCGGCCGGCCGATCGAGTGCCGGTGGCACCTCCGCCCCGGCGCGTTGCGCCCTACCGCGAGCAGCGCGACGAGGGCCAGCCGTGGTGGATCTGGCTGCTCGTGCTGCTGGGCATCGTGCTGCTCGGCGCGATCGGCTTCCTGGGCGTCCAGCTCCTTGGCGGGCCGCCTGAGGCGACGCCGTCGCCCACCGTCAGCCAGCTCACGGTTCCGGACTGCGAGGATGTGGCCCTCACCACGCTGCGCACGCAGGCGGCCGAGCTCGGTCTCACGCTGGACGTGCAGGAGGAAGCGTCCTCCGCCGTCGATGAGGGACGCGTGGTGCGCTGCGAGCCGGGCAGCGGGTCGCAGGTGGCCGACGGCTCGACGCTCGTCGCCTTCGTCTCCAGCGGCGCCGAGGACATCCCGGTGCCCCGGCTGCGCGGCCAGACGGAGGAGCAGGCGAGGGCGACGCTCGAACGGCTCGATCTCCTGGTCGGCTCGATCACGCGCGAACCCGACCCGGAGATCCCGGCCGGCTCGGTCATCACCAGCAACCCGGCCGAGGGCGTGGACGTCCAGCCGGAGAGCCAGGTGGACCTGGTCATCAGCACGGGCCCCACTCCGTCACCGACGCCGTCGCCGACACCGACGCCCACACCGACACCGACGCCCACACCTACGCCCGTCCCGACGCCCGTCCCGACGCCACTGCCGACGCCGCCGCCCACGCCGGTGCCGACGCTGCCGCCGCCGCCCGTCCCGAGCGGCTGAGCGCGCGTCACGCGCGTCCGAATCCCGGTGCTAGGATGGCCGTGACGCTCGCGAAACCCTGGAGGCAATCCTCACTCACATGGCCACCACCGCCCCGATCACGGTCGACGAGACGACCTTCGACTCGGAGGTCCTCCATGCCGACAAGCCGGTCCTCGTGGACTTCTGGGCTCCCTGGTGCGGACCCTGCCGGCTCGTCTCGCCGGTCGTCGAGAGCTTCGGCGACAAGCACGGCGAGAAGATGAGCACGGCCAAGGTCAACACCGACGAAAACCAGCAGCTGGCGATGCGCTACAGCATCTTCAGCATCCCGACCCTCATCGTGTTCCAGAACGGCCGCGAGGCCGCCCGCCTGGTCGGCTACATGCCCCAGGAGGTCATGGAGGAGCGGCTCAGCCAGTTCCTCTCCTGATTGCGGGGCCGTCCTCGCCGCGATGCGGCCGGTGCCTCTGCGCCGGGCTCGTATTGCCAAGCCACTACACTCGGTGACGAGGAGGGTACCCCGACCACGTGATCATCAAGACGGAACGCCGAGGCGGGACCGATCGCCGGGAGGCGCAGGATCCCTTCGCCCCGGACCGGCGCGGCGGTGACCGGCGCACCATGTGCTGGGAGGTCGAGAACTGCGACCTGACCATCCGCTATCGGTGCCCGGCGTTCATTCTCCGCCGGCCGTGCTGGGAGCTCTGGGCCGTCGAGGGCATCGGTCCCGCCCGCGCCTGCTGCCACAACGACAAGGACTGCGAGCCGGGGCGCTGCGTGATCGCCGAGAAGCGCTTCGCCGGCACCTCCGAGCCGATGACCGTCCACGTCGGGCGACGCGGCATGCCGCTCGGTTACTCGAAGCCGCGGCGCCATCACTGCCCCAACTTCTACCTCACGCACGGACCGAAGGGCCGCATCCCGATCCAGGCGCCGCAGCTGATGCGCACACTGATGAAGCAGGAAGGCACGGTCGCCCGATGCGAGCTGCGCGGCGGCGTCCACCTCGACTCCGGGTACGCGAACGACCTGTGCCTGACCGGTCAGTTCGGCGACTGCGTCTTCTACGAGGACGCCGCGGACTGAGCGGGTGAGCGACACGGGTCGGCTCACCTATCCCGAGGCCGTCGCGGCGCTCACGAGCCGGGGCCGCTTCGGCATCTCCATGGGCCTGGACCGGATCGCTCGCCTCATGGCCGAGGCGGGCCACCCGGACCACGGGCTGCGAGGGGCCCTCGTGGGTGGCACGAACGGCAAGGGCTCCGTGGTCGCCATGACGCGGTCCGTCCTCGGAGCGGCCGGCATCCTGACGGGGACGATGCCGAAGCCACACCTCGTCAGCTATCGGGAGCGGATCGCGGTCGACGGCGAACCCATCTCGCCGGCCGCGTTCGCGGCCGCCATCGAGCGCCTGCTGCCGGCCATCGACCGCGTCACCGCGGACAGCGGCCCCCCCACGGAGTTCGAGGCGCTGACCGCCGCGGCGATCGCCGAGCTGGCCCGCCAGCGGGTGGAGATCGCCCTGGTCGAGGTGGGCATGGGAGGCCGGCTGGATGCCACGAACATCCTCGACCTCGGCGTCGCGGCGATCACGAACGTGCAGCACGACCACGAGGCGTACCTCGGCTCGACGCTGGCGGCCATCGGCGGCGAGAAGGCGCCGATCATCAAGCCCGGCAACCTCGCTGTCACCGGCGCCTCGGGGCGGGGCCTGCGGCCGATCGTCGACCGATGTGCCGAGCTCGGCGTTCCGCTGCGGCGCGCCGGCCCCCGCCAGCCGTACGAGGCCAGGCTGGTGGCGTCCGGGTGGGACGGCATCGTGGTGGACGGGAGGACGCCACGTGGCCGGCTCTCGGGCCTGAGGATCGGGCTGCTGGGCGCGCACCAGGCACGGAACGCCGCCGTGGTCCTGGCCCTGCTGGATGCGCTGGAGGAACGCTGGGGCATCCGGGTCGGCGAGGCGGAGCTGCGGGGCGGCATGGAGGCGGCGCGGTGGCCGGGGCGCCTCGAGGTCCTGGACGGCACCCCGGTCGGCCTCAGGAGGGTGCTGCTGGACGGCGCCCACAACCCGGCGGGAGCGGCCGCCCTGGCGTCCGCGCTCCAGGACCTGGGAGTGGAGCGACCGACCATCGTCTTCGGGGCCCAGCGGGGCAAGGACGTGCGCCGCGTCCTCGCGGCCCTCGCGACGGTCAGACCGCGGTTCGTGTTCACGCGCGTCGACGATCCTGGCGCGCTCGAGCCGCAGTGGCTGAACGCCGTCTGGCGACAAGCCGGTGGGCCTGCCGCGAGGGTGGCGGGCGATCCCGCCGACGCGCTGCGGGCCGCCCAGGGGGACCCCGTCGTGATCGCCGGGTCGCTGTACCTCGTGGGTGCGGTGCGCGGGCTCCTCACCGGCACCGGCGAGCAGGACTGAGCCGATGGATTTGCGCTGGGGCTCGCGGACGTACGTCATGGGCATTGTCAACGTGACGCCCGACTCGTTCTCCGGCGATGGCCTCGCGGCACCCAACCGGTCGGAGCGGGAGATCGTGGCAGAGGCCGTGGAGCGAGCCGTCGCGTTCGTGGAGGCGGGCGCCGAGATCGTGGATGTCGGCGCGGAGTCGACTCGGCCCCGCAGCGCCTACGGCGACCGCCCGGAGATCGCTCCCGAACGCGAGGCCGCCCTCGCAGTGCCCGTCGTCGACGCAATCGCCGCCGCGGTCGGCAGCCGGGCGCTGGTGAGCATCGACACCTCGAAGGCGACGGTCGCGAGAGCGGCGCTCGAGGCGGGGGCGACGATGGTGAACGACGTGTGGGGCGCTCGACGCGATCCGGGCACGGCCGAGGCGGCCGCCGCGGCCGGCGCGCACCTCGTGGTGATGCACAACCAGGAGGGCACCGGCTACCCCGGAGGCGTAATGCCGGCCGTGGCGGCGTGGCTGCGCGAGTCGGTCACGATCGCCGGGGCACGCGGCGTGGGACGCGACCGGCTCGTCATCGATCCCGGCATTGGCTTCGGCAAGACGACGGCCGAGAACCTCGAGCTGCTGCGTGGGCTCGCCTCGCTGAAGAGCGACCTCGGTGGCCTGCCGGTGCTGGTCGGGACGAGCCGGAAGCGGTTCCTCGGAGAGCTGCTCGGGGGGCGACCACCAGAGGATCGCCTCGAGGGGACTGCCGCGACCGTGGCGCTGGCGATCGCGGCAGGGGCCGATATCGTCCGCGTTCACGACGTCGCGCCGATCGCCCGTCTGCGCGACGTGGCGGATGCCATCATCCGGCGGCGATGACCAGCCCCAGCCCGCACCGTGACCGGCTCAGCCTGCTCGGCATGCGCTTCACTGGCCGTCACGGAGTCCACCCTCACGAGAAGGTCGAGCCGCAGCCGTTCGAGGTCGACCTCGTGCTGCACGCCGATCTCTCGACTGCCGCGGAGACGGACGATCTCGGCGACACCGTCGACTACGGATCCCTTTTCGACCTGGTGCGCGTCAACGTCGAGGACCGCAGCTTCGAGCTCATCGAGGCACTGGGGGGAGCGATCGCGCGCACGGTGCTGGCCGCGACCGACCCACGCCTCGTGGGAGCCGTGGAGGTGCGTGTCCGCAAGCCCGAGGCCCCGATCGACGGCGAGCTGCGGACCGTCGAGGCGGCGCTCGTCCGGCACCGCCTCGACCGTGGCTCGGAGACCGGCTGAGCGTCAGCCCGCGTCGGCGGGAAGCGTCCCCAGCGTGAGCTCCACCTCCGTGGTGCTGTTGTCACGCAGCACGCGGAGCGTGACCGTGTCACCGGGGCTGTGCGGCAGGATCAGCATCGCGAGATCGCTCTCGGCGGTCACCTGCTGACCGTCGATGGCCACGATGATGTCACCGTCGCGGAGGCCCGCCTCCTCGGCGGGACTGCCGGGGAACACGGCGCTCTGGCCACCGGTGTCCGTCGCGAGCAGCGCCCCGTAGTCGACCGGCAGGTTCTCGGCCTCGGCGAGGGCCGGGCTGATCGGGGTGTAGTAGACGCCGATCCAGGGTCGTGCCAGCTCCTGCCCCTCGATCGCCTGCTGCATGATCGGCTTGGCCACGTCGATCGGGATGGCGAAGCCAAGCCCCTGGGCCGTCGTCGACACCGCGGTGTTGATGCCGATGACCTGCCCGGCGCTGTTCAGCAGCGGGCCGCCCGAGTTGCCGGGGTTGATGGCCGCATCCGTCTGGATCAGGTTCCGCAGGCTCTGGGCACTCGTCTGGCCGGCGTCCGAGGCGGTGATCTGGCGCCCCAGCCCGGAGACGATGCCCGTCGTGACCGTGTGCCGGTAGCCCAGCGGGTTGCCGATCGCGATCGCGAGCTGACCGGGCTCGAGGTCCCGGGAGGCGCCGATCGGAGCCGACGGCAGTCCGGTTGCATCGACCTTGACGATGGCGAGGTCGGTCAACGTGTCGATGCCGTACACGTCGCCCTCGAAGGTCCGGTCATCGCTGAGCTCGATGATCACCGTCTCGGCGTCCTCGACGACATGCCGGTTGGTGAGGATCCAGCCGTCCGAGTCATAGATGACGCCGGAGCCGGTCCCGCTGGCGCCCCCGAACAGCCCGCCGCTGCTGCTGGTCCTGATCAGGACCACCGCAGGAGCGACGCGGTCGACGGCCTCGATGACAGCACTCGACTCGTCGATGCGGACCTCGCTCACCGGATCGGCCTCCGGGTCGGTTGCCGGCGCCGGCGACTGCTGAGCGACCTCGTCGTCGGCCGCGTTCAGGACGGCCACCGCCGACAGCGCGCCGGAGAGCAGCCCGGCCACGATCGCAAGGGCGACGACCGGCAGCGCCGACAGCCCGGAGCGGCGGCGGCCGACCGGCTCGACACGGCGGTACGCGTCCGTTGGCGGGGGCGGCGCGGCCTGCCAGCTGGCGCGATACGGGTCCCGCGGCGGGACGGGGCCGTAGTGCTGCACCTCGACGGGCTCGGTCGGGCGGCGGTCATCGGATCGATCGGGGTCGTAGGTCATCGGTTCAATGCTCTGTGCGGGTGCTCGGCGGGCGGCGGACCTCAGGTTACGGGCCCGGTGCTGCTGACAGCGTTGCCGGCTCGTGAAGTTTCGTTGATCTTCCGCTCCGGCACATCGACGGACACCTCGACACTCGGCAGGTGGATGCGGAACAGGCTCCCCTCGCCCACCACGCTGGCGACGTCGATCGAGCCGCCGTGCATCTGGACGATCGAGCGGACGATCGCCAGCCCCAGGCCACTGCCCGACGCCCGCGCGTCACCGGTGTTCGTCCCTCGGTAGAAGCGCTCGAAGATGTGCGGGAGCTCGTCCGGCGGGATGCCCGGGCCGGTGTCACGGACCTCGATCAGGTCCTCGTCGTCGCCTTCGATGAGCTCCACGGCGACGGCCCCGCCGCGGGCCGTGAACTTCAGCGCGTTGCCGATGAGGTTGGTGAGGAGCTGGACGAGACGCTCCCGGTCGAACCGCAGCTCGACCGGCTCGGCCGGGACCACGCTGTCGAGTGAGACGCCCCGGGCGACCGCGACCTCCGAGAGCGCCTGCACCACTGCCTGCACCGGGTCCCGCAGGTCGCCGGTGCGCATGTCGAGCGGGAAGATGCCGGCGTCGATGCGCGACAGGTCGAGCAGGTTGGTGCTGAGCCACTCCAGCCGGCCGATCTGCTCGGTCGAACGCTCCAGGAACTCCCGACGCGTCGACTCGTCGACGTCGCCGTCGCGCTGGAGCTCGGTGTACATCTTCAACGCCGCAATCGGCGTGCGGAGCTCGTGGCTGACGTCGGCGACGAACTCGCGCAGGCGATCGCGATCGGCCTCGAGCATGCGCAGCGTGCCGGCCAGGCGGTCGGCCATCACGTTGAACTGCTGGCCGAGCTCGTCCACCTCGACGACGCCGGAGGGCTCGGCCCGCTCGTCCAGCTCTCCCTGGGCGAGGCCGCCCGCGACGCGCCGCAGGCGGGCGATGGGTCGGGTGATGCGGCGCGCGGCGATGATCCCGAACACGAGCGAGGCGGCCAGTGCCAGGATGCCGGCGCCCAGGATCGAGCTCTGGATCTGCTCGAGGGTCTCCTGGCGCGTCGAGTACGGCTCGCTGACGACGATCGTGTAGGTCACGCGGCGCCCGCTGTTCGGCAGCTGGACCTCGACGGCTGCCTGGACCGGCCCCACCTCGGAGTCGCGACGGAGGCCGGCCGACTCAAGCTCCTCGACGTTCAGCGGCTCGGCCATCGCCACCCGCTGCCCCCGCTCGTTGATGAAGGTGAACGTGGCGTTGAAGTACCGCGCGGCATCTTCCGCGACGCTCGGCACGATGCGGGCGTCCCGGAGCTCGTCGATCTCGGCCGTGTTCGCGCCCGTCGGGCTTTCGCCGATGCGGGTCACCTCCTGCCGGAGGTCGATCCCCGTGGAGGCCGCCGACGTCTGGATGCGCTGGACCGTTTGCTCGATGAAGTAGCCGGGCAGGATCTGACTGATCGCGATGCCGGAGGTGAGCAGCCCCACCAGCGAGACGACCGCCACCGCAACGATGAGGCGCGCGTTCAGCCGCTGGAAGACGGCCGCCGGCGCTCTAGGGTCGAAGCGCGCCCAGCGTCCGGCCGCCGAGCGGTCGGGCTCAGTCCTCGGCGAAGGCATAGCCGACGCCCCTCACCGTCCGGATGTACCGGGGCCGAGTCGGGTCCGGCTCGATCTTGTCGCGGATGTGGCTGATGTGCACGTTGATCGTGCGCTCGTCCTGCTCCAGCGCATCGTCGTAGTCGCGCACGAGCTCGAGCAGCTGCGAGCGGGTGTAGACGCGCCCGGGACGGGCCGCGAGGTGGCGCAGGATGTCGAACTCGGTGGTCGTCAGCCCGATGCGGTCGCCGCCGCGCGCCACTCGCCTCCGCTCGAGGTCGATGACCAGGTCGCCACGCCGCAGCGTGCGTCCCGTCTGCGTGTCCGCGAGCTCCCCGTACGCGCGTCGGAGCAGCGCCTTGATGCGCGTCACGAGCTCGCGGACGCTGAACGGCTTGACGAGGTAGTCGTCCGCTCCCATCTCCAGGCCCACCACCTTGTCGACCTCGTCGGAGCGAGCGGTCAGGAAGATGACGGGAGCGCGAGTCTCGCGCCGCAGCTGGCGAAGCACCTCGAAGCCGTCGATTCCCGGCAGGCGAACGTCCAGGACCACCAGGTCCGGAGCCGCGTCGGCGAAGTTGGCGACGGCCTCCTCGCCGGTGGGCTGGACGGTGACGGTGTAGCCCTCGCGCTCGAGGGCGACCTGGACACCGCGCGCGACGGCCGGTTCGTCCTCGACGATCATGATCGTGCCGGGCATGCGCGGAAGTATAGGAACCATCCGCCCGCCGGCGATTGAGCGCCGATGAAGAACCGGCAACGTCTGCAGGCTCGAGGAACGCCGATGGCGCGGCACCGGCCGCTTGCCCGCCACGCGTGCGCGGGGTACCATGCCGCCTCGCACCCCGATTGCGGTTTCGATCAGTTCGGTGCTGCCCGCCACCGGCCCGCGCGTGCCCGAGGCGCCCGACGACCAGAGAGGATCACGACGACCGATGGACCTGGAGCTCACCCTCGATGCGCGTGAGGCGCTCGGCAAGGCCAACAAGCGGCTGCGCCGCGACGGCATGGTGCCGGGCGTCGTCTACGGCAACGGCCACGAATCGGTGCCCGTCCAGGTCGACGTGAAGACCTTCGAGACCCTGTACCGCTCCGCCGGCAAGACCGCCGTCATCAGGTTCCGGCTGCCGGGGGCCAGCCGCGCCACCAGCGGCATGATCAAGAGCGTCCAGCGCAACCCGCTGAGCGGTCATCCCATCCACGTCGACTACTTCCTCGTGAACCTTCGCCAGGAGATGGAAGTGGACGTCCCGCTGACCTTCACCGGCGAGGCACCGGCGGTCGAGGCCACCGGGGGCACGCTGCTCCATAACCTCTCGACCATCCACGTCAAGGCCCTTCCGAACGACATCCCGCAGGAGGTGGAGGTCAACGTCTCGGTCCTCACCAGCCTAGATGTCGCGATCCATGTGCGGGACCTGAACCTCAACCGCGATCTCGTCACCGTCCTGACCGACGGAGAGACACTGGTGGCCACCGTCGTCCCGCCGCGGGTCGAGGAGGAGCCGGAGACGGTCGCCGCGGTCGAGGGCGAGGACGAGGAGGCGACAGAGGGTGCCGAGGGCGGGGAGGCGGCAGAGGGCGACGCGTCCGGGGCCGGTCAGCCCGCCGATGGCGATGGCGCCGGAGGCTCCTCCGGCGAGTCCTGATCCCGGCGAGGCCGCCGCGGGACTCCGCTACTCGGCGCCGATGAGCTCGCGGACGGCCGCGCGAATCGCCTCCACGTCCGGCTCGAGGACATAGCCGCGGCCATCGCCGCGATCGCCCTCGAACGTGATGAGCGGTGGCCCGATGACCAGCTGGCGCACGGTCGCGGCGCTTGCCCGGCGAGCCAGCTCGACGAGCG
>JASLBU010000110.1 GCA_030146365.1 Candidatus Limnocylindria bacterium | reverse complement strand
ATCCGTTCCAGCGTGCCGGTCGAGTCGACGATGTCGGTGAACAGCACGGTGGCAAGGACGCGGGACCCCGTCTCCCCGAGCACTGCCTCCGCCGCCCGCCCGCTGCCACCCCACTCGATGGTCTCCCAGGCGACGTCACCGACGACCCAATGATCGTGGCCCGGTGGGACGTCGAAGGCGGTGTCCGGGCCGATGTCGAGCGACTGCCCGTCGTCCATCTCCACGTGGGCCATGCCCGAGATGCAGTAGCCGACGTGACGGATGGGGCAGGAGGTGCGACCGAAGAGCGGACCGACGTCGACTGACCAGCGCCAGCCCGGGTCGAAACGGCAGTGGCCGACCGTTGTCTCGCCGAGGACCACGGTGGCGTAGTTCATCGTCGGCATCTCGCGAACGCTGTCCGGGTTGGCGAAGCTCTTGGCTTCGGGACGAGGCATCGGCAGTGCTCTCACGGCGGTGTCGCCCCATCATGCCGGACGGGGATTCTCCGCGCGAGGGATGGCGAGCGGCGGCCGGCGGCCGAAGCCGCGCTCGCGGAGAATGACGGAGATGCCGACGCCACCGTTCGACCGCAGCGAAGGTCGTGCGCTCTTCGAGCGGACAGCCGACTTCTACGCGGCCGCCAGACCGCCCTACCCGGAACGGGTGTACGAGGTGCTCGTCGAGCGGTGTGGCCTGGGGCCGGGCACCCGGGCGCTGGACGTGGGAGCCGGCTCGGGACAGGCGACGATCGGCCTGCTGGAGGCTGGCGCGACGGTGCTGGGAGTGGCGCTTAGCTCGGCACTGGCAGAGGAGCTCCGGAGGCGCCTCGTCGGAGCGGCTGGATGCGGTGACGAGCGTCTTCGAGGGCCTGTCGGTGCCCGACCGATGAATTGAACGACCCATCGGTCAGCCTGATTCCGCGGCGCGCTTCATTCCCTCGGCCTCGAGGTCCATGTAGCGATCCGTCAGCTTCCGGTAGAAGAGGGCCACGACCGGGGTGAGAAGGCCGCGCATGTCTAGCGTCAGCGCGAGGCGCGAGCGGCCCTTGCCGAGCGCCACGACGCTGTGCCCCGCGATGGTGGTCATGCCCCCGGTCTTCTGCATCCACTCGAAGTAGGTCGGCGCGTCCCAGATCGTGATGTCCCAGATGCCTTCGGGGAGCTTCGGCTGCTTCAGCCGCACCCGGCTGCCCTTTGCAATCGGGGCAGGCGTCAGGAGCTCGACGACGTCGACAGTCTGTATCCGCTGCGGCCACGCCTCGAGATCGCTGAGCACGTCCCAGACGCGCTGCTGAGGCGCGTCCACGTCGATCGACTTCTCGAAGCGCATGTGGCCTCCGCTGCAACCGAGCCGCTGGACAACTCCAAGTGTAGTCAGGCGAGTCCACCGCAGGAAGGATCGGTCGGCCGTTCCGGGTGCCGGCAGGAGTCCCCGGTCTCTGCGGGCGAGCCGACCCGCTGACCGGCCATGAGTACCAGGACCGTGGTGCGCCCAAGCACCGGTGCGAACCGACACCACCGTACCTATCCGCCCATCTTCGGGAGGCAGCTCTGGTACGAGGTCAAGTACCGGTGTACTACTCGGTCTAGTACCGGCGCACCAATCCATTCGAACTCATCCGCCGGCGAAGGAGCCAAGGGGAACAGTGATGAACTTGCATCGCATTGGGCGGCCGATCCTCGCCGGATTCTCGGCGGCGGCGGTTGCGCTCGCGGCCCAGGGGGCCGCGTCCAGCGTTCTTGCCACCGACGCGCCCGGAAACGACGGAACCGTCAAGATTCATGAGGGAGCCAGCGAACAAGAGCCGCTGGTCCGCAACGAGCCACAGGTATGCACCTTCCACCTGCATTTCTTCTTGGGAGACGATGTGCAGGGCGGAGACTGGTGGATCGAGGCCTGGGCGCCAGGCGACGACAAGGGCGAAGTCGTCCTGAATGGCGACTACGACGCCACCAACGGAGAGGACCGCGAGCCGGAGCTCACGGACGCGCCGAATATGTTCACCCTTCCCGACGGCCATTACAAGCTGTACTGGGAAGGCGCCGCGAACCCCGGCGGGCAGCTGAACATCAAGCACAAGGTCTTCTGGGTGGACTGCGCCCCCGGTCAGCCGACGCCGACGCCGACCCCGGCCGAGAGCGAGGCCGCTGCCACGCCGACCCCGACGCCGACGCCGAGCCAGAGCGAGGCTGCGACGCCGACCCCGAGCCCTTCGGAGTCCGACAGCGGCAGCACCGCGAGCCCGACCCCGACCCCGACGCCCAGCGAGAGCGAGGCCGTTGCCACGCAGACGCCGAGCCAGAGCGATGCGGCCCAGGGCACTCCGCGCGAGGACACCCTGGGTGGCAACCCGACGCCGGGCGTCGGTGTGCTCCCCAACACCGCGACGGACGCGCCGACGACCCAGGTCCCGGCCACCCTGCTCGCGCTGATGGCGCTCAGCTCGCTGAGCGTGCTGATGTACGTCCGACTGGCAGGCGCTCCCGCCCGCCGGTAACCGGTGCGGCCACCTTGGCCGCGCGACCGCACAACGCGCCGAGGCCCCCGGATTCGTCCGGGGGTCTCTCGGTTGCGCGACGAGGACGGGCGGCACCGCCGGCTTCGGGGCCACGGGAGTTGCACGTCAGGGGTTCGGGAGGGCGTTCCGCCTTTCCTCGCGCCCCTGTGGCCGCGTCGGCCTTCAGAGGGAGAGGCGGACCAGGATGCGCGGCAGGTGGCCGCTCCGAGCGTCAGTGGTCCGGAGGCGCCGAAAGCCGGCGGCGTCGAACATCGACGCGATCCCGACGAACCCCGCTCCCACCTCTACACGGCGTCCTTCTGGATCGATGGGGTACGCCTCGACGCCCGGCGCCCCCGCCGCACGCGCCGCCTCGACGACGCCGTCCAGCAATGCCCGAGCGACGCCACGCCGCCGGTAGCCGGGCAAGATTCGGAAGCAGCCGATCGACCACACCGGCAGATCATCGACCGCCGGAATGGTCCGTGAGTTGATCAGCCGCGGTGTCTCCGTCCGCACGCTGACACCCACCCAGCCGACCGGCGTGCCGTCGAGGTACGCCATGTAGCCCGGAGCTGGCGGACCTGCCCGCATCTGCTCGCGCAGGAGGTCCGGCCGTGACTTCCCGCCCGAGATCGATTTCGCGTCCAGCCCCCGCCAGGCCTGGCACCAGCATCCCTGTTCGCCCGTCCCGTCGAGCAGCTCGGCGACGTCCGTCCATCGCTCCGCCGTGGCCGGGAGGATCTCGAGCTCTGACCGCTCACTCATGCCCTCAAGATATCGCCGGGCGCCACTCGCGTGGAAGGCGAAGGAATGCGGGTCGTTCCAGCCATCGGCGGTCCCCTTCGCCCACGTGGGAACGAGACTCCGCCATTAAGATGAGCGGGAGGAGACCAAGGTGTGCGCCCAGGGAGGCTTCGTGGACGAGAGCTGCTACGTGTCCGTCTCGCGACTCCGGGTCGAGATCCAGCAGGTGGATCGGCTCATCGACGCCTTCCGCGCCCGGGCGGGCCTCGTCGACTCGTTCCCCGGATTTCTTGGTCTCGAGGTATGGCGGTCGGAGCGCACCCCCGGCGAGGTGCTCATGGTGAGCCGATGGCGCGCCCGTGCAGACTTCACGGCCTACATGCGGAGCGATGCGCACCGGACATCCCATGACCGCATCCCCGGCGACCTGCACGATGCCATCAAGCTGGAGCGGCTGGATCATGTCACCGGCTATGACGTGATGGCCCGATGAGCTCGCCCGTCCCAACTGCCGACCTGAACTTCCCGGGCGAGTGGCTCGAGGTGGCCGAAGGCATCTGCGAGCGCTACTACGCGGAGTTTCCCGACCACGACGAGCGCTATGGCGAACGCGGCCGCGCGTACTGCGCTCACGACAATGCCTACCTCGTTGCCTGGCTCATTCTGTCCCTTGACCGGATTCCTGAGGCGTTCCCGAGGAACGCCGCCTGGCTCCGCCAGGTGCTCGAGGCTCGTGGCTTTCCGGTGGAGCCGTTCCGGCGTAACCTGGAGCTGGTAGGGGAGGCGGTGACCCGCCTGCGGCCGGATGACGCCCAACGCATCGCCACGCTGGTCGCGCAGGCGCGCGCAGCATGACGGCAAGCCACACGTCGCCGGCGCGGTGGTGAGCGCCGTGTCGGAAGAGCCGTGCGCTGGATGCGGCCGTGAGACTCGAGCCGGGTCCCGGCTCTTCGCCGGCCGCCGGGCGGCAGTCGACCGCCGGACGGGCGAGCGCACATGGGTCTGCGCGTCGTGTGTCGCCGATCACACGGCGCGGGGCGGCCGGCCGTCGGATTCGCGCCTGGACACCATCGTGCTGGCCGACATCTTCAACGGCTGAGCTCCCCCAATGGGGCGCTAGCTGGACTGCGGCGGCTGGTCCGTGCCGGTCGGGTGCGCGAGCTGTTTCGCCGGCGCGCTGGGGTCCAGGCTGGCGTACGGCAACGTGAGGCCCGGAGCGCGGAGCGGGAGCGCCGCCGGCGATGCGTCGGGAACGTCAGGGAAGGGTCCGCTCGGGCTTGCCCTTCGGCGGCGCAGACCCCGCCATGCGGCCACCGCCAGGAAGACAAGGAGGGCGGGTCTCAGGTCAAGGTTCACCGTCTGTAAGCTCCACGCGCGGCCTCCAGCGCCTCAGTATCGCACTCGCGCGGAGCGACTTATCTGCCGGACAGGGTCAGCGGGGAGGTGGCGCCGTTCGCCGTTCGTTCCTGCGCTTCCGCTCTCGGCATGTGCGCTCGCTGGTGCAACGCCACCGCTCCGAGCCGTCTGCAAACCGATCGACCAACGAGAAGTTGTTGATCCCGGTGCGCCCGCATAGCCCGCACGAGACCGCGTGGGGCCGCGGCTTGGCCGGGACGACTCCATGCAAGGCAGACATGCTTCTGCTAGTCATTGCCCAGGACTGCATCGGCGACGGTCCACTCGTGGTCTCGCCCGCAGTTCGGGCAGTTCATCCGGAGGTTGTTCGTGGGCTCGACGTCGTCGAGGCTGTCGGCTTCCACATGCGTCGAAATCAGCTCGTTGGTGGTCGGACACAGGATCTTGACTGCCGGCATTGTCGAATCCCCTCTCACGCGTCGCTTATCCGGACCATCGCCCATGCGGTCCGGTCAAGCTTCAATACGCGTGGCGCCACCCACTTGGATCAGGCAGCGCTCAAGCACGACACAGGCAAGTGTCACTCAAGTGGGTGGGTGAGGTAGCCCCTGCCTAGACCCGCGTGACGTTGCGCTCGATTTCGCCATGCTCGTTGACGAAGAGCGTCACACGCTGTCGCTTGTTGCCGGCGACCAAAATGGCCCAGACGATGAGCCACACGCCTGCGGTGAGCACCGACAGGATCGCGTGGAGGACGTGGTTGACCTTCTTTCCCCGCGTGAGGACGGCATGCGTGCTCGTCTGGGTTTCGAGGTCGGCGCCTGCCGCCAGCTCGTTGGCTACGGCACGGTCAAGACTGGCGCGAGAGCCTGCGGTCACGGTTAGTCCCTCCAGAGTGCCGTGCCAGCGGCACGGGTCCGGCCATTGTGCACCTACGGGAAGAAGCACCTCATTCGTCGTCGGGAGTGAAGATGGCCTGAATGGGGCGCTCGAAGACGCGAGCGATGCGGAAGGCGAGCGGCAGCGACGGGTCGTACTTGCCGGTTTCGATCGCGTTGACCGTCTGTCGGGATACCTTCAGGGCGCGCGCCAGGTCCTCCTGGGACCACCGCCGTTGAGCGCGCAGCACGCGAAGCTCGTTTCTCACCGGTATCGATGCGTCGCCCACGCCAGCCCGGCGACGTAGAGGGTGACGAGCACCCCGAACACGACGAACCCACTGAGGCGCTCGAAGCCGAGCCCTTCCAGCAGTCCCCATGAGAACGTGACCAGCAGCGTGCCGAGCACGGATACAGCCAGGCCGATGAGCCGCGTCCGCTGCTCCAGCTCGTCTCCGGCGAGGAATACCCGGATGGAGATCACCACCAGTGCCACCGCCGCGGGGAGCGGAAGGAGCGCGACCGCCGCCCGCACCGGGTCCTGGAGCGCGGTGCCCGCCCGGAGGATGGCAATCGACACGGCGAGAAGCACACCGTAGGCGAGGAGTGCTGCGCCGAACGCAACGGCCGGCCGAACCCTTGCGTTCATGCGCGGCGCCGCTGGACCTCCCGGCCGATGAGGAAGGTGCTGAACGCGCCGAGGAGGCCCACCAGGAAGCCGACAGGGCCCATCGACACGGCGAGCGCAGCCCCCACCCCGATGCCGATTGCGCTCACTGATCCGCTGTGCAAACTGCTCGCCATGTCGCGCTCCCTTGTCGTGATGTAATGGTTCCTTGTCAGCCGACGGTAGCCGCCGGGACTCCCTGTGTCAAGGAAGCTTGACTAACACCATTCGATATGCTGTGCAACGATGAGCCGCCGCCACATGACCCATCGACCTCGACGCGTCCGGTCCGGCGTCCCCAATCCGGCTTCCGTGCGCCATCCGGATTCGACCCACCTCGAGGAGCTGGCAGCGCTGATGCTGGCGGCGTACCGCGACACGGCCGACGCCGACGGCACGGGGACGCTCGAGGATGCTCGCTCTGAACTGCGGGGGTACTTCGCCTCGGCCAGCGGGGAGCCCATACTCGAGCACAGCTACGT
>JASLBU010000105.1 GCA_030146365.1 Candidatus Limnocylindria bacterium | reverse complement strand
GGGGCATGCACCCGGCCGCCGTCCACGACCAGCTCGGAGGCGAACGTCACCAGCCGGTGATAAGGCGCCTCACGGAGCTGTGCCTCCACCGGCAGCCCGGCCGCCGCCGCGGACGTCGCCTTGCTGCGCAGGAAGAGGATTCTCTCCGAGCCGCTCAGCTCGGCGCGCAGCCGCTCGATGGACCGCGGCCCGTCGAAGAGCGCAACCTCGAGGATGAGCCCGGGACCACCGTGGGCAAGTGAGCCCGCCACGGTGTCCAGCACCTCGACGCGGACGGCAGCGTAGTGGAGCGGGAACGAAGCTGAACCGAAGACGCGCCCCACCTCAACGGCCGTGACCCGACCGCGGACGACCGCGTCGGACGTCTGGACCAGCTCCTCCAGCGTGTCCGCGCGCTCCACACCGGTCACCTCGATCATGTCGCCCCCCGACACAGCGGCGACGGTGGCCGGTGCCGCGGGCGCTCGCGTCACCCGGACCCCGCGCTGCGGTGGCGGCGAACGGCGGTACTCGTACGCGTTGATGTGGTCGATGTCCGTCTGATGAAGGCCGGTGGGGCCGTCCGGCGTGTTCGAGTTCATGCAGGTCGCCCCCACCGGCCCGTCCGACTCGGGCGGGTTGCCCCAGTGCAGCAGGCCGAGCGTGTGTCCGAGCTCGTGGCACGCCACGTGGTCGCGGCTCGCATCGTCGTCGAAGAACAGGGCATAGCGCGGGTTGAGGTTGAGGTGCAGCTGCTGCCGGAGGCACCACCGGTCACCACTGGGATTGACGCCGCGCTCCGCGCCGTCGGGGCAGTACACCCACCCGGCGGCCCCGTTGTCGCCGTAGTCCGCGGAGTAGGCGACGACGTCGGTGGCTGCCGTGACGCGGTCCTGCTCGACCATGGTGAGGCGCGTCGGCCCGTAGTCCTCCTCCATTGACTCGCGCATCGAATTGGCAAGTTCATCGGTCAGGGAAACATCGAAGGCCACGAAGTGGAGGCGGTTGTTGCCGACGCTGGTGCACCGCGGCGGCGTCACCGGCCGGTCGCACGTGAGCAGCGAGCTGACCTCACGGCCACCGTGATCCGCCAGCGCCGGACCGGCCGGCTGGGTGACGGCGAGCACGACTGCGAGGACGGCGAGGACGGCGCACCTGCAACGGAGGCGGGCGGACGGGAACATGGGCGGAGGCAGCGGCACGGCCAGCCGATGGTCGACCGGGGCCGCGGGGGTGTCAAACGGTGATCACTCGCGGCGTGGAGATTCTCGAGTGCGAGCCAACACCCACATCACGCCGAGGAGCGACGCGAGCAGTAGGGCCAGCAGGATCAGATCTCGACCGGTCGTCAGCTCCACCTCAGCCTCCTTCGGGCAGGACCTCACCCCCCTGCCTGCCGAAGGGCACCGACGGCCGGGTCAGCATACGACCCGAGCGCAATCGAACAGATGTTCTATACTTCCCGGATGCGGGTGCGCTATCGCGAGGAGCCGTGCCGGACCGCCCTCAACCGGGTCACCGGGATGGGGTTCCGCTGGAGCCTGAACCCGTACATGGGATGCGCCCACCGGTGCGCCTTCTGCTACGTGCGCGGCTTCGAGCGACGCGCGGACCGGCCAGCCGATGATCGGTACGGCACATCGGTACGGGTGAAGACCAATATCGTCGAGGTGCTGCGCGGCGAGCTTCGGCGCAGAACCTGGCGCCGCGACACGGTGGCCATCGGCGCCGCCACCGACCCGTACCAGCCGGCCGAGGGCCGGTACCGGCTGACGCGTGGCTGCCTCCAGGCCCTCGCCGATGCCCGGACCCCCATCGACCTGATCACCCGCGGTCCGCTGGTGGTCCGCGATGTCGACGTCCTTACCGAGGCGTCGCGCCGAGCGGAGGTGGGGGTGAGCATCAGCATCGCCACCCTAGACCAGGACCTCGCCGGCCGCCTCGAGCCGGGCGTCGCCCCGCCACGCCAGCGGCTGAGAGCGATTCGCACCCTCACCGATGCCGGCATCGCTGCGGGCGTGGCGCTCGCACCGGTCCTGCCGGGCCTCACCGACGCGCCGCGCGACCTTGCCGCCGTGCTGGCGGCGGCCCGGGAGGCCGGTGCCACGCACGCCTGGACGAATGTGCTCAACCTTCGCGCCGGCACGCGGGAGCATTTCCTGTCGGTCGTCGAGCGGGAGTGGCCGGGCGAGCTCGAGCGCTATCGGCGTCTCTACCCGGCCGGGTCCAGCGGCTACCTCGCCCCGACGGACGCCCGACCGATCGAGAGCCGGCTTCGGGCGGTGCAGCGCGGCGCGCGGATCGATGACCGGCGACGGATCGTGCTGATGCCCGAGCCACCGCCGCAGCAACTCCCGCTGGCACTCGGCTGAACGCGGCCGCGGCGTCAGGCCGCAGCGGGAACGGCGCCGCCCGCCTCGGCGCGCTGGAGGGCCGCCTCGTCGATGACGACCCTCGTCGCGATCAGGCTGATCCCGAGCAGGCCGGCCATCAGGAATACCGCCGGTAGGCCGAAGGACTGGGCTACCGCGCCGCCCAGCAATGCCCCGAGTGGCTGGGTGCCCCACGCGAAGAGCCGGTAGCCCGCATTGACGCGGCCCAGCAGCTGGTTCGGCACGATGCGCTGGCGGAGCGAGACGGTGATGATGTTCCACACGACCACGAACAGGCCGGAGACCGCGAACGACGTCCCGATCACGAACGGGTTGGTCGTGAAGGCTGGCACCGCGAAGCTGATCGCCACGACCACGATGCTCGCGAACAGGATCGGCACGCGGCCGAAGCGCTGCTCGAACGGCGCAGCCACGAACGAGCCGGCGAGGCTGCCGAGGGCGAAGGTGGTGAGCAGGAGGCCGAACGCCGGTTCGCTCAGCCCCATCGGCCCCGGCGCCACGGCGTAGAGCACGAACATCGTCTGCGTCGCGGTGGCCGCGAGGTTCATGACGCCGACCATGATCGCCAGCGTGCGCAGCACGTCGTGGCGCACCAGGTAGCGGAGGCCCTCGGCGATGTCGGTGGTGAGACGTGTGCGCGCCTCGCCCCGCTGCGCCCGGAACGAGCCGGTCAGCAGCGTCAGCCCGACCGCGGCGGTGGCATAACCGACGGCACTGCCTGCGAGGGCCAGGGGGACGGAGACGCCGATCAGCAGACCGCCGAGGGGTGGGCCGACGAACTGGTTCGTGACGAGCTCGACGCCGTAGAGCCGTCCATTGGCGGCGGACAGCTGCTCCTTCTCGACGATGGACGGCAGGATCGACTGGGCGGCGGTGTCGAACAGCGTCTCGGCGACTCCCAGCGCGAACGCGGCAACGTAGAGGACCGGCAGGGACAGCATGTCGAACGCCGCCAGCGCGGTCAGCCCGCCGAGCACCAGCACCCTGAACACCTGGACATCCCGCATCGTCCGCCGGCGGTCGAGGCGGTCGGCCAGGGCTCCCGCCACGAGGACGAACACCAGCCATGGCAGGCGTCCGACGAACGCGACCCCCGCCACCAGCAGCGGCGAGTCGGTGAGCCGCACAGCGAGCAGCGGGAGCAGGATGAAGAAGATCCCATCGGCGAGGTTGGAGGCCGCCGACGATGTCCAGAGGCGCCAGAAGTTGGCGGGCAGGCGGTTCATGCGG
>JASLBU010000083.1 GCA_030146365.1 Candidatus Limnocylindria bacterium | reverse complement strand
GCCATGGCGCACGAGCGCGCTGCCGATGCCCTGCCGCTGGTGGGCGGGCGCGACGGCGAGCGGGCTGAGCACGAGCACGTCCACCAGTCGACGCGGAGCGTCGAGCAGGCTCCGGGTGAAAAGCACGTGGCCGACGACGTCGCCGTCCAGGTCGGCGACGAACGAAAGTCCGGGCAGCCAGTCCGGCGATCGCCTGAGCGCATCCACCAGCTCTCCGACCACCGCCGCGCCGGCGAATGCCTCCTCGACCACCGCGCGGATTCGCCGCTCCTCCCCCGCCCGCTCAAGCCGGATTGTGACTGCTCCCATCAGAGGGGACCCGGCGGCAGGACCGACCGGATGAGGGGGCCAACCATGCGCCCATTGTCTCCCATGCTTGGACTTGACGCCGGGTCAATACAACCGTATGGTTGTATCAATGCAGACCGCAGCCCCCGACTTCGATCGCGTCTTCGCCGCCCTGGCGGATGCCACCCGGCGTGACATCGTCCGGCGGGCCATCGACGCCGACGAGGGAGTCGCCGAGCTCGCCGGCCACTACCCGATGAGCTTCGCTGCCGTGCAGAAGCACGTCGCGGTATTGGAGCGGGCGGGTCTCGTCACCAAGCAGCGCACCGGCCGACGGAAGGTGGTGCGCACCAACCTGGAGGCACTCCGCGCCGCACAGCGCCTGCTGGACCGGTACGAGGTGTTGTGGCGCGCCCGGGTGGACCGAATGACCGACCTCATCAATGCAACGAAGGAGCAGACCAGATGACCGTGACCGACGTCGTCAAGAACGCGGATGAACTGACGATGACGATGACCGCCGAGTTCGAGGCGTCTCCCGAGCGGGTGTGGCAGCTGTGGGCGGACCCGCGGCAGTTGGAGCGGTGGTGGGGGCCGCCGACGTATCCAGCGACGGTCGACTCCCACGATCTGACCCCCGGGGGGCGGGTCGAGTACCACATGACCGGCCCCGCGGGCGACCAGCCGCGCGGCTACTGGGACGTCGTCGAGACTGATCCGCCTCGCCGCCTCGTGTTCCGCGATGGGTTTGCGAACGCGGATGGCAGCCCGAACACCGACCTGGCCGGCACCGAAGCTCTCGTGACGATCGAGCCGATCGACGCGGATCGCACCCGCATGTCGATCGAGAACCGGTTCCCCAGCATCGAAGCCATGGAGCAGCTGACCGCGATGGGCATGGAAGACGGCCTGACGCAGGCGATCTCGCAGATCGACGCGATCCTCGCCGAGGACGCTGTCGGCACCCAGCCGTAGGCAGTCGTGACGGGCGGGACGACCGCCTGGCCGACGAGATTCAGCGGCGCGACCGGTCATACGCACACGCGCCCATCAGCCAGCCAAGGAGACTCCCATGACGACTGCAGCCCAGCCCACGACGCGCACGCTCGACGCGCCAGGGGCGACGATCACCTATGACGTGCGTCCCGGCGCGCAAGGAGGCGACGTGCCCCTGTTCCTCATCGGCTCGCCGATGGGGGCCGCCGGTTTCGGCACTCTGGCCGGGCACTTCACCGATCGAACGGTGGTCACCTACGATCCGCGCGGATCCGAGCGGAGCACGAAGGATGACCCGACGACGGAGTCGACGCCGGAACAACACGCCGAGGACCTGCATCGGATCATCCAGGAGATCGGTGGACCGGTCGATCTGTTCGCAAGCAGCGGCGGTGCAGTGAACGCCCTGGCCCTGGTTGCGGCGCATCCGGAGGACGTTCGAACCCTCGTCGCGCACGAGCCGCCGCTGGCCTCCATCCTGCCGGACCGCGAGAACGCGTATGCGGCGGTGGATGCGATTCGGCGTTCGTACCAGTCCGGCGGGTTCGGCGCCGGGATGGCGCACTTCATGGCGATCACCAGCCAGCGTGGGCCGTTCCCGGACGACATCGCGGATCAGCCGGCACCGGATCCCGTAATGTTCGGCATGCCTGCCGAGGATGATGGCTCTCGCACCGACGTCATGCTCGGTCAGAACATCTTCACCTGCACGCACTGCGACCCGGACTTCGACACCCTCCGGCGCGCACCGACCCGAATCGTCGTCGCGGCCGGCGAGGAGTCACAGGGCGAGATGGCGAACCGTGGCGCATACGCGGTGGCGGAGCGGCTGGGCACCACGGTCGAGGTGTTCCCGAGCCACCACGGCGGCTTCCTCGGCGGTGAGTACGGCTGGCCGGGGGCGCCCGAGCCCTTTGCGGCGAAGCTGCGCCAGGTGCTGGAGGGGGCCTGACCGATGCAGCTCACCGTCACCACCTTTCTCTCGGTCGACGGCGTCTACCAGGGACCTGGCGGCCCCGACGAGGATCGCAGCGGCGGGTTCGATCGCGGCGGGTGGCTGGTCCCCTACTTCGACGAGGAGACCGGCGACTTCATCACCTCGGTCTTCCAGCGCGTGGACTCGTTCCTCCTTGGCCGGCGGACGTATGACATCTTCGCCGGCTACTGGCCGAACGCCACGGACGCCGACGATCCGGTCGCCGCCAAGCTGAATACGCTGCCGAAGTACGTCGCCTCCACGACGCTGAAGGATCCGGAATGGGCCAACAGCAGCGTCCTCGAAGGGGACGTCGCGCCCGCGGTGGCAGAGCTCAAGGCCCGCGATGGCGGCGAGCTGCAGGTCCACGGCAGCGGTGAGCTGGTGCGCCACCTCCTGGAACACGACCTCGTCGACCGCCTCAACCTCCTCGTGTTCCCCGTGATCGTCGGAGCGGGCCGCCGCCTCTTCGCGGACAACGGGATCGCCACGGGCCTGTCCCTGGACGAGTCCCGCACCACGCCCAGCGGGGTCAACATCTCGGTATATCGAACCGCCGGGCGGCCGGCCTTCGGGGAGATCGGCGTCAGCTGAAACGGGTTGCGGAGCAGGCGGTGGCGGGGACGTGCGTCCCCGCCCGCGGCTCCCTACGGCCACCCGGCGTGCGGGGCGGGGGCATCCACCACGAGAACGCGGCCGGTGCGATCGGCGATCGTCTCCGCCGCCCGCTCGAAGCCTCGCCACTCGGCGGCCAGGATGTACAGGGTCTGACCATCCTCCCCGCCAAGCATGCAGGCGAACGCCCCGCGATCGAGAACGACCTTGCCGAGCATCTCGCCGCCCTCTCGGACGCGCACGCAGTGGCCATTGCCGACATCCGCATACCAGACCGCGCCGTCGGCATCCATGCAGATCCCGTCGGGGTGGTCGCCGGGGGTTGCGGCCCACGTGCGGCGGCCGGACAGCGCACCGTCGTCGCCGATGTCGTACGCGGTCAGCCGCTCCGCCCAGGACTCGGCCACGATCAGCGTTCGGTTGTCCGGGGTCACGGCCATGCCGTTCGGGAAGGCAAGGCCGTCCGCCACCTGCCGCACCGCACCGTCCGGCCGCACGAGCGCGATGATCCCCGAGGGACCCTGATCGGGTGGGCCGAACAGGCGTCCGTTGATATAGACGTGTGCCCGGCCGTCGACGACCAGCTCGTTCCAGTCCTCCGCCAGCGCACTGAGGTCGGCGTGGGGCAGGGTCCGCCCGTCCGGTTCGCGGCGCTGGAGACCCCGACCTGTCGTCAGCAGGCGGCCGTCCGGCAGCCAGTCGATCGACCATCCGAGGCCACCGGGTCCGCGCCCAACCACTTCTCCGGTGTCACCGCCGTTGATGGCGATGATCTCGTCGGTCCCCCAGTGGGCGAACCACAGCCGGCCGTCGTGCCATCGCGGTGACTCGACGTACGCCAGGTCACGAAGCAAGACTCGCGGCTCAGACATCGTTCGACTCCAGGTGTGCCCTGAGGGCGGTCAGGCGCCGCCTCCATGCCGCCTTGGCGATCTCGGCCCCGTCCGCATCGGGCAGACGCTCATGGGACACGTACGCTGTCGTCTTCGACGGTCCCTTCGCGTCGAACGTGACCATCACGCGGGTCGCGCCGTCACCCCAGTCGAAGCGCGCCACCTTCCCGACCTGTGCGGTTCGCAGCCTCATCGGTGCTTCGAGCCACCGCGTGCGGCGGTCATCATCGACGAACGCCTGGAACACGGCCTCCATCGGCGACGCATACGTCCTCGACGCGTACACCGTGAAGCCGTGGGCCTGCTGGTGCTTGAGGCGCATGCCGCGCGTGCGCTGGTATCCGCCCGTGATCGTCTGCGCCCACCAGCCGGGCACGCCAAGCTCCTCCCTGAGGAAGGCCGCCGTATCGGGATGGTTGCGCTCTCGGGCTCCCCAACGGTCGAGGACGGAGACCCACGTCCGCCAGTCCCGCCCAGTCGCGGCACGAAGCCTGTCGTCGGACGCCATCTCCCTCGCGCCGCTGAGGTCGATCGGTGTGGCGTCCAGGCGGTCGCGCGTGCGGCCGACATGGCTGCGCGCGGTCGCGTAGTGCTCTCCGGTCTTGGCCATGCGCTCGCGCACGCGGCGCTTGAGTAGCTTCTGAGTGGTCATCGCATGCTCCTTCGTCGGTGCGGCGGACGAAGAACTCACGCTTCCTCGAGCGCCGGCACGAAGGGCCGCGGCCAGGTTCCCGAGGACTGAGCCCCCTTTGCCTCGCGGTGCCGGCGGCGTGAGCGCCGAAGCCGAGGTTGGGCGTGGGAGACGCCGGGCACGAGTCTAGCACCGGACCGCAACCGGTCGACGTCGATTCTCGGCCGGCAGCACCCCGGCTGTCGCGGCCCCGGAGCGTCAGTCGCGGGCGCTGGTCGTCGCGATGTCCGCCTCGTTGCCCACAGCATCGGCCAGCGTCCACCACGACGGTGCGAACTCGTCCCGCACGATCCGGCCACCTGCCGCAATGGCCGCAGCGACCCGAGCCTCCGCCTGATCATGGGGCACCCACACGCCCACGTGGATGGCTCCCCCACCACCTGGTCGGGGCTCACCATGGACTCCAGCCAGAAGGCCGGCCCGCGGTCCTGCGGGTCGACCAGATCCTCGTCCGGGCTGTCGGGGCGGGGCTCGTAGCCGAGCACGGCCCGCCAGAACGGTCTGATACCGGGGATGTCGGTGGCGCCGGGGATCACGAGAAGGTACTGGACGCGGGAGGGGTCCGCGGCCAGGCCCATCTTGCGAGCCAGCTGCGAGACCTCCCGAGCGACCTCCACATCGCGCCGCGTCATTCCGAAGTAATCGCCGCCGGCACTGATGAGACGCACCGTCACGCCGCCTGCGCGCACGTCCACTGCGGGCGGGTGGGCGCGCGCGGACGGCAGGTCGCCGATCGCCGCGACCAGCCCGGCACTTTGGGCGAAGGAGTCGGTGCGGAAGTAGGCGCACGCGCCCTCTGCCAGGACGCGCCAATCCTCGAGTCCCTCGGCCCCATGAAACTCAGCCGCGCCGATCTGGTCCGTCACTCGTTGCCCCTCACTGCTCATCGCCCAACCCTAGCGGCCGATTCCTGCCAGACGGCGTCACCTTCGCACGTCATGCTTCGGACATGAAGCGCATCGAGTGGCTGCTCACGTCGGATGAGATGGGGCGGAGATCGTGACGCGGCGTGAACCGGAGCGGCTCACCGATCGCCTGACGGTGCTGCCGGCCAATGAGGTGCCCTGGGACGTTCTTCAGGCGGTGTTCGGCGCCCGGGGACCTGCCGCCCTGTGTCAGTGCCAGCGGTACAAGCTCCAGCGCAAGGAGTCGTTCGGCTCCTTTCCGGCGGAAGAGCGGGCTGCCCGGCTCAGGGAGCAGACCAACTGCGGTCAGCCCGGTGCCCGCATCACGAGCGGCCTGGTCGCGTACCTCGAGGCGGAGCCTGTCGGGTGGTGCGCCGTGGAACCCAGGACCGCGTACGCGGGCCTCCTGCGCGTGTACAAGGTGCCGTGGCAGGGCCGGACCGAGGACAAGGCGGACGACTCCGTGTGGGCCGTGACCTGCGTGTTCACCCGGGCGGGGTACCGGCGCAGAGGGATCGGCTACGCACTCGTTCGGGCAGCTGCCGACCACGCGCGGTCGCGCGGCGCGCGAGCCGTCGAGGGGTACCCCATGATCACCGAGCCAGGTAAGGACATCATCTGGAACGAGATGCATGTCGGCAGTCGAAGCATGTTCGCGGAGGCCGGCTTCGCGGAGGTGAGCCATCCGACTCCTCGCCGGGTCGTGATGCGGATCGACTTCGAGGCGGGACACTCACGGTAACGGTTCATCACCACGCCACGAGGAGGACGGACATGGCGAACGGCACGGGCCGCACTGCACCGATCATCCTGGTCCCGGGCTTCTGGCTCAGCGCCTGGGCGTGGGACGAGGTCGCCGGCGCGCTCCGCGCAGAGGGGCACGACGTGACGCCGGTCACGCTGCCCGGGCTGGAATCCGCCGACGCGGACCGTTCCTCGATCACCTTCGAGGACCATGTGGACGCCATCTGCCGCGAGGTCGAGGCGAAGGACGCGCCCGCGGTCCTGGTGCTGCACAGCGCAGCCGGGTTCACCGGGTACGCCGCCAGCGACCGGATCCCGGACCGCATCGCCGCGATGGTGTACGTCGATACTGCACCTGGCATCGGGCCTATGGATGCGGACTTCGACGGCGTGGAGAAGCCGATGGTCTGGGATGAGATCGAGGGCGAGGAGAACCTCGATGGCATGAGCGACGAGCAGAAGGCCACGTTCCGCGAGCGGGCGGTACCGGTGCCGGGCGGCGTGCTGCGGGGGTCCGTGGCGCTCACCAACGACGCCCGACGCGACATCCCCAGCACCCTGATCTGCACGGGATTCAGCGCGGCGGACTATCAGCGGTACGCGAAGGAGCACCCGGAGTGGAAGTTCCTGGCCGGTCTGCCCGAGCTGCGCAACGCAAGCTGGGTCGACCTTCCCACGAGCCACTGGCCGATGTGGTCGCGGCCGACGGAGCTGGCGCAGATCATCGGCGACGTCGCGGCCGCCCACGCCCCCGCGGCCTCAGCCTGACGGGAGGCCCCGCAGCGGCGGCCGTTGGTGGTCAACTCATCCCGCGGCATCAGGCCACCGCGGGTGTTGGCCGGTTTGTTCGCGATGTGCCTGCTCCCGGTACAGGGTCAGCCCCACGATCCGTGAGATGACGAGCGCCACATACATGAGCCCCGCCACCTGCTCGATCATCACCAAGGAGCGCGCATGCGGCAAAACTGGCACGACGTCGGACAGCCCGACGCTGGTCAGCGTCGTGAAGGAGAGGTACAGCATCTCGATCCAGGACCGATTCCCGGCGGGATCCACCGCGGCGGTGAACGATCCGGGCCAAATGACCTGGGCGGCCACGTACACGTACGCGAACGCCCACGCCACCACCGTGAACGTCGCGCCGGTCGCCCACAACTCGTCGGGCGAGATCACCCGGTCGCGGAACATGTACCGCAGCAGGCCGTAGCTCGTATAGAAGTAGAACGCGGCGTGGAGCACCGACGACCAGAGCAGGATCGGCCGGCTCTCCGGCACCAGCGCCTCGAGCACCGTCAGCACCACCACCGGCAACCCGAGCACGATCGAGATCCACGTCCACGCAGGCGTGGCCCGCAGGGCTCGCACCGCCAGCACGAGCACGGTCAGGGCGAACAGCGACAGGAGGCCGCGGCCCCTCGGTGACTCCGCCATGAACGGGTAGAGCACCACGCCCAGCATCTGCCCGAACAGGAGCACCGCCGATGGGTGTGCCCAGGCCACCCACAACCATCTCGACATCCGGCCACTGTAGCCGTCGTCGTCGGTCGGCGGTGCGCAGGCCTCCGCTGCTCACTTCGCGCCGCCTCGACCGCAACGACACGGCCGAGTCGCTCAGTGCAGGAGGTCCTGCCAGTCCGCAGGCACGCGGCCCTCCGGGCCCGGCGCCGGTTGCTCCGGTGGATGCGCCTCGGGTGGCGCAAGCGACGGGCCGATGAACCCCTCCTCCGTCTCATAGCTGTAGAACCAGACCTCGCCCGGCTCGAAGCTGCGAATCACTGGATGGCCGGCGTCTCGCGCATGGGCGCTGGCGTGCTGGGACGGAGACGAGTCGCAGCAGCCGATGTGGCCGCAGCGGGCACATCGGCGAAGGTGAAACCACCAGCCGTCCGCGGTGGCCAGGCATTCCGCACACCCGTTGCCGCTGGGTGGAACGGCCAGATCGATGTGGTCCGTCGGCGGCATGTCACCGCCAACGGTACCGTGCGGCGGGCTGCCGCGCTCAGCGATCGGGCGCAGGCATCGGGCTCATCAGCTGGAAGTAGTTGTCGTCGGGATCTGCCAGCGTGGCGATCAGGCCAGCCTCGTCGCCGCTGCCGTCATCGGCGCCGTAGGGCTCGGCCACCACGATGGCGCCCGCCTCGACGAACCGGTCGAAGTCGCCACGGACGTCGCTGCTCTCGATGTTCCACAGCAGGCGGCCCGGGTGCGCGTTGCGACCCTTCACCTCGTCGTGCGGGCCGATGGTGACCCAGCCGGAGCCAATCGCCCAGCCGGTGTACCCGCCGTCCGACATGGCCGGCGCACCGAAGAGCTTGGTGTAGTAGGCAACCAGGGCTTCGGGGTTCTCC
>JASLBU010000010.1 GCA_030146365.1 Candidatus Limnocylindria bacterium | reverse complement strand
CGCTCGTTCATCCACTCGGCGTGGGCGGCGCTGCCCTCGTCGCTGGCGTGGTGGTACTCGCAGGTATCGCTGACCATCATCCGGGCATCGGGGCGCTCGCGGGCGATCTCCTCCCAACCCTCGCAGAGCCCGCGGGCAACGTTGCGCAGCGCCTGGACGAACGTCTGCGCCCCGTGACCATACGGGTACCAGGCGCCGGTCTCGCCGCCGAACTGGGCCATGATGTACGGCTCGTTGGTGGGGGTGTACCAGCGCACCCAGGGGTAGCGGCGCGCGAACTCGCGGCACAGCTCCGCCTGGAAGTCCGGGAAGATGGAGGTGAGGACGCCCGTGCCCATCCACTCCGGGACGCCGAAATGGAACAGGTCCACGATCGGCTCCATGCCCAGGTGGCGCATCAGCTCCATCGGCCCGTCCACGCTGCTCCAGTCCCACTCGTGCGGCCGCGGGTTCACCACGTGCCAGCGGATCCCGTAGCGGAGGACCCGACAGCCGGCGTCTCGGGCGCGAACGATGTCCGAGCCCCAGAACCGGTCGTGCTGCGTCAGGGCCAGCTCGTCCATGCCGACCTGCGGAAACGTCGAGCACTCGAATCCGGTCATCCATTCGAAGTCGGCCAGGGCGTGGCGCTGGCCCGCAGGGTTGGCCATCGTCATTGTCGTTCCTCGTGAACGGGCAACCGATCGGTGCCCCGTGGCGTGCGAATGCAACATCGTTGCCGTCCGGTTCCGAGCGCTCTCCCCCGCGCTCTGCGACCCTCATCCGATATATCACGAACGATATAACCGATGACGGCGCCGCGAGCGTGGCAGTTCCGGGACATCCAGCCGCGGGGCGACTGCCAGCGTCAATGGCGCGAACTCGTGGCGACAACCGAGGCGCGCTCGACCGCGCGCCCCCTCAGCCGCGAAGCACGAACAGCCACGTCGCGTCAGCGGCAGCGACGGCGGCCCAGAACCCCATGATGAGCAAGGGCCGACGCAGGACGCATTGTGACCGAGTGATCCCGAGCGCAACGGCGCGGCCGTACAGGTAGATCGCGACGAGCGCGACGACGAGCACGAAGATCGGCGGCGTCACCGCCCATGCGATCAGCCCCACCGTGCCCATCTTGCAGAACGTGAATGCCAGGCGGTCGTACTTCTGCGCCCGGCTGAGCGGTGGCCGCTGGGCGAGCCACGCGCGGACCGGGTCCGACCCGGCCGCCGGCGCCTCGGCACTCACGGCCGCACCATGCCGTCGAGCTGGACGAGCTCTCGCGCCCCGACCTGCCCGAGCGACGTCCGCTGACGCAGCGACCCGAACAGCTGACGAGCGCAGAACGGGATCCGCACCGGATCGGAGTCCCCGTCGACCGACCCGACGTGCACGCAGCATTGCTGCAGCCGCTCGATGTTCATCGTCCAGGCGTCCATGAACGACTTCACGCTCAGCCGCTTCGTGCGCAGCGCGACGAGCTCCGCGGCCCGCTCCCCCTTCATCAGGTAGCGGCCGACGTCCTTGATGAACCCACCCACCGACAGGTCACAGGCTTCGCAGATGTTCAGCAGGTAATCGATCAGCTCCGGGCGTGTGATCGTCGTCGTCTCGCTCATCATGCCGATGAGCGCGTCCCACAGCTCCTCATCGGCCGCGATCCGGTTGCCGACGACCGACAGATTCGCCTTGAGCCGTTCGAGCCCGACCATGCTCGGGATGGACCGATACGCCCCCGAGTCCTCGCGCACGAAGTAGGTGATGGCGCAGCAGTCCGGGTGCGAGCACGGCAACGCGATGAAGTCCTCCGCCGATGCCCGTCCGCCGGTCTGAGGACCCAGCCGGCGCAGGACGCCGGTGGTCGTCATCCGGCGCATCGGGTCGATCGGGGTGGCTCGGCCGGAGCCGAAGACCGGCTGGTACGCGACGCCGGCGATGTAATCCGTGCCAAAGGCGAAGTCCGCCACCGGCCCGATCTCGTGGTCGTTGACCCCATCGGCGACGACCATCACCAGCGTCGTGAACACCCGGGCCTCCGTGAGGCGACGGATCGCCTCCGCCTTTACCGCTCGCAGGTCCTCGCCGCGGTGGAACAGGTGCGTCTCGAGCTCGAAGCCGTCGAACTGGAGGTACACCTCGACGCGGTTGCGCAGCCGGTGGAGCGCCTGCACGAAGCGGTCGTCGCGGGCGATCCGGATGCCGTTCGTGTTGAGCAGGACCCGGGTGACGTTTCGCTCGACCGCCGCCTCGATGATCTCGACGATCTCCGGGTGCACGGTCGGCTCCCCTCCGGAGAGCATCAGGACGTCGACCTTGCCGCCCTCGCGTTCGATCGACGCGTCGAGCGTGCGCAGGAGGTGGGGCAGGCGGGCGTATCGGCCCACGCTCGTGCCGGCGGCGGCGAAGCAGGTCGGGCAGTCGAGGTTGCAGTGCTCGGTGACGTCCAGCAGCAGGATGCACGAGTGCTGGGTCTGCAGCCGCCCAAGACCGTTCGCGTAGCCCATCGGGATCGGCATCACGTTGTCCGGCGTGTCGGGGACGATCTCGCGCGTCGGCACACGCCATTGCTGCAGGTACTCCCACAGCGCGTGGTCCTCGTCGTACAGGCTGACCACCTCGCCGTGGCCCCGGCGGCAGTACCGGCGCAGGACCACCGATCCGTCCTGCATCACCAGGTTTCCCTGGAGGATGTCGGTGCCGTAGTCCACCTCGCGGTCCGGGTTCTCGCTGAAGCAGTGACCGCAGACGGTGAGGACCATGCGCAGCGGGGTGTAGGGGCGGAGCGGGAGTGCGGCGGTCATTGAAGCAGCTCCATAGCGGTCATTCGCAGGTCCAGGTGATGGCTCCGGAGATGGGCTCGCCGAAGTCCTGGGCGCCCGCAGGTCCTTCCGCCATGCCCACGGGCGCGAGGTCCGTGAACCGCACAGATCCTGAACGGTTCTCAGGGCCCATCTCGACGTCGAGCTCGGTCTCCGGATCGCTGTACCACTCGGCAGGCATGTCGCCCTCGCCGTCCGGAAGCAGGGTGACGGAAACGGTCTGCGGCTCCATCCCGGGCGCCGGCGCGGGTGCCGCCCCGCCGGGATCCCCTGCAGCGCCGAGGGACGTGAAGAACGCGGCGGACACCTGGCGACCGCCCAGCCGGCCGAGGTCGTCGCCGAAGACGTTGAAGCTTCCTTCTGCCGCGAACGACTGGCACATCGCGGATCCGCCCCCGGTGAAGCCGAGCGGCGGATCCAGCGTGAGCTGCATGGTCCCCTGCTGGGCCGGCGGCGGCGGCGTCCCCATGGAGCCGATGAGCGCGTAGCAGCTGCCGCCGATCAGCAGCGCGAACAGGAGCGGCACCGAGATGCCCACGACGAGGGCCGTCGTGTGCCCCATCTTGTCCGGACCGGTGAGGGCCACGATTCCCCACGCGATGAGCGCACCGATGCCGAGGATCACCGCGAAGATGACCGGGAGCACCATGGCGCCTGCCGCGATGTACGCCAGCATCCCCGTCAGCACGGCGACGAGCAGGAACACCGCCACGTTGATCCCGATGACGATGAGCGCGAACCGGCCCCAGAACCGCTCGCCGATGACCGCGTCGGGATCCTTCGCCTCCAGCGCGGCCCAGGTCCGGTCGACCTCCGCCGGGTCGTGGCCGGCGTCGATGAGCTGCTGCCGGATCGCCTGGCGCGTGTACTTGCGCCGGTTCGCGGTGATGTAGTCGGCGATGCGCGGATCGATGCTCATCGGTCAGCCTCCGGGTGCGATTGCGGGGCTCGGGGCAGGGAGCCGGTACGCGCCCGTCCACAGGCGCCACACGAAGTGGACGACGAGCAGCGCCGTCAGCGGGATGAGCACCAGCTGGGGGCCCGTGAGGCCGAACGCCTGCACCTCGTTGCCGCGGACGTACTCCACCCCGAACCGGAACAGGCCGTACGCGAGCAGGTACGCCTTGAGCGTGTCGCCCCGAATGGGCAGCAGTGGGCCCTTCAAGGCGATCAAGGCGAAGGCGACCGCATGGAAGCCGATCTCGTACAGCATGCTCGGGTGCATCGGCCCGTCACAGCCGGGGCACCTCGGGAACGCGGCGGCCACCTCCGGCGAGACGGTCATCCCCCACGGCAGGTCGGTCGGGGTGCCGAGCGGCAGCTCGGACAGGAAGCATCCGACGCGGCCGATCGCCAGTGCCAGCGGGATGGCGGCCGCGTAGTAGTCCCCGGTGGACAGCGTGTATCCCAGCGCCCGCTTCGTCACGACGATGGCCAGGTAGGCGCCCGCCAGCCCGCCGATGATGCTGCGCGGCCCGTGCGTCAGCACGTACGTCATCGGCAGGCCGGCGGTGCTGACCTCGTCGATGATCTCCCAGCTGGTGATCGCCCGTGCACCGAGCGCCCCGCCCGCGATCGCCGCCACGCTGATGAGCACGATCCGCCCGTCCAGCACGCGGTCCCGGCGCAGCGCCCGGTAGTAGAGCACGAGGCCCGCCAGGACGCCGGCGATGGTGAAGACGTCGTGGGTGGCGAGCGGGATCGGCCCATCGGCGAAGAGGACGGGCGCCACGTGCTAGCGCCTCGTTCCCGCGAGGGATGCCTGCTCGACCGGCATGCGCCGAATCATACGGCTGCGGGATACCCGCGAGGCGTCCTGCGCGCTCAACGGCTTGGAGCCCAGGTCAGCGAGGCAGTCTTCCCGACACTCCCCCCTGCTGTCGGCGGATATAGCGTTAGTGATATAGCGGATGACAGAATCCAACTCCCGTCCGACAGGTGCCTGACCCGCGGGGGAGGGGCGAGTTTCGGGGCGGTCTGCGCATGATCCCCCCGATCTGACACTTGCCCGCCTGGCGTGCGCGGACGCATGATCCCGGGCACGGGCGATCGACGGCGTCGACGTCCCTCAAAGGCAGCGAAGACGCAGGGGAGGTCGTAGATGCGCGATCGACGGTACCGCACGCTCGGCGGAGCCATGGCCCTGATGCTGGCACTCACCGCATGCTTCGGACGCGGCGGCGACGAGGACAACGGGGCGGACGCCAACGCCATCAGCGTCTGGATGTTCCCCCAGGGCGACGACGAGGTGGCGATTCGCGCCTTCGAGACGGCGTTCGAGGAGCAGAACGAAGGCAAGAACGTCGAGATCGTCGTCTATCCCGAAGAGGAGTACGTCACCAAGATCAACACCGCGCTCGTGGCCGGCAACCCGCCGGACATCGCCATCATCGAGAGCGACGACTGGATGAAGGCGGGCTACGTCGTCGAGCTGACCGACCGTCTCGAGGAGTGGGGCGTGTCCGTGGAGGACTACAACCCTGGTGGCTTCTCGCGAGGAGCGCTGGAGAACGATCCCGCCAACGGCGTGCATGGCATCGGGACGTTCCTGGGTGGCAACGTGCTCGTCTACAACAAGGCACTGTTC
>JASLBU010000253.1 GCA_030146365.1 Candidatus Limnocylindria bacterium | reverse complement strand
CATCGGCTCGCATGTGGTGGTGCCGCTCGCCGCACGCGGTCGCGTCGTCGGGGCCGTCTCTTTCATCCGCGGACCCGACAGCGAGCCGTTCGACGCCGATGACGTGACCACGGCGGAGGACATCGCCCGCGCCACCGGGCTTGCGACGGACAACGCCCGGCTGTACCGGTCCGCGCAGCAGGCGGTCGAGATCCGCGACCGGTTCCTGGCCGTCGCCTCCCACGAGCTCCGCACGCCGCTCTCCGTGGTGCACGGGCACTGGCAGCTGCTCACGCGCCGTCTGCAGCGCACGCCCGACATCAGCCCCGCCCACCGGGAGCCGATCGACACGTCCCTGCGGCGGCTCGGCCAGGGCATCGAGCAGCTGCGCCGGCTCGTGGAGGACCTCCTCGACGTTCACCGTCTCGGAAAGACCGGGCCAGAGGTTCGACGCGTGGAGCTGGACCTCGGCTCGCTCCTGAACGACACGCTGGCCGGCATCCATGACGCGGCCGCGCGCCGGCGAGTGCGGCTCGAGGCGCCGCCGCAGCCGGTGACCGGCGCGTGGGATCCGCATCGGCTCACGCAGGTCGCGACGAACCTCATCGGCAATGCGCTGAAGTACTCGCCGCCCGACACGCCAGTCGACGTTTCGCTCACCGGGACAGCTACCCTCGCCCGGCTCGCCGTGCGAGACTCGGGCATCGGGATCGCGCCGGAGCAGCTGGATGCGATCTTCGAGCCGTTCAGCCGGGCGCCGAACGCGTCGGCGCAGCATTACCCGGGCCTGGGCCTCGGCCTGGCGGTCTGCCGCGACTTCGTCTCGCAGATGGGCGGGCGGGTCTGGGCCGAGAGCTCCGGCGAGGGAACAGGGAGTATTTTCATCGTGGAACTGCCGCGCACCGCCACCGCGGAGGAGAGCCGCGCATGATCCTGGTAGTGGATGACGAGCCGGCGATCGCCGAAGTCATCGGATCGGTCCTGCAGGACGAGGGCTATCCGGTCACGACCGCCGGTGATGGCCGGGAGGCGCTCGCCCTGCTCCGCGACGGTTCGCCGCTCCCCTGCATGGCGTTCCTGGACCTCATGATGCCGGGCATGAATGGCTGGGAGCTGCGTCAGGCCATGCTCGCCGATCCCGCCTTGGCGGAGGTGCCGGTCGTCATCGTCTCGGCCTTCACCGCGGACGACATGGGCAGCCTTCGGTCGGTGGCCGTGGTCCAGAAACCCTTCGAGATCGAGGAGATCGTCGACCTCGCAGCCCTGCACTGCAGCTGAGGCCCGATAAGGCGCAGGGCGCCGCGCATCCACGGTGGATGCGCGGCGCCAGATGATCCCTAGGGTCGGTCGAGGATCCGGTAGCCGAACTCCCCGCCGTGGCAATCGGCGTCGCTCAAGGAGAACGTCTCCGTAGTCCCATCGGCGAGTGACACGGTCGCCGTGCCGGCAATGGAGTACGGCTGCTGGACGAACCGGATGACGTCGTTCTCCCCTTCCACGGTCCAGCTCTCCTTCGGCTGGGCGGTCATGGAAGCGTCGATGGTGATCGTTCCCCCGCCATCGCTCGCCAGGCCCATGCCGCCAGGCACAAGGTCCAGGGCCGCCTGGTAGTCGTGGCGCGTGAGCGACGTCAGCTCCCCGGCGTCCATGGTGCCGTACGAGCCCGTCTCCGTCTGGACGACCACTTCGCTGGCAATCAGCCCGTACTCTTCGAAGCCGGTGAAGTTCACAGTCATCGATGCGCCGACGAAGAAGCACGAGACTGACCGGGTGTCGTACCACTCCACGTAGGAGGCGGGGTCGTTGAGGAATGCGGTGAAGTCCGAGGCGGCCCCGTCGCAGTTCTCGAGCGCCATGACGATCTGCGTGCCGCCGAAGTCCAGGGTCAGGGTCCCAGTTGCCGCCATCGGCTGGACGACATGCGTCTCTCGGTGCTTGGCGTTGCTCGTGGACTTGCCCAGCTCCGGGTAGTGCAGTTCGCCTGAGGGCGTGAGCCGCGCATCGAGCACGGCGGTGCCGACAAGGTCGAGCGTGGCGGCATCGAGCAGGTCGATGGTCCCGGTCAGCGACGAGTCGTCCTTGCCGACCGTGAAGTCGGCCTCGCCCGAGACGATCGTCGGCGGGTCGACGATGATGTTGGCCGGGTGCACCCAGAGCTGGAGCCGGGCCTCCGAGCCGAAGGTCGAATTCCAGGAGGGCTGGATGTAGGCGTCCGCTCCCGGGCCGCTGAGCATGTCACAGCCGAAGTCGACCTGGTGCTCGCTGATGTGGGTGGAAGGAGCTGCCAGCGCGGCGGTGCTCGGCAAGATCAGGGTCAGCCCCAGGACGATGGGTGCCAACCCGACGCGCAGGATGCGCGTGACGGTCCCTTGGGTACGGTCCATGTGTTCGGATCTCCGTAAACAGTCGCGGGCGGAAGTCCCTCCGCCGCGATTCTTCAGCGCGCACATGCTGCTGAGCATCGGCGCATTCGCCTCAGGGCCCTGGCCGTTCGACGTACCTTCGGGCGTGGGCTTGTTGGCCGGGCGCTACGAGCGTGGGCCGATGCGAAGCGAGACGACCGCGGTGGGCTGGCCCTTGCCCTTCAGTTCTATGGTGCGCTGCTCGAGGGTGGGATCGAGGTTGGAGGCGGCCGCGGCATCGGCCGAAACGAGCACTTCGCCGGCATCGGCCAGGGAAGCCAGTCGTGCGGCGACGTTCACCGCGTCTCCGACGGCGGTCAACTCGGTGTGACTCCCCTCGCCGACGACTCCGAACCACGCTCTGCCGGAATGGACGCCGGCGCCGACCGGAACCCAAGGCCCGTCAGGATCGACGTGGCCGGTGGCCCGCAGGAGATCCTGCGCCGCCGCCACCGCACGCGCGACGTATCGCTCGCCGCTCAGCAGCGGGAAGAACAGCGCCACGATCTCGTCGCCCACGAACTTGTCCACGAACCCGTCGTGGTCGAACACGACGCTCGTCGCCGCGGCGAAATAGCGGTCGAGCAGGGCGTGGTATTCGCCAGC
>JASLBU010000186.1 GCA_030146365.1 Candidatus Limnocylindria bacterium | reverse complement strand
CGATCCGTCTCGTCGATCGCGGCGCGCATCGAGTCGGTGACGCGGTCCGCGTACATGATCACGCGGCCGCCGATGTTCCGCGCCGCGCGGCCGATGACCTGGATCAACGAGCCGCCGGACCGCAGGAAACCCTCCTTGTCGGCGTCGAGGATGGCGACCAGCGTCACCTCAGGGAGGTCCAGACCCTCGCGGAGCAGGTTGATGCCGACGAGGACGTCGTACACGCCGAGGCGGAGGTCGCGGAGGATCTCGATCCGCTCGAGCGTGTCCACCTCGGAGTGCAGCCACTGCACCTTGATGCCGAGCTCCGCCAGGTAATCGGCGAGGTCCTCCGCCATCTTCTTCGTGAGCGTGGTCACCAGCACCCGCTCGCCACGCTCGACCGTCGCCCGGATCTCCGCCAGCAGGTCGTCGATCTGCCCCGCCGTCCCGCGCACGGTGATCATCGGGTCCACCACGCCGGTCGGCCGGATGAACTGCTCCGCCACGTTCTCCGCTCGCTCGGTCTCGTACGGGCCGGGGGTCGCCGACATGTAGACGACCTGGCTCATGTGGTCCTCGAACTCCTCGAAGGTGAGGGGCCGGTTGTCGAGTGCGGACGGCAGGCGGAAGCCGAAGTCGACGAGGATCTCCTTCCGCGTCCGGTCGTTCTTGTACATGCCGTGGACCTGCGGGATGCTGATGTGGCTCTCGTCCATGATCAGCAGGAAGTCCGTGGGGAAGTAGTCGATGAGGGTCCAGGGCCGCTCCCCCTCCTCGCGGCCCGCGAGGTGGCGCGAGTAGTTCTCGATGCCGGAGCAGAACCCGACCTCGCGCATCATCTCCAGGTCGAACTGCGTGCGCTGCCGGAGCCGCGCGGCCTCCAACTCGCGACCCTGGTCGGCCAGCCAGCGGACGCGCTCCTCCATCTCGGACTCGATCTTGTCCACGGCCACCAGGAGCTTCTCCCGCGGCGTCACGTAGTGGGTGGCCGGGTACAAATTCACCTCTGAGCGCTCGGCGAGCACCTCTCCGGTCAGGTCGTCGATCTCGACGATCCGCTCGACCTCGTCGCCGAAGAAGTCGATCCGGACGACGTACTCGCCGTGCGGCGGCTGCACCTCCAGGACGTCGCCGCGGACGCGGAACTTCGCCCTGCCGAGGGCCGCGTCGTTGCGCTGGTACTGGAGGTCGACGAGGTGGCGCAGGATGCCGTCGCGGCGGTAGCGGCCCCCGGTCTTCATGCTGATCACCGTGGCGCCGTAGTCGACCGGCGCCCCGAGCCCGTAGATCGCCGACACCGAGGCGACGATGATCACGTCCCGGCGTTCGAAGAGCGCGCGCGTGGCATTGTGGCGCAGCCGGTCGATCTCGTCGTTCCGGGACGAGTCCTTCTCGATATAGGTGTCGGACCTGGGGAGGTACGCCTCGGGCTGGAAGTAGTCGTAGTAGCTCACGAAGTACTCGACGGCGTTGTCCGGGAAGAACTCCTTGAACTCCTGGTAGAGCTGCGCCGCGAGGGTCTTGTTGTGCGCCATGACCAGCGTCGGCTTCTGGACCGCCTCGATGACCTTCGCAGCGGTGAAGGTCTTGCCGGTCCCGGTCGCCCCGAGGAGCACCTGGTGCTTCAGGCCTCGTGAGATCCCGTCCACCAGCGACGTGATCGCCGTCGGCTGGTCGCCGGTCGGCTCGTAGGGGGCATTTACCTTGAGATCGGGCATCCACCCGATTCTAGCGACGAAGCCCGGGCAGTGGCCTCCGCCGAGCCTCCCCGCTCCATCGGTCCCATTCCAACCGCCCCCAACGGCCTATATCGGTACCAGGGACCCGTTCCTAGGATCGAGGTGGCTGCCCCTGCCGACCGAACCCGAACCGAGCTGCTCACCCCACCCGATGATGCCCGCAGAACACTCCCGCGCCGACCCGCCGCCGACGGGACCAGACGCTGTTCCCTCGCCCGCGACTGGCATTGGCGCATCGCGCGGGCAGGCGATGGTCGAGTTCGCCGCCGTGCTGCTGCCGATCCTCCTGATCGTGGTCGGCATCATCCAGTTCGGCCTGATCTTCGGCGCGAACGTCACGCTCACGAACGCCGCTCGCGAAGCGGCGCGGGCGGCGACGATCTCGCGGTACGACATCGCCGTCACACGGACGGTGAACGACGTCGACCGCTGCACCCGCGCCATCGAGGCCGCCGTTCAATCCTTCGGCCTGATGAACGCGGCGGCGCCGAACTTCTCGGCCACGCGGCCGTGCCCCTCCGGCGTCGGGAGTGACCTCAACGGCGACGGTCTCCAGGACCAGTGGTCGAACGGGGACGTCACGATGACGCTCTGCTCATCGATGGCGAATGCGACGAGCCCGTGCCCGACGGCTGGCACCTACTGCACCACGACCGACCCGACCGGCTGCCTCGTCCAGGTCAGGCTCACCTACCGGTCCGACATCATCGTGCCCTTCATGGGGGACATCCTGTCGACCGATGCCGGTGGCCGCTTCGTGCAATCAGCATCGGCGACCATGGTCGTGAACTGATGCGCCGGGACGAACCGCGCGGCCAGGTCCTCGTCCTCTTCGCCGTGCTCATCACCGTGCTCCTGGCGTTCGCCGGCGTGACGATCGACATCGGCCGCCAGGTGGCGGAGCGGCGACACGTCCAGACCGCCGCCGACGCGGGCGCGCTCGCAGCCTGTCGCGCCCTCATCGACGGGCAGTCGGACGGCGCTGCTGCCACAGCGGCTCGCCAGGTCACATTGGCCAACCTCGATGGCTCGCCTGCGGGGGCCACCGCGACCGTCGCGGACCCGCCGACCTACGAGGACGAGGACGGCGACGGGGCAATCGAGGCCCACGAGATCACGAGCGGCATCGTCGTCGCGACGACCACCGTCCGCGTCGCGATCACCTCGACGGTCGCGACCACGCTGGCGCGCGTCGTCGGCATCCCATCCCTCGGTACCGGCGCGCGCGCGCGGTGCGACCTGCAGGGCAGCCCCGCAGTCCCGATTGTGGCCCGCCGCTATGAGAACCCCTCCGGTCCCGGTGGCGGCTTCGTCGACCACCTCGCCAGCGCGGCGACCAGCCCGGACGGCAAGGTGGACGCTCTCGATCCACGGGGCTACGACGTTCGCTCTCCCGCCTCCGAGGCCGCCCCCGGGCCAACGTTTGCCCTCTACGGCAACGAGAGCAAGGCCAACAACGACTCGAGCTTTCGTGGCTTCGTGGCCCTGGACATCCGGAACTTCGAGGGGACCGACACGCGCGTCTACTACAACGGCGTGACGAGCGGCACGAACGCGAACACGCTCAAGGACAAGGAGGGCGAGTACCTCGTCACCGGCTATCCCGGTCCGGCGTTCCCGGCCGTGGCGACCCCGGCGAACGGGGCAACGCAGGTCGGCGTGCTCTCGGGGAACAGCACGGCCTTTGTCGTCCACCAGTTCGACGACTCGTTCAAGGTCGACGACCGCATCCTGCTCGGTGTCTACGACGGCACGGTCATGGAGATCCCCGACTTTGCCATCACCCCGCCGTCGGAGATCGTGCTGCCGAGCACGACGACCACACCGGTCGACGGGCCGTCACTGAAGGTCTCGCGCAACAAGGCATTCCTGAGCACGGTGACGCTGCACCTCCACGGCGACACCGGCGCGACCGATGCCGGCGTTCCGGAGCACGACATCGTTCCGGACCCGGTCGTCACGCCGCCGGCCGCGGGCGACATCACCGAACCGGACTGGTCGGTGAACACCTTCGAGCCGGACGTGAAGGGCACGACCGTCGACATGGACGACTTCCAGACGAACGACGTCCCGCCCGGCATCTACACCGTCTGGCTCGAGGGCCATTCCGGGAACCCGTACTACCAGCGCCGGCGCGTCTCGATCCCGGTGCGCATCCAGGACGACGCGAACGGTGACGGAGACTACAACGACGCCGGTGACGAGGAGGTGAATCGTGACTTCAGCCTGGAGGACTCCCTCCTCGACGGATCCACCTCGGTGCTCGGCGGCACGATCACGCTCCCTCTGTCCGTCACCACGAAGAGCGGCGCGAGCGCCTGGGGCGGCGGCGCCGTAGCGCTCTCGTGGGACACCTCGTCCTTCACCGACTGCAGTCTCAACGCGCAACCGATCGGGGCCGCATCGATCTCGCTCAGCGCGGCGTCGGTGACGCCGTCCACTGCCGGGGCGCCGTCCACCCTGACGATCAATACGAGCGCGCTCCCGCAGGGCTGCTACAACTTCACGCTGCGCGGGACCGGCACGAACGGCGACGGCCAGCCGGTCACCCACCTGGAGCGCATCCGCTTCACGGTCGCCACCACGGAGAGTACCGGCCAGTACGTGGACATCATCGGCTTCGCCGTGTTCGACATCGACACCATCACCGCCAACGACATCCTGGGCCATGCCGTCTCCGGCATCTACGCCGACCCGAACGACCCCAACCTCCGGCGCGCCCAGCGAGCGCGGCTGGTCCCCTGGAACTGACCCAACCCTAGGAGCGCAACGTCGTGGAACTCGAGTACTCCAACAAGAACAGCAGACGGTCGAAGGTCTACATCGCGGTCGGCATCATCGTGGCCCTCATGGTGGCGGCTACCGTGTTCCTCGCCCTCCAGGCCAGCGGGCTCACCGCCCAGGAGGAGGTCGAGATGCGCGACGTGGTGGTCGCGGTGCGCGAGGTCCCGTCGCGCAAGGCGCTGGAGGAAGGTGACGTCGCCGTCCGCAGTGTGCCCGCCGACCCCACGAACGAGACGGCCTTCACATCGCTCGACGAGGTGCTGGGGCGAGTCGTCGGGGTGCCTCTCGCCACCGGCCAGCTGCTTACCCGTAACGTCCTCGCCTCCACGACCGAGGGCCAGACATTCTCGATCCTGGAGCCGGGACAGGAATACGACCCGGAGGGTCCCGATCTTCGTGCCGTCAGCGTGACCGTCGCGGAGGCGAACGCCGTCGCCGGCACGCTGGTCGCGGGCCAGCGGGTCGACCTCATCGTGACGATGGCGATCAACCCGGAGGTCGGCGCGGTGACCGATCCGGACGACGACCCGGAAGCTGAGCCAGCGGACGCACAGTTCATGGCGGGCCCGTCGACGAAGGTCACGCTCCAGTCGATGACGATCCTGGCACGCAACGGGGACATCTACATCCTCCGCGCCGACATCGACACCGCCGAGAAGATCGCCGAGCTGACGGCGGCTGGCGGCGTGTTCACGATGGCCCTGCGAGCCGACGAGGACGATCGGACGGCCGACACCGACGGCTCGACCGTCGACCGGCTCATCGAGGAGTTCGGCTTCCCGGCGCCGGTGCCGCCGGAGTTCGAGGAGCGCGCCGCCGGAAACTAGGCCGCGGAGTCGCGTAGCGCCGCCAGGGCACGCTCCACCTGGCGGCGCTCCTCCTCCAGCGGCGCGGATCCGTCGATCACGACGTCGGCCGCCGCGACCTTGTCGTCCTGCGCCGACTGGTTTGCCAGCCGGCGCCGGGCGGTTTCCTCGTCCATGGCGCGCGTCGCTGCGAGGCGGGAGATCGCATCGGCCTCGTCACAGCGCACGACCCAGATGGCGTCGCAGGCATCGGCAAGGGGCGACTCCAGCAGCTTGATCACCTCGACGGCGGCGACCTCGACGCCACCCTCGTCGAGCTCGGCCAGTCGCGAGCGGATGGCGCCGCGCACGAGCGGATGCAGGATGGCCTCCAGGTCCCGCAGGGCGTCCGCATCCGAGAACACGATCCGGGCGAGATCCGCCGCCTGGAACGTCCCGAACCGGCGCTCGATCGCGGTCCGAGCATCGGCGTCGTTATGGCGGATCTCGCGGGCCACCACGTCTGCATCGATGGTGGCAACGCCAAGATCGCGAAGCATCCCGGCGACGGTGCTCTTGCCGCAGCCGATGTTCCCCGTCAGTCCAATGACCTTCATGACTCCCCTCTCTGCGGCGCGGCCTGGCAGCGCGGGCAGAAGTGCGTGCTTCGCTGCGCGACGACGATGCGCTCGATCCGGCGGCCACACCGCAGGCACGGCTCGCCGGTCCGACGGTAGACCGCCAGCCGCTCCGCATTGGCGCCCGGCTCGCCGTCGGCTCCGACGTAGTCACTGAAGCTCGAGCCCCGGTTGGCGATCCCCTGTCGCAGCACCCGACGCACCGCCCGGTGGAACCGTCGCAGCTCCTCCGCGCTGAGGGTGTCCGCGGCCCGCAGGGGATGAAGCTTCGCTCGCCACAGCGCCTCGTCCGCGTAGATGTTCCCGACCCCGGCGATGAAGGTCTGGTCGAGGAGCAGGGACTTCAGCTTCGCGGAGCGGCCTCGCAGCCGCTCGGCGAGGCGCGCGACGGTGAACGACGGTCGCAGCGGCTCCGGGCCGTGGCCGCTGAAGACCTCCCCGATGCGGTACGCCCGCGTTCCCTCGGCGACCTTGCGCGAGCGGCCGCCCCGACCGGCGCCCACCGTCCGGAGCCCGCCGCCCGGCCACAGGCCGATCCGCCCGAACTTCCGAACGTCCCGATACCGCAGTTCGCGGCCATCGGCGAGGTGGAAGACGACTCGGGCGTATGCGTCGGCCTGCGTGCCCGGTGGGGCGACGATCAGGGCCCCGGTCATGCGGAGCGCCACCGTCATCACCCTGCTGTCCTCAAGATGCAGGAGCACGGTCTTCGCGCGGCGGTCGACGCTGCGGATCTTCGCCCCGCTGATCTCGGCAGCGAACCGCTCGGACGGCTGGGGGTGGCGGATCGTGCGGTCCCAGTGGACCTCGGCGCCGGTGATCGTCGCGCCGACCACCCACCGCTGCAGGTCGCGGGCGACGGTCTCGACCTCGGGGAGCTCCGGCATGCGGCTGAGTGTGCCGCATCGGGATCGAGGCGGCGACTTCGTGGCGGTGCAGAGGTCGAACGGCGCGATTCACGCGCCACCTTTGGGCCGGCGCACGCCGCGCCGGAGCGGGCACGCTCAACCCACCAGCTCGAGGGCGACCTCCTCGTCGGCGGCCTGCCGTGCCACCTCCGCTGCCGACTTCTCCACGCGATGCCACTCCCCCGCGTCCGAAAGGAGGTATCGGTCCATCTGCTCCCAGTTGGCGCCCACCTTCAGATCGACCTCGAGCGGGATGTCGAGCGGCAGCGCGCTCTCCATGATCTCCTTGGCGAGGGACGCGAGGATCGGCAGCTCGTCCTCATCGGTTTCGAACACGAGCTCATCGTGCACCTGGAGGAGCATCCGTGACCGAAGGCCGCGCTCCGCCATCGCCGCATCCATGCGGACCATGGCGATCTTCATCCCGTCGGCGGCGGTCCCCTGGATCGGCATGTTGATCGCCATTCGCTCCCCCGCGGAGCGGAGGGCGCCATTGCGCGCCGTCAGCTCCGGGAGGTAGCGCCGGCGCCCGAGAAGCGTCGTCACGAAGCCCTGGTCTCGGGCGAGGATCTTCATCTCGACGGTGTATCGGCGGATGCCCTCGTACGCCGCGAAGTAGTCGGAGATGAACTTCTGCGCGTCCTCCCTCGGGATCTTCAGCCGCTCCCCGAGGCCGTAGTCGCTCAGCCCGTAGGCGATCCCGTAGTTGATCATCTTGGCCACGCTACGCTCCTTCGGGCCGACGTCCTCGGGCGCCAGGCCCAGCACTCGCGCGGCCGCGGCGAGGTGGATGTCCGAGTGGGACGCGAAGTCCGCCTTCAGCCCGGCGTCGCCGGAGACGTGCGCCAGGATCCGGAGCTCCTGCTGGGAATAGTCCGCTCCCAGCAGCAGCCGTCCGGGCGGCGCGACGAATGCCCGGCGGATCCGCCGTCCCAGCGAGGTGCGGATCGGGATGTTCTGGAGGTTCGGGTCGGTGCTGGAAAGACGGCCGGTGGCAGCCACCGCCTGCTGGTAGGTGGTGTGCAGGCGCCCCTCGCCATCCACGAGCGTCGGGAGCGCATCGACGTAGGTCGACTTCAGCTTCGAGACCTGCCGATGCTCGAGGATGAGTCCCACGACCTCGTGCTGCGCGCTGAGCTCGTCGAGGACCGACGCATCCGTCGAGCGTCCGGTTCGCGTCCTCTTCGTGGCCGGGAGGGCCAGCTCGTCGAACAGCACGATCTCCAGCTGCTTCGGTGAGCCGATGTTGAACGGGTGCCCGACCAACTCGAAGATCCGCGCCTCGAGCCCGGCGAGCTTCGCCGCGAATTCATCGTGCATTGCGCTGAGCGCACCGCCGTCCAGCAGGACACCCGCGAGCTCCATCCGGGCGAGGACCGGCACGAGCGGCATCTCGACCTCGTCGAAGAGGTTGGCGAGGCCGCCATCGGCGAGCTCACGCTCGAGGGCTGGGCGCACGAGGAGCGAGGTGAGCGCCTCGGCGGCCGAGCGTCGCGCCATGATCCGCTCCTCCGCGCCACTCTCCGGGCTCACCGGCCGCTCGGGGAGCGTTGCGCTGAAGCGGGTCGCCGCCACATCGTCGATCGTCTGCGACCGCAGTGCGGGGTTGCACATGTAGCCGGCCACCAGGGTGTCGAAGAACGTGCCCCGCAGTTCCAGCGCCCGGTCAGCGGCAAGCGTCGTGATCAGCTGCTTCACGTCGTGGCCGATGCGGACCCGATCCGGCCTCGCGAACCATTCGGGCAGCCGCTCGCTCGCGATGCTCGCCGGGTCACACGGGACGTACCACGTGCTGCCGTCGGCGCCCGCGAGCGCAATGCCGAACAGGCGGCGTTCGAGCGGCCGCCCGCCACCCATGGACCAGCCGAGCGCGACCTCGCCACCGTGAGCCTCGAGCCACCGATCCAGCTCGGACATCTCCTCGTCGGTCCGCACGATCGTCGGGTCGACGTTCTCGATCGCGCCGGCCGGATCGGCGAGCGGGTCGGGCCGGACGGCCGCCGCCTCGTCACCGCTGCCGACGGCATCCGCCGCCCGTCCGCCGAGGAGATCGAGGCTGAGCTGCAGCCCGCCCTTCGTCTCCGTCTCGGGGTTGTCGAACCCCGTGGGAGCAATGGTCGACGCCGGCAGCCGGTCGATCAGGGAGCGGAACTCCAGCTCCCGCAGCCGCTGCGCGACCGCGCGGCGGTCGTACCGCCCGGTCCGTGCCTCCTCGAGCCCGAGCTCCACCGGGAGGTCGGTCAGAATGCGGCCGATCTCCCGCGACATGAACGCCGAATCCCGGTGCTCCGCGAGGCGCTCCCGCATCTTGCCCTTCACCTCGTCGAGGCGCTCGTACAGGGCGTCCAGCGACCCGAACTGCTGCAGCAGGCTGCTGGCCGTCTTCTCGCCGACGCCCGGCACACCGGGGATGTTGTCGGAAATGTCGCCCTTCAGCGCCTTGTAGTCGAGCATCTGGTCCGGGCGGAGGCCGTAGCGCTCCATCACCTTCCCCTCGTCGTAGATGACCGTCGACGCGACGCCCATCCGAGTCGTGAGGAGCCGCACGTGATCGTCCACGAGCTGGAGTCCGTCGAGGTCGCCCGATACGATCATCGTGTCCACGCCCTGGGCGGTCGCCTTCTTCGTGAGCGTCCCAATCACGTCATCCGCCTCGTAGCCTTCGAGCTCGCGAGTCGGCATCCCGAGCATCGCCGCGATCTCACGGACGATCGGGAACTGGCCCCGGAGGTCGTCCGGCATGCTTGGTCGACCCGCCTTGTACTCGGGGAAGGCATCGAACCGGAACTGCGGCTTGCCGAGGTCGAAGCTCACGATCGCGTAGTCCGGCTTCACGTCCTGCATCCCGCGCAGCACGATCTGGAGGAACCCGAACACCGCGTTCACCAGCGTGCCGTCGGACATCGTGAGCGGCGGCAACGCGAAGTACCCGCGATACACGAGGCTCGGGCCGTCGATGAGCATCAGAAGCGGTCTGCGGTCAGCCATCGGTGCCTCCGAGTCTAGCCCGATGACGGGCGTCCGGCGCCACGATCGGCGAGCGGTCCCCGCCCGTAGAATCCGTCTGATGCATGGCCGACGAATCCACGACCCGTACGCGGTGCTCGGCGTCGCGCGGACGGCCACGCCGCTGCAGGTGGCACGTGCCCATCGGCGGCTCGCGAAGCGGCATCACCCGGACCTCCACGACGGCACGGTGGAGTCGGTGGAGCGCATGAGACGCATCAACGAGGCGTGGTCGATCTTGTCGAATCCCGCCGCACGGGCAGACTACGACCGCGACCATCCCTCGGCGGGCACGCCGGCAAGCGGCCACTGGGGCGCCTCTCGATCGGCGATCCAGGCCTCCCAACCCTCTTCCACGCGGACGTGGGCGAGCTGGCGGGCCACTGCCGCGGAGACGCGCGCAGCACCCCGCACCGTTCGCCAACCCGGGGAGGTGCCCATCCCGCGCACCCGGCGCCCACCCCGGCCGCAACCCGCCCCCACCACGTTCCGGGACTCGGGGTGGGCAGCCGTCGTAGTGGCCGCGACGTTCGTGACGCTGCTGCTCCTCGCGATCGCGGCAGGCCGCCTGGCGCTCTGAAGGATCGCGGAATATCGCGACCGTCGGTCGCGTGAAGATCTCGCGGAACGTCCGCGCCGAAGCGCTAGCCGGCCCGGGGGACCACGATCCAGCGCAGGACCGCCGCCGCCACGACGAGCGCCACGCCGGTGAACAGCACCATCGGCCACGGGGAGCGCTCCGCCGGAAGCTCCGTCGCGAGCCGGTCCTCGTCCTCGGTTGCCTGGCCCGCCTCGTCGCGACCGCGGTCGTCGGAGGTCACCGACTCGGCATCGGATGGCGCTGCGGCCCCACCCGATCCCCGCGCTGCCTCGAACGTCAAGCCATCGGCGGCGGAGTCGCCTGGCGCGGCCTCGAGCGCTGCGCCGCCCGCGGCCGAATCGGCCGAATCGGCCATCCCGCCCATCGACGGCATCGCGGTTCCCACGACGCCCACGAGCGCGAGCGCCGTGCCGGCCGTGACCACCGGCGCGAAGAGACGCCGGATCCAGCCGGCGAACCCGTCGGCGGCTGCGGACGCATCGGCGACTGGCGGCAGGAGCTGCAGTGGGCGACTCGGCTTCAGATCAGGGAGTTCGGCCAACGACGATCGAAGCACGGTGAGCTCGGTGACCACATCGGCGCAACGGGAGCAGCTGGAGAGGTGCGATGTCAGGGACCCGTCCGCCGTCGCCTCTTCGTCCCGAGCTGCGAGCGCGGACAGACGTTCGTCGTCGGGGTGATTCGTGTTCAGCATGCCTCTGCTCCAGACGCCCTCGTCACGAGAACAGTTCCCTGTGCTCTTCCATCAGCTCGCGCAGCCGAAGGCGGCCGCGATGGATCCGCGACTTCACCGTGCCGAGCGCAGACTGCGTCATCGCAGACACCTCGTTGTAGTCCATGCCATAGACGTCGCAGAGGACGATCGCGGTTCGCTGGTCGGTCGGCAGCTTCCCCAGGGCGACCTCCAGGTGCCGGTACAGCTCGGTCCTGGTGGCCTCCGCGACGGGATTCGGCGCGCCGGGGTCGGGAAGCTCCGGCGCTCCCTCGTCGGGGTCCGGCAACGTCGTCGTGGGTCGTCGCTGCTGCCGGCGAAGGATGTCGTAGCTCGCGTTCGCCGTGATGCGCAGCAGCCATGACCGGAAGACGCCGCCGCGGTACGAGCCGATCGCCCGGTAGGCGTGGATGAAGGCGTCCTGCGTCGCATCGGCCGCCTTGTCGGCGTCCGAGAGGAGCCGCCACGCTAGGCCGTAGCAGGCGCTCTGGTAATGCTCCATGAGCTGGGCGAAGGCGGCTCGATCGCCGGCGACCGCCCGCTGGATCACCGCCGCCTCGTCCGGAAGCGGCTGCGTGCGATGCGTCGGTGTCGGCTCGGGAGCATCGGCCATCGGCTTCCTATAATGACCGCTCCCCTTGCCGGAGTGGCGGAATCGGCAGACGCGTCGGTCTCAAACACCGATGAGTGCAAGCTCGTGTGGGTTCAAGTCCCACCTCCGGCACCAACAGACTGAGCACGATTCCCAGCCTATGGACCTGTTCCGCGAGCTGTCGCAGTTGAGCGCAGGTCCAATTGTCGACCAACTTGACGACCAATCAGAGTCTCGCGAAGGTGCGTGGTGTTCCAACATCGATTACGCGCCCACGTCTCAGCGCCCAGCACCGGATCGTCAAGCGCAGCTATCGCGGCCTGGACAAAGTCCCTCAGGCTGGGGCATGCGCGGATAACGTCGTCGAATGCACTGGTGTCATTGACGATGTCGCCCGCCGCAGCTTCATCGGCGAGCCGCGAGCACTCACCGGCGTTGTTCTCCTGTGCTGCGCCACATCCCGCGACAAGCAACGGCACAGCCATCAGCCACAAGTGCCTCATCTCGCTCCCTCCCCGCGTTTTCGACTCCCGGCCATCGCAGTTGGGTTTTGGCGAAGCGACGGGGGCGGATGCTATGCGGAAGCCGCGGCGCCCGCTGCATCGTGCGATGGCGGCGCGCGCTGGGGGTCGCTAGAGACAGATCCCCTGGGATTCCTTTGGATCGGCCGAGATGAGCGGCCATTCGGAGCCGTCCGGTCCGATGACGATGGGCCCGTCGGGGCCGGGCTTTAGCTCAACGACCGTCGTGGTAAAGCCCCAGCCCGCTGGAGGGTTCGGGTCATTCCCGGCGTCGAACCGCCACAGCACTCCCTCGAATTCGATGCGCACGAAGCCGAGGCCACAGTGCGTCAGGATCTCGATGGAGCCCGAAGGCAGGGGTGTTGGATCCGGCGTGGGGACCGGCTCCGCACGCAATCTGCCGCCATCAGCCGATGCACGGTGATTTCGACGAAGCCGGGGTGATCGACATAGATCGCGCAAACGAGCCGCCCATGGAGGTCACCCTGGTCGAACTTGTCGCGGGTGATGTAGATGTCAGCCAGATCGTGGCTCATCGGGTCCCCCACGACCTCCTGGACACCGAGGGCGGCCGTCGTCGAGCGACCAGCGTAGGAGAGCGCCGTGCCATCCGGGAAGCACGATTCAGGAGCCTCTTGCCCCGTGAGCGCCCCGCAACCGGTCAGCACGGCGAGTGCGAGAACGAGGGCGAGGCGTTGGCCCACGCCCCAAGGATGACCCGTAGACCCCGCAATTCGCAACGGTCGGGCTCTTTGGGACGCCAGAGGTTCTAGGCGCACGCGTAAAGGTCGCCCCGCTTGCAGATCGCACTAACGCATCGAAAAGCCGCCCGGCCCGCTAGCACGGGTACGGCCGATGACGTAG
>JASLBU010000144.1 GCA_030146365.1 Candidatus Limnocylindria bacterium | reverse complement strand
GTCGGGATCAGCGTGTCACGCAGCGTCTGGATCGCCGGACCTCTGGTCCTGGGTGCCGGGTACTTCAGCATGCTGATGATCAACACCATCAACGCCACCGTGCAGGCGAACGTGAGCGACGCGCTGCGCGGGCGGGTGATGGCGCTCTACGTGACCGTCTTCGCCGGCTCCGCGCCGCTGGGCGGGCTCTTTGCCGGCGCGGTGGCGGAGGGATTCGGCACGCCGGCCGCCTTCCTCGTGGGTGCGGTGCTGTCGCTGGTGACCCTCGCAGTGGTCGCGCAGGGCCTGCGCGGGGCACGGCGGCGTGGCGACCTCGGCGTCACGACCATCGACAGCTCGTCCCGGGCGCCGGACGCGCGTGGCCGGGAGCCGAGACCGGCCTCAGCGACGCGCTGAATGCTCCGGGAGCAGCACCTGGAGCTCCTCCAGGGCCGCCGCCACGGCCGCGCGGCGCTCCTCCGGCAGCGGACCCAGCAGCTCGCCGGCAGCCTCCAGCAGGTCGCGCCGCATGGCCCGCGCGCGCCTACGCCCGGTGGGGGTGAGCGCCAGCACCACCGCGCGCCGGTCTGTCGGATCGGGCCGGCGCTCGACCAGGCCGGCATCCACGAGGTTCGCGGCCAGGCGCGTCACGACCGGCGCGGTGACCATGAGCCGTCTCGCCACATCGGCCTGGCCCTGCGGCCCCATCGTGTCGATCATGCGCAGCACGTTGTACTGCTGGTACGTCAGCTCACTCCACGTGCGTCGCCGGCGAGCGTGGGCGATGAGATGGCGCATCACCGGCGCCACGGTGGCGATCAGGCTCGCCTCCAGGCTCGCTGCCTCGCGAGCGCTGCCGGCGGGTTCCGGCGGCGTGCGGCCGGTGGCCGGCGCGCTCACGGCAGGGACGCCGGGTTTCGGCGTCGTCGCGTCGGCGCGGGCGGCTGAACGGGGCATCTGGCTTGGATCGTAGCAGCCCGCTCCTTCGACCCGGTCTCACGCTGGCTCTGGTCGCGATCGCGCACGCCACGATCCACGCCCAGTCGGCGCTGATGCCGCTGGTGTACCCGATCGTGATCGTGGAGTTCGATCTCGATCCCGCGGACATCGGCACGTTCATCGCCATCACCACCGCCGTCGGCGGGCTGATGCAGCTCGCCTACGGCTTCCTGACGAGGATCGTGGCGCGGCCTGCGCTGCTCGCCGGCGGGCAGCTGCTGTTCGGCGTCAGCCTGCTGGTCGCCGGCCTATCGCAGTCCGTCGCCCAGCTGCTGGCCTCCATCAGCGCGGCTCGCGTCGGCGCCAGCCCGCAGCACCCCGTCGGCAATGGGCTGCTGTCCGACATCTATCCAGAGGAGCGGCGTGGGTTCGCGATCAGTGCGCACATCAGCGGTGGCAACGTGGGAACGATCCTGGTGCCGTTCGTCGGCGGCGCGCTCCTGCTGGCCTTCGGTTGGCACGCGACGATCGCCCTGTTCGGGATCCCGCCGCTCGTCATCGGGGTGCTGCTCGGGATCTTCGTGCGCGAGGACCACGCTGCCTACCGGCGCCGGGCAAGGGCCGCCGGATCCGTGCTCGGGCAGATCGGGACCGTGCTCCGTCGGCGCGACCTGCGGCTCATCCTGGCGGCGTCGCTGGTGGCGGCGGGCGGGCGCGGCCTCGACATCGTCGCCCCGTTCATGGTGCTCTACCTGGCCGGACCGCTGGGCTTCGACGAGGGCACCGTCGGCCTCCTGTACGGGCTCCTGCTCGTCGGCGCGGTCATCGGCCCCCTGCTGGCCGGCGTGCTGTCCGACCGGTTCGGCCGCCGCCGAACCCTGGTGGCGTACTACCTGGCGTCAGCGGCCGGCATCGTCGCGTTCGTGGCGGCCGGGGCGAACCTCGCGCTCCTGGTGCCGCTGCTGCTCCCCTTCGGCACGGCGGTCTTCAGCGAGTCACCGGTACTCCAGGCCTACCTCGCCGATCGCGCCTCCGGCCCGATGCGCGACGTCGCCTTCGCCGTGTACTTCACGTTCGCGTTCGGCATCGGCGCCGCGTGGGCGTTGGTCATCGGCCTGGTCGCGAACGGGTTCGGCTATCCGGTGGCATTCGGGGTCATGGCCGCGTCGTACGTGGCGACGGCCGTGCTGCTGCTCGCCATCCGCGAACGCGCCGCGGAGCCGTAGCCGTCAGCAGACCGGGACGTTGCCGCAGATCTCGTCGACCCGCCGGTCGAGCGCACTGATGGCCTGCAGGATCGCGTCGAGCCGCTCCGCCATCTCGTCCGAAGCGTCGTCGCCCCCGGCCGGCTGGCTCGGGTCGCCGCCGGCGGTCGGCGTGTCGGTGCCGCTCAGCAGCGTCTCCAGCCGGGATTCGAGATCGGTGAGGCTCGTCTCCAGCTCGGCGGCGGTCACGCCGGTCTCGGTCGCCTCCACGCGGGAACGGAGCTCCGCTACGTCCGCGCGGGCGGACTCGAGCTCGCCGCGCAGGCCGATGGTCTGGAGCAGCAGCAGGACCAGGATCGCGGTGGTGGCCAGACCCAGGATGATCAGGATCGGCCCGATTGGTGAGCGCATGCCTGCGCGTTCAGCAAGTGGCGGGCCTCGGGATCAGGCAAGCAGCGCCCCGCCGATGACGAGCACGCCCGCGACCGCGAACAGCGCCGCCGATCCAAGGCGCACGGACCGCGGGGAGAGCCGATCGCCGACCTGACGGCCGACCACCACCGCCACCAGGTTGGCGGCGATCTCGCCGAGGGTCGAGCCGATCCAGGTCGGCAGGGCTCCCTGGGTGGCGGCGAGCGCGAAGGTGGCCAGCATCGTCTTGTCGCCGAGCTCGCCCACCACGAACGTCCCCGCCACGGTGAGGACCAGCGCCACGCCCGCCGGTGTGCGGCCGCCGGATGGCGCGTCCGCGGCATCCTCCGCTTCGTCGTCGTCTTCCCCGCGCAGGGTCCACGCAGCGACGGCAAGGAAGGCGATCCCGGACACGAGCGCCAGCGCCGTCTGCGGCAGCACCGCACCGGCCGCCGCCCCGACCAGCACGCTGACGCCCTGGATCGCCGCGGCGGCAAGCACGAGGCCCAGCACGACCGGTCGCCACGCATAGCGGGTCGCGAAGGCGAGGATGAGGAGCTGGCTCTTGTCGCCGAACTCCGCAACGAAGATCGCGCCGGCAGCCAGGAGGACGGCGGCGGCGAAGCCCGTCATGCGATGCGCCGGGGGAGGGGGATCACGGCGGCCATGCTAGCCGCGGGCGGAGTGTCGATGGCCTGGCCGCCACGGGCGGCAGCCGCCACCGCCGCGCTCCGGGGGCGCGGGAACCGACGCTAGAATGCGCGGCACCGTACAGCGCAGAGCGAAGGAGCGGCATGAACGACGGCGACCGGGCCTCCGGCGATGCGATCGAGAACCTGCTTCGAGAGGAGCGGACCTTCCCGCCCCCGGCCGCCTTCGTCGGGAACGCGCTGCTGTCGGACCCGGCGGTGTACGAGCGGACGGCGTCCGAGGACGGCTTCCGCGCCTTCTGGGCGGAGGAGGGGAACCGGCTGGACTGGATGCAGCCATGGACCGACCTGTACGAGTGGAAGCCGCCGTACGCGAAGTGGTTCATCGGCGGCCGGCTGAACGTCAGCGTCAACTGCCTCGACCGGCACGTGGCGAACGGCCTCGGCGACCGGGTCGCGTACTTCTGGGAGGGCGAGCCGGGCGACACTCGGACGATCACCTACGC
>JASLBU010000046.1 GCA_030146365.1 Candidatus Limnocylindria bacterium | reverse complement strand
CGACGGATGGCTCCGGCTGCGGCTGCGCGTCGACTGGCCGGAGGAGGTGCCGGGACGCATGCTCGCGCTCGGCGACCACGTGGAGGTCCTGGAGCCGCCCGAGGTCCGTGCGGGCATGGTGGAGCTGGCGGAGCGAACGCTTGCCCGGCACCGTCCGGTCAGCTGAAGATGCCGACGACGGTGCTCACGAACTCCACGATGAGCCACCCCATGAGCAGGATGACCCCGCTGACGACCGCCACGAGCCCCAGGACGACGAGCCAGTCGTCACGGGTGGACGTATCGGGCCGTTCGATGTGGCGGCGCATCAGCGCCAAATTCCGGCTGCTGGCCTTGAACCACAGGTCGAAGGCGTCGACCAGGACCGGTATGGTGCCGATGGCGAAATCGAGCAACGTGTTGAGGAGCATGCGGGCGATGACGACCCGCGGCAGGCCCATCCGCGAGCCACGCCACACGACGAGGAGTCCCAGCGCCCCGCTCACGGCGTCGCCGATGCCCGGCACGAATCCGATGAGCGCATCGATTCCGAAGCGGCGGCCCCCCGTCCCCGGCACCGGGATGCTGTTGTCGAGCAGCCAGGCGAGCGCCTCGACCTCGCCGAGCGCCTCCGACCGGTCTGGCCGTGCGCGCGTTGATCGTGGCGGGGTGCGCATACGGCCCATGGTGCACGTCCAGTGCCCGCTGCGGCTGCCGCGACGCATGACGTAGGCCGGGTCACGGCATTCGGACCTACGCCGCGGCCATCGGGGGCCAGACACTCTCGGTCATGACCGCCATCACCAACACCGCCGCCGCGACCGCCCTCCCCATCATGCGCTCGCCGCTGCTCGGCATCCTGCGCGTGTTCCTCATCGTCGAAGCCGTGCTGGCGCTGGCGCTGACGGTCTTCCTCAGCATGCTGGCCGGGGGCATGGACGGCGCGGCGGGTGACGCCGCCACGACCACGCGGTTCGTCGCCGGAGGAGCGTTCGTGTTTGCGATCCTCGCCGCCATCGGCTCCCGTGGGGCACGCCGACGCCGTGGCTGGTCCTGGACGCTGTCGGCCATCCTGCAGCTGGTCCTCTCCATCGGCACGGGCGTGGCGATCCTCACCGCGGAGTGGCACCCGTTTTACCTGGTCGGGTTCGCACTCGCGACGGCAGTCATGGTCGTGCTGTCCACCGCCACGGTGCGCCGCGCGCTGGGACAGGAGTAGCCGAAGCCCGTTCCTGACGCTTGGCGTCATGATCCGGTCCTAGCATGGACCGATGACAGCGACCAACCCGCACGATCCTGGCCCCGAGCTCGCCGGCCAGCGAGGCGAGGCGCACGCCACGGCGGCGCGCGAACCGCTCCGCATCGGCCAGGCGACGATCCGCATCGGGACGGCATCGTGGACGGACCCCACGATGACGGCGCCCGGTGTGTTCTACCCACCCGATGCCGGATCAGCCGAAGACCGGCTCGTCTACTACGCGAACCAGTTCGCGCTCGTCGAGGTCGACTCCACCTACTACGCCCTGCCAGCACGGCGCACGGGCGAGCTGTGGCTCGAACGAACGCCGGCTGACTTCACGTTCGACATCAAGGCCCACGCACTGATGACCGGCCAGCCTTCGGAGGTGAAGCGCCTGCCGAAGGACCTCCGCGAGGCCCTGCCCGTGGAGATCGCTGGCCAGAAGCGGGTGTACGCCCGGGACCTGCCGGACGAGATCGAGGACGAGATCTGGGCCCGGTTCCTGGACGGCGTCGAGCCGCTGCGCAGCTCCGGCAAGCTCGGCGCGGTGTTCCTGCAGTATCCGCGCTGGTTCTTCCCGCTGGGCGAGTCGCGTGACGAGATCCTGCGCGCCCGCGACCGGCTCGACGACACCCCGTTCGCCATCGAGCTTCGCCACGCCAGCTGGTTCAACGACAAGAATCGAGACCGCACGCTGGCCTTCCTCGAGGACAACTCGATCCCGTTCGTCATGGTCGACTCCCCGCCCGGTACGAAGTCGTCCGTGCCGCCGGTGACGGTCGTGAGCTCGCCCAGGTTGGCTGTCGTGCGGTTCCATGGCCGGCGCACCGAGACGTGGGAGGCAAGCGGGATCCCGGTGGTCGAGCGCTTCCGGTATCTCTACGACGAGGCGGAGCTCAGCGAGTGGGTGCCGCGGATCCACGAGGCCGCCGAGCACGCGCCGGAGATCCACGTGCTCATGAACAACTGCTACGCGAACTACGGAACGACCAACGCCCGCGAGATCGCCGACCTCCTCGCTGCCTCCATTCCGGCGCTCTCCGACTGACCCGACCGACAGCCGCTACGCTTTCGGGCATGGCAGCCAACCGCGGATGCGCCGTGGGCACGCGCCGACTGACGAGGATGGTTCTGGTGTCCGTCCTGCTCGCCGCCTGCACCTTCCCGGAGCTGCCCACCCCGACACCGACGCCCTCCGCGACGCCAAGCCCGACGCCCACGGTGCCACCCACCCCGCCGCCGGCGACTCCGACGCCAGAGCCGACTCCGGACCTTGGCGCGGTTCCGGACTTCGCCGCCGGGGACATCGTCGCCTCCCTGATCGATGGGTTGCGCGTGCGCCAGCGGCCGGGGACGAACGCCCCCGTGACCACCGGCCTTCTCCCCCTCGATGCCGAGATGCAAGTCGTCATGGGTCCGTTCCCGGCCGACGGCTTCTCGTGGTACCTGGTCACCGACGCGGACGCCGACGAGCCGCAGTTCGAGGAGGGCTGGGTGGCCGCGGGATACGAGCCGGACCCGTTCCTGCGGGCGGCCGACCGCGTCGCGGATGGGACCCCGTTCGTGACGTCCATGGCGGGAGTCGGGCCGGCGGAGGAAGGACCGGTGGACATCGGTGAGGGCAATCACGCCATCAGGTGGATCGCGGCCGACCCCGAGGCGACCGGCTGCCGCTTCTCCGTCTCGCTGCTGCCCACG
>JASLBU010000263.1 GCA_030146365.1 Candidatus Limnocylindria bacterium | reverse complement strand
GGGACTCGAGGGGGTCGGAGTCGACGACCGAGTTGGGGTCCGCGACGGCGATGCCCGCCGCGATCAGGTACTTCGCCAGCATCGGGTGCGTCCACTCGTACACGTCGCGGTCCCAGCCCTCCTGCCAGGAGCTGAGGAACTCGGTGGCGGACCGCCCGTGGTAGACCTCGTCGAAATGCTGGCTGCGTGGCATGTCCAGCCGCCATAGCCGGAACACCAGCGCGAATACGACGATCCCCAGGAGCAGGAGCGCATCGCGGCGGTCGAGCCGGCGCATCGGCTCACGCAGATAGGCATCCGCCGCGTTCGGGGCGAGCCAGCGCCAGGCGGGTCCGTCCGTGCCAGCGGCGGACGGGCGCCGGCGCTCCGCGCGTGGGGCGGAGGCCGGTTCGACGGCGACAACCTCCAGCGGCTCCGCCTCAGCCGCCATGGCGGATCGGGACAGGCGCACGGCGTGCCACCCGACGACCGCGAGCAGCACCACGCTCATCAGCGACAGCGCCCAGATGCCCCAGTCCGTGAGCAGGGTCGCGCCGAGCAGCTGGTCCTGCGCCATCGGGACACCGTCGCGTCCCGGATTGATCACGCCACCGGCGAACGACCAGTCCTCCGAGTACACCCAGTAGACGTTCGCGAAGAAGCTCAATGACAGTCCGCCGTAGATCCACGGCCAGCTGCGCCCCGCCAGCAGCATCGGCGCAGCGAGCGCAAGGGCCGGGAAGAGGTACCGCTCGTGCACGCGGGTGGGCACCACGAAGAAGGCGATCGCCAGCAGCAGGGCCGCCATCAGCACTCCGCGCATGTCGTCCCGCCGTGCGACCACCCACAGGGCGGCCAGCGCGGTCACCGCGAACAGGATCGTGCCGACCTGCTGCCAGCTCAGGCTCACGCCGGCCGCCGCGATCCCGACGACCGTGTCGTCGCCCCAGTGGAGCGTGTCTCCGAGCCCCGACCACGGATTGCGCCACAGGTTGAATGCGTTGACCGAGAGCCCGGTGTAGGTGTTCGCCGCCTCGATGAACTTGCCGATGAGGCTGCTTGTCGGGTCCGCGGTCGGCAGGACGCCCAGGAAGCCCCGTGGGTCGCCGCCCTCGAGGGGGGCGTACAGGAACATGCCGAACGGCAGCATGAGGACGGTCAGCGAGCCGAAGCCGACCGCCAGCGAGGTGAGGACGCGAAGCGGGTCTCGCCGGTCCGCGTGCTCGGGATCCGCCGACCTCCCGACCAGGTGGCGCTTGATGCCGATGATGGCAACGACCGGGACCAGAAACGCGAACTGGAACTTGACCAGCATCGCAAGCACCGCCCCGAACGCCGCGACCTCGATCCACCCCCGGCCGAGTGCGTAGACGGTGCCGAGGAGGACGAGGGTCCCGACCGAGTCCACCTGGCCCCACACGGCGGAGTCGAAGATGGTTCCGGGGTTGAACAGGTAGACGGTGGCCGCCGCCAGGCCCAGAGTCTCGGAGCGCACGCGAAACGAGGCCCGGTCGACGAGCTGGCCGCCCCATCTGCGGGCGATCACGAACAAGAGCCACGCGACGCCGATGTCGGCCAGGATGCCCGGGACCTTGACCAGTGCGCGCGTCGCGTCACCGCCCACCAGCGGCCCGAGCCCTCCGCCGATGGCGCCGAGCAGCCACAGCACGTAGAGGTACCCCGGCGGGTAGTCGCTGAAGTAGCCCTCTTCGTAGAACTCGCCCGGTCCCAGGCTGGCCAGCCGCTGCGCCCAGGCGGTGAAGTCGCCGACGTCGATGCTGAACCCTGACTGCGGCAGATATACGCCCGCGATGAAGATGCGCACGACGAGGCCGAGGACGAGGATGATCGTGAGGACCGTGCCGGCGTCGAGCCGCCGGACCGCGTCGATCGCTCCCCCGTCCCTGCGGCCGACGGGGTCGCGGGTCATCGGGTGCGCGGCTCCCGTGGCGGGTGCCGAGTCTCGCTGGCCAAGGTGGGCGGGAGTATACATCGGGCCTCCGAGACGTCCCTGCCGCCAGGCCGGTTGCACGCCGACACCTCGCGCCCCGTGCCGCGGCGCCGCGAGTGCCCTACGATGCGATCGGCACCGCCGTCCCGGGCGGCGACCACGTCAAGGAGCCAAGCGTATGACCGAAACGCCGCCCGCGCGCCCGCGCCTCACCTTCTTCTTCCCGGCCTACAACGAGGAGGAGAACGTGGAGGAGACCGTTCGCCGCGCGCTGACCGAGGTCGGGCCGCTGGTCAACGGCTCGATCGAGGTGCTCGTGGTGGACGACGGCTCGACCGACCGCACCCCCCAGCTCGCCGACGTGCTGGCGGCCGAGGACTCGCGGGTCCGCGTCCACCACCAGGCGAACCGAGGGTACGGTGGCGCGCTGCAGGCCGGCTTCGCCAACGCGAGCGGGGAGCTGATCGGCTTCAGTGATGGCGACCTCCAGTTCGACCTGCGCGAGTTCCAGCGTCTGCTCGACCGCCTGGACGACCCGACTCGCAAGCCCGTCGACGGGGTGATCGGCTACCGGATCAAGCGCCGCGACCCGCCGCACAGGATCTTCATCGCCAAGACGTACAACGCGATCGCCTCCGTCGTGTTCGGGCTGCGTGTCCGGGACATCGACTGTGCGATGAAGGTGTTTCGGCGTGAGGTGTTCGACGGCCTCCGGCTGGACGCCGACTCGCCCTTCCTGTCCGCCGAGCTGCTCATCAAGCTCAAGGCGCGAGGGGAGAGCCTGGCGCAGGTCGGGGTGACCCACTATCCGCGTGCCGCCGGCACGAACACCGGTGCCAGCCTGGGCAAGATCCTGCGCACGTTCCGTGACATCGGCAAGCTGCGGCTGGCGCTGTGGACGCGGCGCGCCGAGGTCCTCGGGCCGCTCCGGCCCCGCTAGGACTCCTCAGGCGGCGGACCGGTCTCGCCGCCGTGCGGGGGCAGATCGACGTCCAGCGAGTTGACGAACTCGCGAAAGACGGCCAGCCGCTCCTCCTCCTCGGCGGTGGTCTCCTCGGTCCCGTCCGGCTCGACGCCCGCCTCGTCGAGAACGCGTTCGTCGACGTAGATCGGCGATCCGGAGCGGACCGCCACGCCGATGGCGTCAGACGTCCGGGAGTCGACTTCGGTCTCGTCGCCGGTCGCCGTCTCCACGTACACCCGAGCGTGGAACGTGCCGTCGATGACGTGCGTCACGACCACCCGGCTGATGGTGGCGCCGACGGCCGCCACGATGCTCACCAGCAGGTCGTGGGTCAACGGCCGCTCGGCGGAAAGCCCCTGCAGCCGCATGGCGATCGCATTCGCCTCGGACTGACCGATCCAGATCGGCAGGTACCGATCGCGCTCCGACTCCTTGAGGATGACCACGTGCTGGCTCGAGAGCATGTGGACGCGCACGCTCTCGACCACCATCTCGATGAGCCGGACTCGGCCGAACGGCAGGTCGGACATGCACGGATTCTACCGAAGGCTATTCGAGGACGAGGCGGACCACCCCGTCGCCGGTGAGGAGGTACGCCGCCGGCGGCCCGTCTGCCACCGACGTGACGGAGAGCCCACGGACGTCGGCCAGCGAATCGGCCGCGTCGGTGCCCGACTCCGCCATCCACTGCCGCACGAACGCGCCGTCCGCCCGCTGGAAGGCGATGAGCCGGTCGTGGGCCGCGTCGTAGACGTACAGGAGATCTCGGTCGCCCACGGTCGCGCCGTCCAGCAGGCGGTAATCGAGCCCTGCGCGCACGTCGGCGTCGGGCGGTGGGTCCAGCGAGTACTCCGACTGCGAGCGAGGCGAGCCGAAGTCGACGCGCGTGACCGTGTCGGCGTGCAGCAGCCACGCGTTCACGTCGACCCGCAGGTCACGCGCCTCGCGGGGATCCAGGTCCGGTTCGTCGACGAGGAACGCCTGCGGTGGCTCGGGATACGTGACGGGGATGACCGCCGGAGGGCTCCATCGCCGGATGTCCCCGCTCGCGGCATCCACCGCATACAGGTTGAAGATCTCCAGCGGCGGCCGGTGCTGGAGGGCACCGATCAGGTGGGTCTCGCCGCTGAGCGCCTCCACCCCGTTCAGCGGCATCCGTCGTGGAATCCGCTCGGCGAGGTCGATGCGCCAGGCGGTGCGCTGGCGATCAATCACCACCACATCGGTCGCCGCGGTGGCGATCAGCCAGGGATCGCCCGGGATCTCACCGCTCTCGAGCGCCTGGCCCGCCCGATACACCAGCGCGGTGGTGCCGTCGGCGGGGTCGACCCGGATGATGCGGCCGCGGCCGGTGTCGAGAACCCAGAGCGATCCGTCGCTGGCGGCCACCATGTCGGCCGGGCGGACGTCCTCGAAGGCGGAGGCCAGGTTCGTCACGGGGTCCGGCTCCTCCACGCGGGCGACCCGATACAGCGCGTCGAGCCTGCCATCGATCCGGTCGCGCAGGGAGGCCACGCTGGACGGCGTCACGCCGGCATCGACCGCGCGCTCCAGCGCTCCGTGCGCATCGGCGAGGAGGGTCGTGGCGAGATCCGGGTCGCGGTCGACGAGGTCCGCCCCGCCGATGCGCTCCTCCACGCGGTCCAGGAGCGTGGTGGCCTCGGTGATCGCCGCGCGCGCCAGCGTTGCCCTGGGAATTGCGTCGGTCGGTGGAACCGATGGCAGCGCCGCCACGGTCACACCCGCGGCGAGAAGCCCGGCCACCCCAGCCATGCCCACCAGGCCAATTCTTCGGCGGCGGCCCTGCTCGCGCTCGGCGGTCCGCGGGATGGTCTTGGGGTAGGCCGCGCGGCGGTGCGGGACGAAGGCGAGGATCCAGGAGAGGAGGGTGACCACCGCTCGGCCGGACGCGCCCTTGGCGGCCTCGGCCGCGTCGCCGGCACGGTGCAGGCCACGCCCGATCGCGTCGGCAAGGGGCACCGGGCTGCGGTCCGGGAGTCCAGCCAGCGGCTCGGCCGGCCGGACCGGGTCGAGGTGGTGCGTCGTCTGGGTCGCCCCCAGCTCCGTGATCTCGATGGCCATCAGCCCGTCGGAGCCGGTCCCGCCTCGAACGTTGAAGACGTGCTGGAGGTGCTCCACGGCCTGGGAGGGACGGCCGGAGATCAGCGCCTGCTTGAGCTCCTGGACGCCGACCGTGAGCGCCATGTGCCGGCTGACCAGTGCGATCCGGTCCCCGGCCGCGAGACCACCCTGCCAGGTGAACGGCTCCACTTCGAGCGCCTCGCCGAGCGTCCCGGCGATGCGCCGCTGCCGGACTCGAGGGTCGTCCTCCGGGACCGCCGGTGGGGGCGGGATCTCGTACATCCGGCCATCCCTGACGAGGACGCAGCTGGCCGGCCCGAGCCGGGCGACGTGGGCCTCCCGACCGCGCACGACGAGCGCGACGATGCCCACGCCGCCCCGGCGCGGAATTCCCAGGCGTCGGCGCTGGTGGTAGAGGCGACGATTCGCCCCGCGCAGCGCACGTGACAGCGAGAGGACGACCCCGGCGGACAGGTCGTAGTAGTAGTCGCGCTTGAGGCCCTCGATTGCCTCGCGGGACGCGCGCGCCAGCCGCGGCGAGCCGCCGGTGAGCTGAGCGAGGACGAAGAGGCTCCCCTTCGTTCGGGCCAGCGCGCCGACGGCCGGCTCCTCGAAGGCGACGATGTCTCGCGAATCGGCCGGACGCTCCTCGGCAGCCGGCAGGCCGATCCTGGTCGCGAAGCGGTTGCTCATGGGCTGCCGGGTCTCTGCGCTGGGGTCTGCCGCGATTATAGGATCGCGGCTCCGCCTCCTCGACCCACCGAAACGGTCATGCCGAGCAGCAAGATCGTCGCCCCGGGCCGACCCTTCATCCGCTGGTTGACTGCCCAGACAAGCGCCTCTGAGCGTAGCTTGAGCTCCTGGGCGAGCATCGCGTCCGTCGCCTCGACGTGCGCTGTGCCACCGGTCACGCGCGTCACGCGGCTGGACAGCGGGCCACGCTCCAGCCGAGCCTCATCGACCACCTCGGCCCATGCCACGCGCACCTGGGCAAGGGCAAGCTGTTCCGCTGCTCCGGGGCCCATGCATGACATGAGGGCGCGCTGCACGGCCAGCCCGGCCTCGTCACGAGTGCTCATGCGTCCCGCTCCAGCAGCCCGTCGCGGATGCGCCATACCGCCGCCCGGCGGGCGCGTGCCGCCTCGAGCGTCCCCGGGTCGGCGGTCGTCACGATCACCTGCCCGCGCCCGGCCAGCAGTCCTGAGAGCCGCGCCGAGCGATCGGGGTCGAGCTCGCTGAACACGTCGTCCAGCAGGACGATGGGCCGCGGCCCGTCGGCGCCCAGCAGGTCGGTCTCGGCGAGCTTGAGCGCAAGGATGATCGTGCGCTGCTGGCCCCGGCTGGCGTGCACGGCCACGTCGCGGCCACCGAGGACGGCGCGCAGGTCGTCGCGCTGCGGCCCCACCAGGCTGACCCCGTTCCATGCCTCCTTCTGACGGACGTCGGCGATCCGGCGCCGATAGGCGCCAGCCAGCTCGGCCTCACCTGGAAGCCGCTCGGCCGCAAGCTCCCGATCCGGCCATGCCTCCTTGAGTGCATCCACGTAGAGCAGCGCCACGGTCGCGCCACGCTCCGCCGGGGCGGCCACCGCATCGTGGAGCGGTCCGATCCGCTCGCGCATCTCCGCAACCACCTCCAGCCGCGCCCGCATGATCCTCGCCCCGAGGCTGGCGAGCTGCTCGTCCCAGAAGGCGAGCGAGTCGAGGGTCGCCTCCTCCGCGCGGATGGCCCGCAGCAGGGCGTTGCGCTGCGTGAGGACGCGGCCGACGTCCACCAGGTCGCGTGCAATCCGCCGGTCGCGCTGAGCCAGGATGCCGTCCAGGAAGCGGCGGCGCTCCGACGGTGAGCCAACGAGGAGGAGCATCTCCTCGGGCCTGAACAGGACCGCGCGTGCCGTCTCTGCAACGGAGGTGGTTCTGCGCGCGACGCCGTTCACCGTCAGCCGCTTGCGGATGCCGGCCGCTGCGTCGACGCCCGGCACGACGAGCTCGATCGTCGATCCGCCCGCTCCCGTGCCGCCGGCGAGCTCCAGTCGCACGCGACCGAAGTCACGGCCGTGTCGAACGAGTTCCGCGTCCACGGTGGTTCGGTGCGAGCGCCCGGTGACGGCGACGTGGATCGCTTCGAGCAGGTTGGTCTTGCCGGTGCCGTTCGGCGCGGCGACGACCGTCAGGCCCGGATCCGGGAGCAGCTCGGCGCCGGCGTAGCTGCGGAAGTCCACCAAGGCGAGCCGCGTGAGGTCCATCGGGGCGGTCGCGGCCGGGCGCGGCTCCGCGGCGCCCGGCGCCATGGTCACCGCCTAGGACGCAGTTCGCACCGGCATGATGACGTGGACGTAGTCGTCCTTGCCGATGCCACGGATCACGCCCGGTGCGAGCGGCCCGGAGAGCTCCAGTGCGGCCTCCTCGGAGCCGAGGTTGCTCAGCACGTCGATCAGGTACCGAGCATTGAAGGCAATGGCCGTGGGCGAGCCCTCGATCGCGGCATCGACGCTGTCCGCGTTGTCCCCCACGTCGGCGGCATGGGCCGTGATCGACACCCCACTGCCGTCGCCGTCCTCCGCACCCAGTTCGATCTTCACGATGTTCGCGCTGTCGCGGGCGAAGATGCTCGCTCGGCGAGTGCCGGCCAGGAAGGCCTCACGGTCGATGACCGCGCGCGACGTGTGCCCGCTCGGGATGACGGGCTCGTAGTTCGGAAACTGGCCCTCGATGAGCCGGCTGACCAGGTCGATGCCCTCCACGTGGAACAGCACCTGGCTCTTGTTCGGCGTGACGGTGATCTCGATCGGCGTCTCGGCGTCAGGCAGTACTCGGACGAGCTCCGCGTACGAGCGACCGGGCACGACGATCGTGACCTCCGGGCTCACCGGGCGCGTGAGGGTCACGGTGCGAACGGCGATTCGGTAGTTGTCAGCCGCCGCGAGCGTCATGGTGTCGTTGTTCAGCTTGGTCAGGACGCCGGTGAGGATCGGCCGCGACTCGTCGCTGGCAGTGGCGAACACGACCTCCCCCAGCGCCTCGCGCAGGACACGGGCGTCGACGCTGGTGGTGGGCGTCTCGCCGATGGCCGCCACGACGGGAAACTCGTCGGCCTCGATGCCCTTGATGCTGGATCGGTTGTTGCCGCAGGTCAGCTTCAGCGTGCGATCCTTCGGCGACAGCACCAGGTCGATCCGCTGGTTCGGCAGCGACGTGACCAGGTCCGTGAGCAGCTTGGCGGGGACGGTGATCTCGCCCTCTTCGGCGACCTTGCCGGGGACCCAGCAGTTGATGCCGATCTCGAGGTTCGTTGCGGTCAGCTTGAGGCCGGCGTTCTCGGTCTTGAGCAGCACGTTCGCGAGCACCGGCAGCGTGGCGCGGCTGCTCACCGCACGGCTGACGGTCTGGAGACCGCGCGCCAGGTTCTCCTGCATGACCGAGACGTTCATTGCGACCTCACTGCGCTGGGGCGTGAACCTGGAGTTTGTCCACGGCGCCTGACTGACCAACTAATGGTTCTCTTTAAGGATACTCATCCGTCGTCGCCTACCGTAGGGGTGTGGATGGTGTGGACGACGGTCTGCCGGTGAGCACGAGCCGAGCGTGGGGGCCGATGCGCACAACTGGGGTTCGCCGGTGGACGTCCGGGCCACCACTGCGGAGAGGCCGGGGACGAACCATTCGATCCGGTGGATGGAGCCTAGCGGGCGGATGTGGACCGGGTGCCGATTGTCCACATCACCACCGAGATATCCACGAGAACCGGGCACTTATCCACGAAACCCAGTACGAAACAGCTTCACGGGTACCATCGGCTGCCCGGTGGGCGGACGAGCGATCACTCGGAGTAGATCATCTCCCGCACCGCGCTTATCTCGCGCCGCATCTCGTCGTTCGACTGGAGCTCTCGGTTGATCTTGTCGCAGGCGTGCAGAACGGTCGAATGGTCCCGGCCGCCGAGCTCCGCACCGATGCGCAGGAGGCTGATGTCCGTCTCCTCGCGGATCAGGAACATCGCGATCTGGCGCGGCACCACGATCGCGCGGTCCCGCTTGCTGCTCCGCAGCTGATCCAGGTTCACGCCGTAGTAGTCGGCGACGGCGCGTACGATGCGCTGCGGCGTGATCGACTTCTTGCGCGGGTTGTACATGACGTTGCTGAGCACCGCGCTGGCGAGCTCGTTGTTGACCGGCATCCCGCTCATGCTCGCGTAGGCAACGACGCGGTTCAGCGCACCCTCCAGCTCCCGGACGTTGCTGACCACCTTGCGCGCGATGAACTCGATGACCTCCGACGGAACCAGGTGCAGCTGATCGTCGGCCTTGCTGCGCAGAATCGCGATCCTCGTCTCCAGGTCGGGCGGCGTCAGGTCGGCGATGAGGCCCCATTCGAACCGCGACCGGAGTCGCTCCTCCAGCGTGGTGATCGCCTTGGGCGGCCGGTCCGAGGAGAGGACGACCTGCTTGCCCGCCTCGTGGATGGCATTGAAGGTGTGGAAGAACTCCTCCTGGGTCCGCTCTCGCTCGGCGATGAACTGGATGTCGTCGATGAGGAGCACGTCGATGCGCCGATAGCGGTTGCGGAAGTCCTCCATCTTCTGCTCGCGGATCGAGTTGATGAAGTCGTTGGTGAACTTCTCGCTCGTCGCGTAGAGGATTCGCTTGCGCGGGAATTTGGCGGAAACGGCGTTGCCGATGGCATGCATCAGGTGGGTCTTGCCGAGCCCCACGCCGCCGTACAGGAAGAGCGGGTTGTAGGCGTGTCCCGGGCGCTCAGCGACGCTGAGCGCGGCGGCGTGCGCGAGCCGGTTCGCCGACCCGACGATGAAGTTGTTGAATCCGTAGCGCGCGTTGAGGTTGAGCGCGTTGCCGCCCGCCGACATCGGCGGCATCTGGAGCTGCGCCTCCTCGTCGACCTGCGCCGGCACCGGTCCGGACGCATCGGCGACCACGAACTCCACCTGCACGGAGCCGCCCACCACGCGCGCCAGCGTCTGGCTGATGAGCGGCCGGTAGCGGTTGTCGAGCCAATCCCGGGCGAAGCCGTTCGGGGCGCTGATTCGGTATCGGTTGTCCTCGATTTCGACGAGCTGTGTGTCCTTCAGCCAGGTCTCGAAGTTGGCGGGTGAGAGTGAGACCTGGAGTTCGCCGAGGGCGGCGCGCCACACCTGCTTCGCTTCCATCAATCGAGCTACTCCGAGGGGATACGTGGGCTGCCGAACGGCGCAGATGAGTCCATCCTCGGTAGCCGGATCGGGCGTCGATCTGGGTCGAATCGGGCGGTCCGGGG
>JASLBU010000236.1 GCA_030146365.1 Candidatus Limnocylindria bacterium | reverse complement strand
GATCGGCTCGGCGCGTGGCGGGTGGCCATCGCGTCCGAACTGGTGGCCGGGCTCGCGATGGGCGCGATCCCGCTGCTCCATTTCTCCGGCAATCTCTCCCTGCCCCTGCTCGCGGTCCTGGCCGCGGTGGCGGGCGGCGTGCGCGGTGCCGGTGACACCGGTAACCGGGTCCTCGTCCCGTCACTGGCCGACGAGGCGCGCATGCCGCTCGAGCGCGCGTCGGGCCTGTTCGACGGGATCAGCCGCACTGCCGGCATGATCGGCGTGCCCGCGGCCGGGTTCCTCATCGCGGCCACGTCCGCTCCGGCGGTGATCGCGATCGACGCGCTCTCGTTCATCGTGTCCGGAGCGGTCATCCTCGCCTTCGTCCCGCGCTCGGTGCAGCCCGCCCCGCACCCCGAGGAAGCGGAGGCGAGCTACCTGGAGCGGCTCGGCGATGGGCTGCGCTTCCTGCGCGGCGTGGTGCGCGCCCTTGCCGCGCGGATGGAAGCGTGGGTCGACGCCATGCCGGCCATGCCACGTCAGTGGCGCGAGGCGGGGAACGTGAGCGACTACCGCATGCGGCTCACGCCGGAGCAGGCGATCGAGCTCATCGATCGGCTGGACGAGCTGGGCCTCGAGCGACGCCACGACGACGCCATACCGTCCGACCCCGCCGCGCGACGCGTGATCTTCCAGTTCCAGGTGCTGCCCGACACGCGGAGCGTGCTCGACGATGAGTGAGCGACGGCGGCGAGGCATCCTCGCCCTCCTTGCCGGCAACGGCATCTCGAGCCTCGGGACGCGGATGTCGATGCTCGCGATCCCGTGGTTCGTGCTGACCACCACCGGCTCCGCGGCTGAGACGGGCATCGTGGCGTTCGCCGAGACGGCTCCGTACGTCGTCCTGATGGCCATCGGCGGCCCGTGGGTGGATCGGCTCGGCGCGTGGCGGGTGGCCATCGCGTCCGAACTGGTGGCCGGGCTCGCGATGGGCGCGATCCCGCTGCTCCATTTCTCCGGCAATCTCTCCCTGCCCCTGCTCGCAGTCCTGGCCGCAGTGGCCGGTGGTGTGCGCGGTGCCGGTGACACCGGTAACCGGGTCCTCGTCCCGTCACTCGCCGACGAGGCGCACATGCCGCTCGAGCGCGCATCCGGCCTGTTCGACGGGATCAGCCGCACCGCCGGCATGATCGGCGTGCCCGCGGCCGGGTTCCTCATCGCGGCCACGTCCGCTCCGGCGGTGATCGCGATCGACGCGCTCTCGTTCATCGTGTCTGGAGCGGTCATCCTCGCCTTCGTCCCACGCTCGGCGCAGCCCGTCCCGCACCCCGAGGAAGCGGAGGCGAGCTACCTGGAGCGGCTCGGCGATGGGCTGCGCTTCCTGCGCGGCGACCGCCTGCTGATGGGGATCGCGTTCATGGTGCTGGTCACCAACCTGATCGACGCCGGCAATGCATCGGTGCTCATGCCGCTCTGGGGCCAGGAACGCCTTGGCAGCCCGGTGGGCATCGGTCTCATATCGGGTGCGTTCGGCCTCGGCGCGGTCCTCGGCAACGCCCTGCTGGCGTGGCTCGCCCCGCAGCTTCCGCGCCGCCTCGTCTACGGCATCGGGTTCCTGATCGCCGGAGGGCCGCGCCTCGCCGTGGCGGCAGTCTCATGGACCGTCGAGCCGATGCTGGTGATGGCCTTCGTGGCGGGCTTCGGTGCCGGCAGCATCAACCCCATCCTCGGCGCGGTGGAGTTTGAGCGGGTGCCGCGCCATCTCCAGGCGCGGGTCATCGGCGCCATCGGTGCCCTTGCCTGGGCGGGCATTCCCTTCGGCGGGATCGTGGCTGGCGCGATGGCCGAGTCGACCGGCCTGACCACCACGCTGTGGATCGCGGCGGGCGCGTACCTGGCCACCACCCTGGTGCCGTTCCTCTTCCCGGTCTGGCGCGAGATGGACCGCCGACCGACCGCGGGGCCCGCGACCGCGCGGAGCGCGCCGGCCGGGCCCGGGATCGGGTGATCGGCGCCCGACCGGCTAGGCTGCGCGAATGTGGTGGCGCGGGCTGGTCATGCTTGGTCTCGTGGCTGGCTGCGCGACTCCGGCTCCGCCGGGCACGCCGGTCGCTATCGAGGGTGCGCGGCTGGTGGTGCCGCCGGGGTGGGAGTCACGCCTGGATCCGGCCGGCGGCGATGGGAGCCGGCACCTGGTCGGCTGGATCTCGAGCCAGCCGCTGGCCTCGGGCTGCCAGCCGGCCTCATGCAACAGCCCGGTGACGGCCGTCGCCGATGCGGATGTGGTCGTCTGGTGGTTCACCTACAACTGCCTGCCGAACTGCGCGCGCCCCGACGCCGGACGCACCATGATCGGCGGACGTGAGGCCGCCCGCGAGGTGACGCCGGGCACGTGCGGCATCGACGCGGTGCAGCGCGAGCTCATAACGGTGCGAGTGACGCCGCAGCGCACCGATGTCCTCGTCGCATGCTCGGGCCGCGTGGACGCGGCCGGGCTGCGGGAGCTCGAGGCGTTGGTCGCCTCGATCGCCTGGACGGTGCCGTGATACCGATG
>JASLBU010000233.1 GCA_030146365.1 Candidatus Limnocylindria bacterium | reverse complement strand
GATGGTGATCGAGAACACCACGCCGACGACCGTGATCATCGAAGAGGCGATCGCGGACAGGAGCCCCCTGGCGCCCTCGGGACCGCCGCTGAACACCAGGGCGATTTCGCTACCCGACCCGGATGTGACGTTGCGCTCCAGCGCGACGAGTCCCAGGGCGCGAGCAGCACAGGCGAGCACCCACAACGCGGGAACGAACCACAGGCTTTCCCCCAGCGCATCCAGAACTTTCCGGAACGGCGCCATCAGCGATCGAGCCCGCTGGGGGCGCCCAGAGTCAGGCGCATGGCCTCGGACCGAGCAGGATAGGGGCCACCTCCAGCGGCACGGATTGGCGGGATCGCGAGCCGTGGAGACCCTGACAGGATGCGATGGTACGGCCGGGTACGGAACAGTCGGCGGGCACCTGCAACGATCGTGACCGGCGTCGATCCGCCCGCGACAGGGCAGCCGGCACCGAGTTCACCGCCCGACCAGCGTCCGCCTGGCGCGGTCCATACACGGAACGGAGCAAACCATGTCCAGTCGCCGCCGCGTTGCGCTCGTCGACGACAGCCCGGAGATCCGGCTGCTCGGCCTGGACGTGTTCACGAGCGAGGGCATGGACGTCTATGTCGCGGAGCGCGAGACGCTGGACCTCGATGACCTTGCGCAATGGAGTCCGGACGTCGTGATCATCGACCCCCAGGGCGGCCCCGCTTCCACGACTCCGCCTTTCGCCGTGGCTCAGCGCATCCGGGACGACACCCGACTCCATGAGATTCCGTTGGTGCTGCTCGGGAGCCGCGGGACCATGTGGCAGGACGAGCCGCAACTCGATGCGGTGCGTCCCGCCGCGACGATCGGCAAGCCATTCGCGCTGGACGAGCTCATCGACGCGGTCCACCGGGCGTGCGAGGCCTCGGCAACCGAACGCGCCGCCGACCGGGCGCCCGACGGCCCTGCCCCTGACGTGCCCGGCTCCCCCGGCGGACCAGGGCTGCCCGCTGGCGGGATCGGCGCTACTCTCCGGTGATCAGCCGCCGCAGTTCCTGGCGCACCACGATGTAGCACTCACATGCCGCGGTTTCGAGGCCCGGGATGTCGAGAAGTCGGATGCGCTGGCGGGGCGAATCGACCAGGCCGGCGGCCTGCAACCTGGAGATGGCCTCAGACACGCGCGGGCGCTGAACACCCAGGAGCTCGGCGAGAAACTCGTGGGTGATCCAGAACTCCCTGCGCCCGGCTCGGTCAGCCGTGTCGAGCAGCCATCGGGCCGTTCGTTGCTCCAACGAATGCAGCCGATTGCAGGTGGCGTTCTGCCCCATCTCCACCATCCGCATGAACGTGTAGCGCTTCAGCAGCCGCGCGAAAGAGGTGTCATGACGCGTCATGGCCTGCAGTGCCTCGGCGGGGAGGACGAGAGCCCGGCCCGAAAGCTGGACCACCGCCTCGACAGGCATGTGACCCACGCCCAGAAACGCCGGAAGACCGACCATTCCCTCGCGGCCCACCCGGTTCACTTCGACGGTGTGGCCGCTGGTGGTCCGGATCACCAGGGCCAGGAGGCCGGAGGTCGGAAAGTAGGCCGCTTGGAGTGCGCTGTCGGCCTGAAGGAGGGTCTCGCGACGGCGCAGGCGGACATGGCGCGCCCGAGCGAGGAAGAGCGAGCGCTCATCTTCGGGCAACGCGTCGAGCAGCACGTTGTCCGTCGACCTTGCCGTCGATCGGCGACGAGGTTCATGAGAGCGGGACGCCTGAGAACCCTGCGGGTCTATCGCCGGCTACCCCTTCTGCCCAACCCGCTCAGCGATGTGCCGGGCGGCCCTGGGTCCGAGCATATCGCGAGCGATGCTCCAGCGCGTCGGTATGCTAGTCAGGCGGGACCTGCGTCTCCTCGATGCGCCTCCGTGCCTCGCGAATCGCGTGGTCGAGCCGGGATCCCTCGTCGTACGGCAGATGCGCCTCTGCCTGCTCCAGGAAGTGGAGCGCCCGATCCCGAGCCCCTTCAACGAGCAGCACCCGGATGTCGCGCTCGGCCGGGAGCCGGCTGATGGTGTCGACCGCCGCCACGAACGTGACGAGGATGGTCCGTATGGCGAGCTGGCTACGTAGATCTCCCACTTGTTAGACCCCAGTCCAAAGTCACCGGGGTCACCGCATGCTCCGTGCCGCAGCTCCACCCGCTCACTCCACCAATCGCGCGCCATTGGTCAACCGGAAGGTTGAGGTGCCGCGTGAAGGCGCCGGATCACAGCAAGAGGCCCGGCATCCCGCCGGGCCTCTCCTTCTACCTTGTCGGTGGAGCATTCCCACCGATGACGGTGGAGCGTTAGGCCTTCGCCCGGCGAACGGCCACGGCGGCCCCCGCGGACGCAAGCAGCGCGCCGAAGACCAGGACGGTCAGCGGAAGGCTGCTATTGACCGGTGCGTCCATCGCGGCGTCCGGCATCTGCTCGGCGCCGACGAAGTTGTACACGTGCAGCACGGTCACGTTGTCCTGGTACTCCTCCAGCGGGAGCGGCGGCTCGGCGACGGTCTCGTCGAGTGTCGTGTCCAGGATCAGCGGGTTGGCGATGCCACCGGTGAGGGTCATCTCGTCCGTGCTGGCGGGCGTGAAGCGCACCGTGCCGAAGCGAGAATCACCGGGGGCCATGGTCTCCGTCACGGTCACGGCACCTTCAGCGACCGGAGTGAATCCGTACATGCTGACGTCGAGGCACACGTCCTCGTCGATGGAGCCACTGCCGTCGGCGTCGAGCTGAATGTCGGACTCGCACAGTGCGGCCGCCATGAACTCGCCGTCGGCGGAAAGCGTGTACGACGCACCGGCGGAGTCCGTCACGCTGAAGTCGAAGTCGGCGGGATCGGACGCAATCGCCCCTTCAGTCGGCGCGTCAGCCGTCGTCACGATGGTCGGGCAGGCGAGGACCGTGGCCACCAGGCCGGGGAGCGTCCCTTCGCCGCCGGCCTGACCGCCGGCTCCAGCATTTTCGACAGCCACGAAGTCTTCTTCGCTCTGGATGTCGGCGTTGCAGAGGTGCTTCATCACGACGACGGTGCCTGGCTGATCGCTGGCTGCTGCCGCTACCGGCATGACCGCCAGGCCGAGCAGCATGCCCGCGCCGATGATGGTTACGAGAAGTCTGCGCATTGTCTCTCCTGAACCTGAACGTTGACTGGAGCTCGGGCTCGACGATCGGACGGACCCTGCGGCCCGTCTCCGTGTTCGTACCCGACCCGGCAGGTCAGGAGTCCCCACGAAACTGATACGCGGCGTTGTCCGCTTTGTATCACTGCATACTTACGCAACATCGCGGCCACACCTCGATGGCCTTTCGCCTTGACCGGTCCTTGACCTCCGGGCACTACCGTCAGCGCTCGCCGGAACGACGTTCATCTGTCCCACAGCCCAGCCTGCCGCGGCGTGCCGTTGCCGAGACGCTCGGCACCGGGATGCTGCTCCTCGCATCGTCGGCTCCGGCATTGCCGCCGACGCGCTGACCGATGACGCGGCGGTCGCGCTCCTTCCGCTCCCCGCGGCGGTGGCACTGGTGGCGATCTCCATCCGGGTATTCCTCGCCGGAGACGAGCTGGAGCAGCGGACCCGGCTCAGCGGCCTGGCTGTATCCGTGCTCGGCACGCTGCTGGTCACGTTCTCATGGGGACTGCTGGAAGGGCTCGGCTTCGAGCGCCTCAGTGGGTTCGTCGTGTTCGGGGTGCTCATCACCCTCTACGTCGCCGGGCTGGCGTGGGCGACGCATCGATACCGGTGAGAAACGAGCTTCGCGTGCTGCGCGCTCAACGGCGGTGGTCCCAGGAGGACCTGGCACGCGCCCTGAAGGTATCCCGACAGACGGTCAACGCGATCGAAACCGGCAAGTACGACCCATCGCTGCCGCTCGCCTTCCGCATCGCTCGCGTCTTCGAGCGCCCCATTCACGCCATCTTCACTCCCGACGACGAATGAGGTGCTTCTTCCCGTAGGTGCACAATGGCCGGACCCGTGCCGCTGGCACGGCACTCTGGAGGGACTAACCGTGACCGCAGGCTCTCGCGCCAGTCTTGA
>JASLBU010000198.1 GCA_030146365.1 Candidatus Limnocylindria bacterium | reverse complement strand
TCCGTGATCGGCCCGAAGTCCGACACGTGGGGCCTGGGGGCCACGCTGTATTACGCGGTCGCGGAGCGCATCCCGCACCCGAAGGGGCGCCGCGAGGCCACCGGCAGCGAGCGCTTCCCGCAGCTCATCGAGTCCCCGGCCTTACTGGATGCGCAGCCACGCGCTTCGGGCCTGGTCGAGGTCATCATGGACGCCATGCGCCCATCACCGGACGACCGACCGACCGTTGCGCAGGTGTTTGACCGACTCGACGACCTTGCAGCCCGTGCCGGTCTCGGCAAGGTCCGCTTCCGATGAACATGGGCCCGGCCGTGTGGCCGGGCCCATGCGTTCGAGCGCTACTTGGCTGAGCGAGGCTGGAAGGCCACTCGCATGACCGACGGGTCGTGGTCGCTCACCTGGTCGGCGAACTCCGCGTTGACGTGCACGACGTCATAGACCGGGCTTCTCGCCATCAATGACTGGCTGACCAGGATCTGGTCGAGCACCTGGCTGTTGCCGTCGAACACGTACGAGTAGCGCTCGTTGACGGGGAGCTCATCGAACAGCGTCACGAGCACCGGCGCCTGACCGGTCACTGCCGTCGGACCGCTGCCGTCGGCGTCCGGTCCTCCTGGGAGCGCAACGCGCGCGCCGGTCAGGATCCCGACGGTCTCGGAGAAGTCGAAGTCGTTGATGTCACCGAGCACGATCACGTGCGCGTCCGCATCCACGGCCAGGATCTCGTCGACGAAGTCGTTGACCGCCTGCGCCTGCGCGTGGCGCCACCCGTCTTCCGGGTCACCTGATTCGAACTCCGTCAGCCGGTATGGCGGCTGGTAGTGCCCGAACAGGGGCCGATCGTCACCCTTGCTGCTCAGGTGGTTGACGACCACGAACAGCGTCTCGCCCCGCCAGCGGAACTCGCCCGCGAGCGACTTGCGAGTGTCCTCGAATGCTCTCTCCCCGCCGAGCGCGGCGTCGAGGACGCGGCCCGGGCTGATCGTCAGCTCGGCGCCCTTTCCGTTCGGCGTGGCGACCACATCGGCATCGGTGACGGCGTCACCGCCGGGACGATCCACGAACTCAAGCCCACGGTCCGACCGGAACAGGAAGCCGACGCGGATGTTCCCGCTCGGCTGGCCCCCGTCTGCGTTATTCGCCGGATCGATCGAGCGGTAGTCGTACAGCGGGCCGCCGTTGGCAACGATCGTGTCGATCAGGCGCTGCCACCCGGCCTGGGCCGTGACGACGCCGTTGTTGGCGGTCCCGGAGTCGTCCTGCATCTCTTCGATGCCGATGAGATCCGGCGCCTTCAGGTGATGGATGATCTGGTTCGCCAGCGCGTCGAACTTCGCTTGCGAGTTGCCGACGGTGAGGTTCTCCACGTTGTAGGTGGCGACCGCCAGGTCATGCGGGCCCTGCGGGGTCGTGACCTCGCGAACGAGACCGTTGTCGACGCGACCGGGGTCCTGCGTGACAAGCAGCTTGAAGTTGCCGAACCCGTAGTCGAGCACGCCCACCGGATCGGTCACGAACTCGTCGCCGACGTTCACGTCGGGGGTCTGCGCAAGCACGTCGTCGATGATCAGCCGCTCCGGGTTGAAGTCGCCCGGCTGGTAGTTGCCGTCCTCGCCGAGGTCGTAGGCGAGAATCCCGCCGCGGCTCGTTCGTGGGCCGGCATCTCCCTGTAGCTGGCTGATCACGGCGATCTCGCCGAAGTTGTTGGTGGGCCCGACGGCGACTGCATCGGCAACGCTCAAGCGCATTCCCTCGAGGCTCTCCCAGAAGTCGATTCCGTCGTTCGCCGGGTCGTAGAAGGCGTTGGCGGCCTCCACGGAGCTCGTCGAGTCGTCATCGATGACAAGCGACGGCGGGAGGCGGTCCACGCCGATGACCGTGGTCGGAAGCGGATTGCCGTGGCTGATGACGGACACCGTGGGTCGCACGATCTCTGTCGTGGTGAGGTTCTCGAACCCGCCGCGGCCGCCCGGGCGGAACTCGTCGACCGTCCCGTCGACCGACACGAGACTCCCGACCGCGGCACCGGCGCCGAAGACGAGGATCCCGTCGGACGTTGCGGGGTCACTGTCCGGGGTCGGGTCGGTCATCCAGAAGCTCCGCCCGTTGCGCGCGGCGGCGGTGACGACGCCCTCGACGTCGAAGACCTGGGCGCCGTCATAGGTGGACAGGTGCGCAGTTCCCTGAATCTGCCAGATTTCAGTCGCGGGCGTGGCGGTCTCCACGATGGCGTCCGCGCGTGAGGCGCTGAGCAGCGAGACCATGGAGGCCAACGCCAGGGCAAGGATGAGCAGCAGCCCCACGGCTCGCTGCGCGGACAGGGCGAAAGTCATGAACACGGGCGAGGAGGCCTCCTGTTAGCGCGCCCCCGGTGGCATCGGACGCCAGGCGCTCGAGGATGAGTGAGACCGATAGCATACGGCCCAGGCGGGCATGTGCAATGGCGAACTCGGTCAATTCCAGGTCAAACGATCTGCGGCACTCCCCGGCTTCGCCGGCTGGCCCGAACCCTGCATGGGCCACCCGAGACGCCAAGCGGCGCCGAGAGGGCGCGTTCGACGAAGGGCGGGCTATGAGGTCCGGACACGAGCGATGAACCTGTCACAGACGCTGCGTACCGGGTTGGTGGGCTCGCTTGCCACCCTCGCGCTGGTGGCCTGCACGGCATCCGAGGGAACGGGGCCCGGAACCACGGAACGGATGCAGTCTGCTGCACCCGGCGGCTCGGTTGCCGGGGCGCCTTCGGGGCCGGCCTCGGCCGGCGCGCCGGCGGGCATCCCCGTCGTGGTCTGGAATGGCGTCCTGGCCGATCTGGCGGAGCGGACGAGCGACGGTGTGGTGGAACCGACGGTCCTGAGCGCTCGGGCGATGACCTGGAACGACGGCGCGTGGGGCTGTCCCGAGGAGGGCGTGATGTACACGCAGGCGCTCGTCGAGGGCTTCCAGGTTGTGGTCGAGGTCGGCGGCGAGGAGTTCGATTACCGATCCGACGGCCAGAGCGTCCGCTTCTGCGACTCGTCCTCGGTGCTCGAGGGCGGGGGCTGAGCCCGTCGCAGCACCGTCAAGCCCCGGCGTAGAACGCGTGAGCGGCACGGAAAAGCCCCTCGCCGGCGGACCGGCGGGGGGCTTCCTCGGTGTGAGGCCGAAGATCAGCGACCCTTCTTCTTACCCGGAACCTCGACCAGCTGAACTTCCTCACCGGCGGCATCGTCGATCGAAACGACCATGATGCCGCGTGGCGCTTGCTTCGCGAACGCGGTCGCGTCAAATGACACGTTTACGGTCGCGGTGGTGCCCGGCGCGACCACTTCGAACGCGAATTCCTCGAGGGCGGGATCGAACGGGTTGAAGCCCGCCGTCCCGGACATCACATCGGAACCTGCGCCCTCCAGGGAGAACGACTGCACCTGGTAGGTGAAGTCGCCGTCGGACCGAGTCAGGCCGAGATGGCTGGCGCGGATCGGGAGCAGCACCGTGCTGCTGTCGGTCGGCGCAGCGGCGAAGAAGAGCGGAGTGATGGCACTGGTCGCGACCGTCAGGCGGAAGACCGCCATCTGGCCGTTGAAGCTGCCGGTCGTCAGGGCTCCAAGGTCGAAGCCGATGACGACGTAGTCCGCCGCTCCATCGCCAGTCGTGTCGACGGCGATGTCGAACTCGTTTACCGCCGCGTTCGACCAGCGGTCATGCGTGCTGAGCGCGAAGACCATCAGGGCGTCGTCGCCAGCAGCGTTCATGAACGCCTGCACTCCGGCCGCCTGGAGGTCGTATCCGGCTCCCCCGACCACCGTCTCGTCGAGGTCGTCGCCGTCGGCGAGGCCCCACTGGTAGAAGTCCGCCGTCCCCGCGATCTGGCCGCCGACGTTCGAAACAACGACCGCGTGCGGCTTGGCGGGCGTGATGGGCGCATCGGCGGTCGTCTCGATGTTCGAGAGGGCTCGCGGCACGAGCAGGTATGGGACCCGAAGTGTCAGGTCACCACTCGTGAGCTCGACATTTCCGCTGACCTCGCGGAACGCCGACGAGTCGCCGACCGCGGAAGCGTCCACGGTCAGCGTGACCGCGAGCTCCGCGCTTCCACCGGCGGCGACGGCAACCGACCCCGCGCCGAAGGCGACGTTGGCCGGGCTCGAGTGGGTCGAGGCGACAGCCGAGGGCGTCAACGTCACCTGCACGTCGCCGTGATTCTTCACGGTGATCGTGCGTGTCGCGGAGTAGTCCGTCCCTCGCTCGGCGAAGCCGAAGCTCAGGTTCGAGTTGTGGAAGGCCGCGACGCCCGCCGAAGCGTCCTCAGGGTGCAGGTCACCAAGCGCCACAACATCAGTACTCGTCGCCTGTGAGGTGGAAACAAGGCCGGAGCCGGCTCGCGTCACCCGGTAGCCCGGCAGGCCCGCTGGACTGCCGCTGTTGGTGATCGCTGCCTTGACGTCGGACACGGCCCAGTCCGGGCGTGCCTCGACAACGAGCGCCGCGACACCCGCCACCTGCGGAGACGCCATGGAGGTGCCGGAGATGATCGCCGCCCGATTTCCGGTGGTAACTCCCGTCGACGCGATGCTCACGCCGGGGGCTGCGATGTCAGGCTTCAGGAAGCTGTCGCCGTTCGTCGGCCCACCCGAGCTGAAGCTGGCAAACCCCTGGAAGCCCGGATTGGTGATGGCCGTCTGCGTGGCCGTCGCAGTTCCCTCATCCGCGGCCAGCAGTGCCGTGCCGTCTGCGCCGCCACGAACGCCGAGGAACGGAATGCTGACCTCGTGCGACTCGCCGGTATCCGGATTACCCGCGATCGGCCCCTCGTACGGCGGGTAATTGCCATCCGAGTTGATCATCGCGACCGCCTCGGCGCCTGCCTGCTCGCCAAAAACGGCACGCGCAACGCGGGCACAGGTGCCCCGGATGGTGACCGCGAGGATGTCTTCCTGGTCCTCGGCCGTCGTGATGCCGGCCTTCGTGAAGGACTCAACGGAGCAACCGAGGGCTTCGTTCTGTGTGGTTGCCGGGTCGTCCTGGAGGACGACGACGCGATACACCGTCCCGTCCGGCGGGGCGACACCGTTCGCGCTGATCGCCGTGACGGAGGCGCCGGTGCTCAATTGCAGCGTGACGCCCGGGAACTCCTCGGTGGAATCCACGGCCGCCGTGGCGATCGCACCCACACCGGCGCCTGGCGAACCGGAGATGTACTGGGCTGGGCCGCTGTTGCCCGCCGACGTAACGACCACGACGCCCGCTGCTGCGGCATTTGTGGCGGCGACAGCGGTCGGATCGGTCCGTCGCCCGAACGGCGACCCGAGGCTCATGTTGATGACGTCCATACCGTTGTCGACGGCCCAATCGATCGCCTCGACCGTCACGTCCGTGCTGCCGAGGCAGCCGAAGACACGCAGGCCGTACAGCTCCGCCATCGGGGCGACGCCGGGGCCGACGCGGAACTCGTTGTCATGGGTCGACTCGTCGTAAGGACCCGCGTACCGGGTGCCGTCCGCGGCGACCCCGAAGCCGGCAGCCGAGCCGCCGACGTGCGAGCCGTGCCCATTGCAGTCGAGCGGATCGGGATCGGGCTGGGGCGTGAGGGCCGGATCGCCGTCATCCGCGCCGGCGTCGTAGTCGTCACCGACGAAGTCCCACCCGCCCTTCACCTTCGGCGCATCGGGGCCGAATTGCCCCGCGTCACCGGCATCCGGGAACGTCTCGTCGAGCACATCCGCGGCCTCGTAGGCGGCTTCCGTGCCCGCGCCGCCGAGCGCGGCGTGCGTGTAGTCGAGTCCGGTGTCGATGATCGCGATCTTGATGCCCTCGCCCGTCAACCCCTGGCTCTCCCAGGAAGCAGGGACGCCGATGTACGGAACGCTGGTCGCATTTCCGGGGGTGAACTTCTGGATGCCGCGCACGGCGATGACCCCGGGAAGGGAGGCAAGGCCGGCGACGTCCGCTCGCGAGATCCTGACCTTCACGCCGTTATAGGCAGACTGCAGCTGTGCCAGGACCTGTCCGCCTCGAGCGCCGATGTCATCTGTGATGGCGTCCTGGCGGCCCTTGAGCTCCGCCTTGATGCGGTCGCGCTCGGCGCGGCTCAGCTCCCGGTTCGCCGCCCTGGCCTGGGCCACCGCAACCGGGTCACCCTGCATCTCGAGCATGACGGTGACCTGCCGTGAACCGTCCAGGGCAATCGGCAGAACCTGCGGATCGGTGTCTCCGCCCCCGAGCGGCCGCGGTGATCGGGACTCGGGGTCCACGGCCAGCGCCGTCATGGGGGCTGAGAGGGTCAGCACGCTGACCAGGACGAGTACACGTCTCAACACGACAGGGAAACCTCCGCTCGGGAAAAGGTGACCGCTCGGCGGCCGGTCGATGGGGCACTCGATCCGGCTCGGGGATTAGGCATGCTCCTGCGGCGCGCAGCGCGGGCCACGACCAGATTGGTTGGCGGAGGTGAGGCGCCCATCCTACTCCCGAGCGTGGCGTGCGAGTCAACATCCACTCGAACCGAGGTCGAGGCCTGGCTTCTCGCAGGCGAGGCGACGGCAGGCGTAAGGCTCCAGGCACCACCGGCGGGTCGCCGGCCCGAACTTCAGCTCCGCGCCGCGGCTGCCAGGCACGCGAGGCGCGCGATCGCCAGTGTTCCGATCTCGTTCAGGTCGCGTTCGGGGACGAGCTCGGTGAAGATCGCGCCAGCCAGCCGCGGTCCCAGGCCGGCGATCAAGGCGACGGCCTCGGCGTAGGAGAGGCCGCCGGGCGCCAGGCCGGAGACGGCGGGACACACCGAGGGATCGAGCCCGTCGGCATCGAAGACCAGCACGACCCGGTCCTCGGGCGCCAGGCGCCCGAGGACCGAAGGACCGATTCCCCGCTCCCGAAGCTCCGGGGCCGTCACCAGGTGGTGGCCGGCGCGGCGAGCGTCCTCGACGTCGGCGGGGCGAGCGCTCCCCACGCCCCGCAGGCCGACCTGGACGACGCGGGCCACGTGGGACATCTCCGATGCCCGGCGCATCGGTGACGAGTAGCCGTCGCGGACGCCGTCCACCTCGTCGCGGAAGTCGAGGTGAGCGTCGACCTGGACCAAAGTGATCGGCGCACCGTCATCGAATGCGCGCAGGAACGGGATGGTGGTGGAGTCGTCGCCCCCGAGGGCGAGAGGCATGGCCCCGAGCTCGATGATGGTGCGGACGGCGGCCTCCGACCGCTCGCCGTTTCCCGGGCCGTCGTCGGGCGAGCCGGGGACATCGCCGGCGTCCATGAGCCGCGGGCGTCCCCCGGCCGGCAGCCACGCCGCTCCAAGGTCGAAGTCCCAATGGCCGCGGAAGCGCGCCAGGCTTGCGGTCCGACGCCGGATGGCGCCGGGGGCCGCCGCGCAGCCGGCTGTGAGCCCCGGATTCGGATATGGGGAACCGTGCGGGATCCCGAGGACAGCCACATCGGCCGACAGTCGGTTCGGATCGGTCTCCACCGCGGCGCCGAGAAATCCGATCTCGGGCGCATCGTTCACCATCGGCGCAGCCTAGCGCCGCCTGCCGTCGGTGGTCAGGCGTCCGCGCAGGAACGACATCGCCCCACCAGGGTCACGTGCCCCACCTCCAGCTCGAAGCCCTCGCGCGTCCGCAGCACGTCGGCGACGGCCGCGGCGGCCGACGGCTCGATCTCCCAGGTCGCCGAGCATGCGGAGCAATGAAGGTGGCCGTGCTCCGCAGCGGGCAGGACGTGGAACTCCTCCCGCCCGTCGGCAGCGTGCCCGTGGCGGACGAGACCCAGCTCCTCCAGCACGTCAAGCGTGCGATGCACCGTCGAGGGGATGGTGGACGCGCTGCGCGCGCGGCATCGATCAACGAGGTCGGCGGCAGTGATGTGGCCGTCGGCCTCGGCGAGCACCTCGATCACCGTTCGGCGCTGCGGTGTCCAGCGCAGCCCTCGCGAGCGGAGCCGATCGGCCACGCCGGCCCACGGCCCCGGAAGTGATCGGCTCGCGTTCATCAACCGTAGTCTGGACGCGAGCGCCAGTTATTGCAACGCGTTGCAATAGTGTTCGACAGTCAGTACGATGGCCGCGCCCACGAGAAGCGGTGACCATGTCGAATCCACCCACCCAGCTCCTCCACGCGCCCGACGGGTTCGTCAGCTTGCCCATCGCCCTTGCGATGTGGGCTCTCACCGGCCTGGTCGTGGCCTATGCCGTCCGCCGCACGAACCAGGACCTCGACGACCGCGCCGTGCCGCTTCTGGGCGTCATGGCCGCGTTCATCTTCGCCGCGCAGATGTTCAACTTCCCGGTCGTGGGGGGAACGAGCGGCCATCTCCTCGGCGGCGTGCTCGCCGCGGTGATGCTGGGTCCGTGGGCCGGAACGCTGGTGATGACTGCCGTCGTCGCGGTCCAGGCGCTGCTCTTCCAGGACGGTGGGCTGCTGATCATGGGCGCCAACATCTTCAACATGGGCGTCATCGGCACGCTCGGAGGGTACGGGCTCTACCGGGCAGCCGCCCATGCATTCGGCGGCGAGGAGCGCGGCCGCCTGCCAGCCGCAGCGATCGCCGCCTGGGCGTCGGTGGTGGGAGGTGCGGTGGCGATGGCGCTCCAGCTCGGCGCGTCCGGCGTGGTGCCGCTGGGCCTCGCCCTGCCGGCGATGGCCGGCGTGCACGCAGTGATCGGCGTCGGAGAGGCGCTCATCACCGTCGCGGCACTGGCGTTCATCGCCGCCACGCGCTCCGACCTGTTCCGGCTCCGGGACGCGTCAACGGCATGACCGGCACGGATGCAGCGGTGAACGGACGACGCAGCGGCTCCTGGGTTGTCGTCGGCCTGGTCATCACGGGGCTGGTGGTGATCGCGTCGGCGTTCTTCGCCTCCAGCGATCCCGACGGCCTCGAGCGGGTCGCGGAGGACACCGGGTTCCTGGCCGCCGCCGAGAACAGCCCGTTCGCGATCATCGCCGACTACGCGTTCCCGGGCGTCGGCGGCCCCTTGGCAACGATCCTCGCCGGCCTCATCGGCGCAGCGGTCCTGTTCGGACTGGTCTGGCTGCTCGGCCGGGCGCTCGCCCGGCGTCGGTCCTGAGCTCCGCGTGGATCTCGACCGGGCCGTCGCCCGGGACTCGGCCCTCCATCGCGCCGACCCTCGCCTGAAGTTCGTGGCGGTCATCGCCACGATCCTCTCGGTCAGCCTGCTGCCGGTGGGGGCGTTCGCGGCACTCGTGCTGATGTGGGTCGCGCTGGCCGCGGCCTCCATGATCGCCCGGCTCGGTCCGCTCCGCCCATCCCGCGGGGCGTTCATCGCCGCCCCGTTCCTGCTGGCTGCCGTGCCCCTGATCTTCGTGCGCACGGGCGACCCACTCGGCACCGTCGGCCCGCTCACCGTCTCCGGCGAGGGGCTCATCATGTTCGCCACGATCGCGCTGAAGTCGTGGATCAGCGTGCAGGCGGCGCTGCTGCTGACCTTCACGACCCCGTTTCACGACCTCGTCGACGCGCTGCGCGATCTCCGGCTGCCGCGCATCCTCGTGGCGATCATCAGCTTCATGTACCGGTACCTCGCGGTCCTTGGTGACGAGGGCTCACGGATGCGGCGGGCGCGCACCGCGCGTTCCGCCGTCGGGTTGGCTCGCTCGTCGGGTGGGACGATCCGGTGGCGCGCTGCCGTCACGGGTCAGATGGTCGGCTCGCTCTTCCTGCGGAGCTACGAGCGATCGGAGCGCATCTACGATGCGATGCAGGCTCGGGGCTTCGACGGGACGTTCCGCCACCTCGCGAGCCGCCGCATCAGCGCGGCCGCGTGGGCAGGGTTCGCCGGCGTGCTCTTCGCGCTCGTCTGCTTCGAGCTCGCGGCACACGCCTGGCTTCCGCGGGCATGACGCACACCCATGAGCACCGGCATGGCGGCCCCGTTGCGCACGGACACCATCCTCCCGATACCACCGGAGCGGGCGATGGCCCGCTCACGAACGGCGCCCAACACTGGATCGAGGTGGAGCACCTCCATTACGCCTACCCCGACGGGTTCGAGGCGCTGCGAGGGATCGACCTGGTGGTGGGTCGAGGCGAGAAGGTCGCACTGGTCGGCCCCAACGGCGCGGGCAAGTCGACCCTCATGCTGCACCTCAACGGGATCCACGAGCCCGCGCACGGGTCGGTGACCATCGGCGGCCTGCGAGTCGAGCCGAAAAGCCTGGGCCGGATCCGATCGGAGGTTGGACTGGTCTTCCAGGACCCCGACGACCAGCTGTTCAGCCCCACCGTCCGTGACGACGTCGCCTTCGGCCCGCTCCACATGGGCCTGCCGGAGGACGAGATCCACCACCGGGTCGAGCGGGCGCTCGCGGCGGTGGGCATGGCCGGCTTCGAGCGACGGCTCCCACATCGGCTCTCGCTTGGACAGCGCAAGCGCGTCGCGATGGCCACGGTCCTGAGCATGGATCCGTCCGTCCTGGTCTTCGACGAGCCGTCGGCCGGGCTCGATCCGCGCGGCCGGCGCGAGCTCATCGGGCTGCTACGCGAGCTCCCGCAGACGCT
>JASLBU010000174.1 GCA_030146365.1 Candidatus Limnocylindria bacterium | reverse complement strand
CGAGCCTCCGAAGCAATTGGTCAGGTCCGGCATCGCGTGCGACGTCGAAACGGAGACCGCGTTGCGTCGGACGCGGGTCGGTTGGCTCGGGACAAGTCACGCCGGGGGCACGCCGCACCTGGTGCCGGTCTGGTTCTATTGGGACGGCACGGCGATCACGGTCTACAGCAAGCGGAACGCGAAGAAGGTCCGGAATCTCGAGGAGGTGCCGAACGTGGCCTTTGCCGTGGAGCCGCGAGCCGGACGAATGTGCTCCGTGCTCATCGAAGGTCGCGCGGAGGTGCAACCGAGCACCGAATCGATGATGACCGGCTTCCGCCGCAAGTACGGCCCGACGATCCGCCGAGCGGGCCTCACGCTGTCATCGTTCGCCGAGACATACCCCCAGGCGATTCGGATCACGCCCGATCGAATTCAAAAGTACGGCGACCTGACGGCGCCGGCTGCCGCCGCACAGCTGATCGCGGCCAGCTGACGCAGGTCACGCACCGTTCAAACGGAAGTCTCCCAACGCCGCACGGGCATCGATGACGTCCGGGTTATCGGTGCCTTCGGTGAACTCCTGCAGGAGGGCGCCGAGGATCTCCGTGGCGTCCGTTCGACCTAACCGTCGCTCGAGTGGGGCGAGTCGAGTCAGCGCCTGAAGTTGAATCATGCGGGCACCTGCTCGCTGCGCCTCGCGGAACGCCTGCCGCGCCGATGCCTCCGCGTCATCGGCCGCACCCAGCGAGACGAACACGTCGGCCCGCTGCACTTCGAGGCTCGCCGAATCCCATGAGCCTTGCTCGGCCAACGCCGCGGCTTGATCGATGAGAGCGAGCGCATCCGCAGTGCGCCCGGCCATCGCACAAACGTGCGCCTTGAGAGACAGAACGCTCGGCCAGAACACGGGCGGTGTCCGAAGATTCTCGTACAGCGCGATGCCGCGCTCCGTTTGCTCGAGCCCGCTCTCCGGACGCCCGAGCGCGGCGGTGGTCACACCTTGGAGAACGAGGGCCACCGCCTTCCAGACGCCGTAGTCGTGCTCTTCCGCAATCTCCAGCAGGGCAGCGGCACGCTCACCGGCAACCGCCCAGCGCCTGTTCCACAGGTCGAGCAGCGCGACGTGGAACGTTGCGTACGCCAGCGAGTACGGGTGCTGCAGTCGGGCCGCCACCTCCAAAGCGGTGGCGGCGCGGCGCGCGGCGCTGTCGACGTCCCCGTTCACCCAGCTCAGCAACCCGCCAACTGCCGGGGCGACGACCCCGGGACTCGGGCCGAGCCGGAGCCGCGTGGGTCCGTGCAGGCCGGCATCGAACATGGCAGTCGCCCTGTCGAGGTGTTCCAGACCAAGTGGCACGTCACCCCGGAATGCGAGCGCAGGGCCGAGAATGATGAGGCCCTCGACGCGGATGCCGGTGTCGTCCTGTTGCTCGCCGAGTTCGAGAATCTCCCTGCCGACCGCTGCTGACTTGTCGACCTCAGCGCGGTAGAGATAGAAGCTGGCGAGACTCCTCAGGACGGACAGGCGCCTGGGCAGTGCGGTCGCGCCGGCCACCGCGTGCGCATCGCGATAGAGCGTCTCGACCTCCTCGGTGTATCCGCGGAGCGCCAGCAGGGCACGGGCCAGCGTCATTCGCAACGTGATCTCGTCGTCGGCTCGGTCTGCATCGGGCGGCGCGCCGGTCAGCACGGACAGAAGGTCGTTCGCCAAGGCCGCGGCGCCGTGATACCAGCCTCGCGCGTCGTGCAGGGTCCACAGTGGGTCCAGGAGGGTGTTGAGCCGACCGACGTCCGCAGAGGCAAGGAAGTGGCGCCAGGCTGCCTGAAGGTTGCCGAGCTCCCGCGCAAGTTCCGTCAGGGTCCCTTCGCGGTTCGGACCACCCAGCAGGGGATGCCTGTGCTCCGCGAACCGCGCGAAGTACTCGGCGTGTTCCTGGCGCGCGGCGCGATCCAGGTTAGGATCGGCTGCAAGCTGCTCCGTGGCATATTCCCGGATGGTCTCCAGCATTGCGAGGCGCCGTCCCGTCGCGGTCTCCGTACTCCGGACGAGGCTCTTGTCGACAAGCGAAACAAGCATGTCGACGATATCGGCGCCGGCAACGTCGCCCAGGCCCGCGGCGACTTCCTCCACCGCGTCGACGCTCGCGGACTCAAAGAGCGCCATGAGCCGGAATAGTCGGCGCTCCTCCTCGTCGAGCAGCTCGTAGCTCCATTCGATGGCGCCGCGCAGCGTCCGGTGCCGTTCCGGCAGGTCGCGCGCGCCGCCGCGGAGCAGCTCGAGGCGGCTTCGGAGTCGGTCCCGGAGCTCCTCGGGCGAGAACAGCTTCAGCCTGGCCGCCGCCAACTCCAGTGCGAGGGGGAGTCCGTCCAGGCTGGCGCAGATATCGAGGATCACGGCGGCATTCGCGTCCGTGAGCTCGAAGCTCGGATGCGCCTCACGCGCCCGTTGGACGAAGAGTCGCACGGCGTCGAACCCGGAGACGTCCTCAGCCTTCACACTGGCACTTCTCACCGGCGGGAGGGACAAAGGGGAGAGGGGAAAGACCTGCTCTCCGCGAACGCGGAGCGCTTCGCGGCTTGTGACGAGGAGCTTCAGCGCCGAGCACTTGCCGAGAACGCGCGCGATGTCGTCTGCTGCCACGACAACCTGCTCGAAGTTGTCGAGGAGCAAGAGCCTTCGTCCGGTCCGGAGATGCCGGGCCAGCGCCTCCCCGAGCGGCTCGTCGCCCGACGGAGCCACGCCCAGCGTGCGGGCGATCGATTGGAGCGCCGCATCGGAGTCCCGAGCTGCCGAAACGTCCACGAAGTACATGCCATCCGGAAACGCATCAAGAACGTCGGCGGCAGCCTGGAGCGCAAGCCGTGTCTTGCCGATGCCTCCAGGTCCGGTCAGTGTGACAAGGCGGACGGTGGAGGACTGCAGAAGATCACGGATGGCACGCAGCTCGGGTCCGCGGCCCACGAGGTCGGACGTCTGCGCCGGAAGGTTGTTGGGGGTCGCGTCGAGCGTCCGCAGGGCCGGAAAGTCCGCCGGCAGGCCCGCCGCGACCACCTGGAACAGGCGCTCCTCGGTCGATAGATCCCGAAGCCGGTGGCGACCCAGGTCCAGCAGTTGGAGGCCTTCGGCGAGGCTTCGCTCGACGAGCGATCGCGTTGCATCCGACACCAGAATTTGGCCACCGTGCGCGGTGGCCATGATTCGCGCAGCACGGTGGACCTCCAGGCCGACGTAGTCACCGCCGCTGAGGCGCGCCTCGCCGGTGTGGAGACCGATTCGCACTCGCACGGTTGCCCCCTGCGGCCAGTCCTCGGCGGCCGTCGCACGCTGGATCGCCACAGCGGCGGTGATTGCGTCCGTGGCGGCCGGGAATACCGCCATGAACGAATCACCCTCGGTCCCGAGCTCTACCGCTGCGCAGCGTCCGAACGCATCCCGCGCGATCTCGCGGTGTCGTGCAAGGAGGTCGTCGTAATCTCGGCCGAGCGCTTCGAGCAGCCGCGTTGACCCTTCGAGGTCGCTGAAAAAGAATGTGACGGTCCCGACAGGTAGCGTGGCCATTCGCGCGCAGTGTCTGCCAGCCGCTACGGTGGTGACAAGCCGGTGCGTGAGATCGCCGTACCAGCCCCTGATTCGTCGCCACTTCAGGTTCGGGTGAATTGGCGACAGGATCTGTCAGTAAGGCGCCGCATGCTTGATGGCACGGATCGACTGGCGATCCGTGCGCCCGGGCAGGCAGGACGTGTGTCATTGCCGGCTCTTCGGCAGCAGTGGAGGTCATGCGGTGAGCAAGGTCCAACCAGTTGTCGTTCATCCCGAGGACAGGGTGCCGGAGCCGCCCGATCCGGAACGCCGCGACTTCACGGATCCCGACGGTCGCTGGATCGGCTGGTCCGGCTGGATCCGGAACCAGGCCGGAGACGCCAGCGGCTGGCACCATCACGGGGCCAACGAAACCTACGTCTACGTGAGCCGAGGCTCGGTGAGGACCGAGTTCGGCCCGGGCGGGGGAGCGCGTATCGAGGCCCGTGCTGGCGACTTCTTCGTGGTTCCGGCCCACACCATCCACCGGGAAGCGACTGGCTCCGACTCTGACCTTGAGGCATTCATCGTGCGCGTTGGGGGCGAGCCCGAACACGTCGACGTCGATGGTCCGGACCAGTGAGTCTGCCGCTGCGAACCCCGGGGTACGCGATCCGCAGTGGCCGGTCGAAGCCGCCATGACGGCCCACGAGAGGGGCAGGCTAGCGGCCTTGGACGGGGCGGTCGGTTCTGAGTATCGTCAATTGGTCACTTCCGACCCGCGGTGACCTGGTTGTACTCCAGCGCAGCGTTGAGCCAGGAGAAGAGCTGGTCGTCGCTGGAGGCCGCTCCAGGCGATACAGCGATCCAGCCGGGTCCCATGACTCGCCCGGCGCCCATCTCGGCGCGCGAGGCTCCGGCCAGCCGGGCCAGCTCGCCATCGCGTTGCGGATCGACCCGGACCAGCAGGCCGCCGTCTTTCATCACGTGCGCGACCATCTTGTCGTTCACCATGAATGACCGGCCGCCGAACATCGGCACCTCGCGGATCGACGGCTGATCCGCAAGCACACCGCGCACGCGATCCGTCAGTCCTGCTCGTTTGTGTCCCGTCATGGAAATCATCGCCTCTCTAGCAGTGGCCCCGGGCGGACGACATTCTCCGGCATGTCGTTCGGCAGCGTTACGGTGAGCACATCGTCCCACGCCCAAGCGGCGCGGCTGACATGATGGCCAGCGATGGCTCTCCCGACCGGTCCCGGCGTCGCATTCCTGTTCACGGACATCGAGGGGTCGACGCGCACCGAGCGTGCTCTGGGGTCGGCTCTGTGGGCGGAGGTCGTCGCGCGTCACGACGAGCTGATGTTGCAGGCGATCCAGCGGCATGCCGGATTGGTCGTCAAGACAGAAGGCGACGCGTTCTTCGCCGCGTTCAGCGGACCGGCAGATGCGGCGGCGGCGGCC
>JASLBU010000129.1 GCA_030146365.1 Candidatus Limnocylindria bacterium | reverse complement strand
ATGACCCGGGCGCGAGAGGCGCTCGTCCTCAGCTGGGCGCAGGACTACGGCGGTCGCCGCTCCCGCGCGGTCAGCCAATTCGTGACGGAGGCGCTCGATCTGCCCCCCGCCACGCCGGCCGAGGTCGTCCGCCCGGCCGTGCTCGAGCAGCTGGCGCGGCACGCGGGCACGCCGCGAGAGCCGGCGCCGGCCGCAAAACGACCGGCTCTGGGTGATCGGCCGTTGAGCCTGAGCTACGGGCAGGTGTACGACTACCTCGAGTGCCCGGCCCGCTATCGGTACGCGCACATCGTCCGCATCCCGACGCCGGTCTCGCATCAGATGGTCTACGGACGCGCCCTCCATGCGGCGGTCCAGGCGTTCCATCGGCGCCAGATGGCGGGCGGTGTGATGGATTGCGGCGAGCTCCACGCCGCACTGGATGCGAACTGGGAGTCGGTCGGCTTTCTGACCCGGGAGCACGAGGAAGCGCGGCGTGCCGCGGCCTACGAGGCGCTCGACCGGTTCTGGGACGAGCAGCAGCGGGATCCGGCACGGCCGACGGCCGTCGAGCAGGAGTTCACGGTCGGCTTTGGTCGCGACCGGCTGCGCGGGCGCTACGACAGGATCGACCGGGACGATGCCGGACGCGTCGTCCTCACCGACTACAAGTCGAGCGACGTCCGCGATCTCACGTCGGCGAACCGCAAGGCGCGCGAGTCGCTCCAGCTGGCGATCTATGCGCTGGCGCACGAGGCCCAGCACGGTGCGCTGCCGGACGAGCTGGCGCTCCACTTCCTCGAGTCCGGGGTCGTGGGTCGGGCCGCGCCCAGCGAGAAGCGGTTGGCGAAGGCCCACGATCAGCTGAGCGTCGCCGCCGAGGGCATCCGGGCCGGACGCTTCGCGGCCAGCCCCACGGTCGCCCGCTGCGGGTACTGCCCCTTCCGCGAGATCTGCCCCGACGCAGCGCGGTGAGCGGGCGGCATCGGGTCATCGTGGCCGGGCTCATCCTGCTCGCCGTGCTGGCCGCGCTGCTCCTCCTCGCATTCGCCAGCGTCGCCTGTCCGGTGGAGACGGTGCGACAGCCGTGCCCGGAGGCCCCCCGCAACCTCGTCATCGCCGTCGCCCTGGGAGCAGCGTCGGCGGGCCTGTTCGTGACGCCGTTCGCGTTCCTCGGTGAGGTCATCACGCGCCGGCGCATCGTCTATCGTGGCGCCTGGTCGCGGGCCGCGCGCCGTGGCATGCTCGTGGCCCTCGCGCTCGCCGCGCTCGCCGGCCTCCGGCTGGGTGGCGCGCTCAACGTCCCGATCGCCATTTTCGTCGTCATTCTTGCCGCCGTCGTCGAGTGGTTCGCGGTCCGGCGGGATCCATAGCAGGAGCCTTCGAACATGACCGATGCCACGGTCGCCGCAGCGGTTGACGCCGTGCTGCCGCAGGCACTGGAGCTCTCGCATCGAGTGCACGCGAATCCCGAGATTGCGTTCCAGGAGCGGCAGGCGGCCGCCTGGACCGCCGAGCTGCTCGGCCGTCATGGGTTCGAGATCACGGCACCGGTCGCCGGCCTGGAGACGGCCTTCGTGGCTCGCTGGGCCGGGGAGCGTCCGGGGCCGGTGATCGCGTTCGCCGGGGAGTACGACGCCCTGCCAGAGGTCGGACACGGGTGCGGACACAACCTGATGTGCTCGTCGAGCGCCGGGGCCGCGATCGCGGCGGCCGACGTGCTCGGTCGCGACTTCGCGGGCGAGATCCGCTTCATCGGCACGCCGGCCGAGGAGGCCGGCAACGGGAAGGTCCACCTCATCGCGAATGGTGTGTTCGACGACGTCGATGTCTGCCTCCAGATTCACCCGGCCGATTCGAACAGCGCGGAGATCCGGTGCCTGGCGGTCACCGAGATCGGGGTGACGTTCCACGGCACGCTCGCGCACGCCAGCGCCGACCCCTGGCTCGGGAAGAACGCGCTCGACGCCATCGTGCTGCTGCACACGATGGTCGCGCAGTGGCGGCAGCACCTGAAGCCCGGGGAGCGGGTCCACGGCATCATCACCCACGGCGGTGCTGCACCCAACATCGTCCCGGACCTGACGAAGGGCCGCTGGTACGTCCGCACCCCCGTGGACGAGGATCTCGACGCGATGATCGAGCGGTTCGGCGCCATGGCGCGGGCGGCGGCCGGCGCCACCGGTTGCACCGTCGAGCTCGAGAACGACCCGATGAACCGCTGCCGGACGATGCTGAACAATCCGACCCTGCTTGCGAGGTGGCGAGAGCACCTCGCGGCGGCGGGCATCGACGACGACCCGGTGGACCCGAATGCCGGCAGCACCGACATGGCGAACGTGAGCCACGAGGTCCCGACCATCCATCCGTTCATGGCGATCGGTCCCCACGGCACCCCCGGCCATTCCCGGGAGCTTGCCGCGCTGGCCGGCGGCGCCGAGGGGGATGCCATGCTCGGCCGCGCCATCGGGATTCTCGCCGCGACCGCGCTCGACCTGGTCCGTGATCCGACCCTGGTGGCTGGCGCCTGGGATGAGCTCCGCGCTGCGGGCGGCGGCCGACGGCGCGCGCCGGAGGGCGGGGACTGAGCGACATCCTGGCGGGCCAGCCCGTCGACACGCAGACGCTGGCCGAACTGTACGACCTCGAGCACGACGACATCACCGAGGACGTTGAGTTCTACGCCCGCTGGGCCGGCAGCCAGGCCGCAGCGGTCCTCGACCTCGGGTGCGGGTCCGGCCGCCTGTTCCGCACGTTGCTGGAAGGGGGAGCCGCGCGGCTGGTGGGGATCGACGGATCGCCAGCGCTCGTGGAGCGTGCGCAGGCCCGGGTCGAGCAGGACGCGGTCCTCCGGGCGGCACGCGACAGCGGCCGGCTCGAGATCGGGGTCGGCGACGTGCGCCGCGTCGACCGGCGGGATCGGTTCGGGCTCATCGTCCTGGCCGGCGTCATCGCGCACCTGGACGGCCCCGAGGACGCCGTCCGTGCCTTCGCGTCCGCGGCGGCGCTGCTTGATCGCGATGGCGTGCTGATCGTGGACCTGCTCGGCCCCGGCGGGTTGCCGCCGCACGACCTTCCCCTCAGCCTGGACTGGGAGCGGACGCTCGGGGATCGCCGAGTGGTCCGGCGCAGCAGCCTCGTGCGTCACCAGGCGCCCGAGGGACTGCGGGTGGAGTACCGAACCCTGACTGACCTCGTGGAGGCCGATGGTACGATAGCCCGGCTTCCGGCCGGCTTCCGACTCTGGTATCCATCTCCATCGGCGATCATCGACCTCGCCGCGGAAGCGAACCTTGAATTGGTGGCCGCGTTCGGGTCCCACGACCTGGCGCCGCTGGATGACCGAAGCGAACGGTGCATCGTCGTGCTTCGACGTGTGGAGCCGGAGCCTGGGACGGGGTGACGGATGGCAGGTGAACAGATCCGGCTCCTGGTGGTGGAGGACGTGCCCCAGGTCGCGTCTCACGTCCGGTCGCTGCTGAACGCGCAGTCCCAGATCAAGATGCTCGACGTCGTGACGGCCGGGGACCGCGCCGCCGCTGCGGTGAGCGAGATCCGTCCGGACGTCGTCATCGTGGATGCCCTGCTCCAGGGAAGGGTGAGCGGCCAGCAGGTCGCCGATCAGATCCGCCAGGCCGAGCCTCACGTCGGGGTCATCATGCTGACGGTGCCCCAGAATCCGGTCCGGGAAGACCCCGAGCACGGCATCGACGCGGTCCTGAAGATGCCGTTCACAGGCTTCGACCTGACGACGCTCATCCGCAAGGTCGGCGAGTCTCGTGCCGTCGAGTCGTCCCGCAGCGGATCGCTGGTCGTCTCGCTCTTCTCGCCGAAGGGGGGCGTGGGGCGAACCACCCTCGCCTACAACCTTGCCGTCGCGCTGGGGCAGGACCACAAGGTCTGCCTCGTGGACGGCTCGATGCAGTTCAGCGATCTGCGCGGGCTGCTCCGCGTGCCGGCCGTCGCCCCGTCGATCGTGAACCTGCCGACCGACCGTATCCGGGAGCAGGACCTGGCGGACGTCACGTGGCGGGACCCGTCCGGCATCGACATCCTGCTCGCGCCGCCCCGGGTCGAGATGGCCGAGATGGTGACAACCCGGGACGTCGAGAAGGTGCTCTCGATGCTTCGCCAGCTCTACGAGTTCGTGATCATCGACACGCGCGCGGCGCTCTCCGACGACGTCCTGGTCTTCCTCGACGCCGCCGACATCATCCTGCAGATCCTCACCTACGACAGCATGGCGATTCGCTCGCTCGCGATGTCGGCCGAGACCTTCACCGCCATCGGCTACGCGCCCTCCAAGCTCATGACCGTCCTGAACCGCTCGGACGCGTCGGGCGGCTTCGACAAGGCCGACGTGGAGCAGGCGCTCGGCAGCCGGATCGACTTCGAGATCGTGTCGGACGGCCGGCTGGTGCTTGGCGCCAACAACGAGGGCATCGCGTTCGTCAGCTCGGCGCCCGACTCGCCCATCGCGCAGGGTGTGCGGCGGATCGCCGACTCACTGGCGGCGCTTCAGCGGGAGCGATCGCCGGCGCTCGCGCGGCGCTGAGCCACTCGATGCCCGGCGGCGACCCCCGTCCCATCGGCGTCTTCGACTCGGGCGTCGGCGGCCTGACGGTCCTCGCCGAGCTCCGGTCGCGGCTCCCCCGGGAGTCGACCGTCTACCTCGGTGACAACGCGCGGGCTCCCTACGGCCCGCGCGGCGCCGACGAGGTTCGCGCCTTCACCCTGGAGGCGATTCGCTGGCTGCTGGACCAGGACGTCAAGCTGCTCGTGCTGGCCTGCAACACGGCGACGGCGCGCGCGCTGCCGGACGTGCGCGCTGCCAGCGCCGTGCCGGTTCTCGGCGTCGTCCGGCCTGGTGCCGTTGCCGCCGCGGCCGCGACTCGTGCGGGGAACGTGGGCGTCATCGCGACCGCCGGGACAGTGGACTCCGGCGCGTACCCCGACGCGATCATCGAGGCGAACCCCTCCATCGCGGTCACCCAGCTGCCCTGCCCCGAGCTCGTGCCGATGGTCGAATCCGGCATCCTCGACGGCCGGCGCGCCGAGTCGGTCCTGCGCGCGTATCTGGAGCCGCTGGTCGGCGACCATCCCGGCATGGACACCCTGCTCCTCGGCTGTACTCATTACCCGCTGCTTCGGGCGCCGATCGAGCGCATCGTGGGGCCGGACGTCGCGGTGGTTGATTCGGCATTCACGACCGCCCTCGCCGTGGAGGACCTGCTCGACGCGCTGGACGCGCGGGCGGCGGCGGACGCTGCCGGCCACGTGGCCCACCGGGTGGCGACCACCGGAGACGTGGGGGCCTTCCGGACCGTCGCTGCCCGCCTCTTCGGTGACGGGCTGCCTGGCATCGAGCCGGTGTCGATCGAGCCGGCGACGCTTCCCCTAGACTGAGCCGCATGGCACGAAACCCCTCTCGCCTCGCATCCGGCGTTCTGGTCGGCGGCCTGCTCGCCCTGGGCGCGAGCGTCGCGTCCCGCGAGATCATGCGGCGATCCGGGAAGCGGCTCATCGACTGGGCCGCCGTTCGGGACATCGCACACAACCGGCTCGGTGAGTCGGCGGCCCCACTCCCGGCGGCGCAGCGAGCCGAGGCGGAGGCCTTCTATCGCGCCACGCTGCTGCGGATCGAACCGATCGTCGCCGAGGAGATCGGCTCCCCCCTGCCGGAGGCCCTCGAGACCCCGGCGGTCGTCGACCGGCTCCAATGGGTGGACCTGAACATCGCGACCTTCCGCACCCTGTTCGACCGCGTGGAGCACGTCCTGCTCGCCGCGCAGGAAGGCCCCGACACCCCCGGGCGCGCCATGTCGCGCTGGGTGAACCGCACCGTCGGCAACCAGCAGCTTGGCCTGATGCTCGCGTTCCTCGGTCGCAAGGTTCTCGGCCAGTACGACGTGAGCCTGCTGGCCGCCGGCCCGGCGCGGGGCCGCCTCCACTTCGTCGAGCCGAACATCGTCGGGACGGCGGCCACCATGCGCCTCCCGAGAGACGAGTTCCGTACCTTCATCGCCCTCCACGAGGCGACCCACGCATTCGAGTTCGAGGCCCATGCCTGGTTGCGCCCGCACTTCGCCAACCTCGTGGCCACGACCGTGGAGCAGCTGGCGGCCGAATCCGGGGGCCTCGGCGAGCGAGTGCGCCAGGCGATCGGCGGCGGGGAGGGCCACTGGCTGGAGCGAATCATGACGCCCGGCCAGCGGCAGACGTTCAACCAGACGCAGGCGCTCATGTCCCTGCTCGAGGGCTACTCGAACCACGTGATGAACGCGGCAGGTGCCCGCATCCTCCCGAACTTCGTCGAGATCCATGACCGCTTCGAGCGCCGCGGCGAGCGTCGGGGTGCCATCGAGCGGGCCATCATGCGGCTGACCGGCCTCGACCTGAAGATGGAGCAGTACGCCGCGGGTGAGCGCTTCGCCGATGCCGTGATCGCCCAGCGCGACCGCGCGTTCCTCAACCGCGTGTGGACCGGGCCGGAGTACCTGCCGTCGCTGGAGGAGATCCATGCGCCGCAGCGATGGATCGCTCGCATCGAGGGGATCGTCTCCTGACCGAGTCGCCGAGGACCGTGCTCGCGACGCCGATCCTTGGCCAGCCGCTCTCGCGCGACCTCATCGCACGCATCGAGGCTGCCGCCGGCGCCCGCGTCGCCCGCATCGCCGCTGACGGCCACATCCACGGTGATGCCGACGAGTCGGTCTTCGCGGACGCGGAGGTCCTCCTGCTCGGGACGGTGACCTCGGGCGTCCTCGACCACGTGGTCTCCCGCTCGCCGCGGCTGCGCTGGATTCACTCGGCGGCGGCAGGAGTGGACAGGATCGCCACGCCGGCTGTCCGAGACCGCCGCCTCACGGTCACGAACGCACGGGGCGTCTTCAGTCGCCCCATCGCGGAGTACGTCGTGATGATGGCGCTCGCCATCGCCCGGAGGCTCCCGCAGCTCCTCGAGCTCCAGCGTGAGCGGACGTGGCAGCCGCTCAGGGGCAGAGAGCTCTCGCAGCTGACGGTCGGGATCGTGGGCTACGGGAGCATCGGCCTCGAGCTCGCGCGGCTGCTGGCGCCGTTCGGCTGTCGGGTCATCGCCACCCGCCGGCATCCGGAGAGGGGAGCGGGCGACGGCGTCGACGTCGAGCTGTTCGGCCTCGACCGCCTCGACGATCTCCTGCACGCGAGCGACATCGTGGTCGTCGCGGCCCCCCTGACCGAGGAGACCACGGGGATGATCGGCGCGGAGCAGTTCGGTCACATGCGCGAGGACGCCTGGATGGTGAACATCGCTCGCGGCCGGCTCATCGACGAGGTGGCGCTGCGCCAGGCCCTGGAGGCGGGCTGGATCGGTGGCGCAGTCCTCGACGTCTTCAGCGAGGAGCCGCTGCCGTCGGACTCGCCGTTCTATCGGATGCCGAACGTCGTGATCACGCCCCACACCTCCTGGGCGTCGGACCGCGTGGCAGAGCGCACCGTGGACCTGTTCATCGACAACCTGCGACGTGACGCGGCCGGAGAGCCGCTCCGCAACGTCGTCGACCTCGACGCGGGGTACTGAGGCGATGCAGGTCACGATCGTCGGGCTGCCAGGCAGCGGCAAGACCACGGTGTTCAACGCGCTGACCGGCGGCCACGCCGAGACCGGAGGGTTCTCCGGCGGCCGGGCGGCGCCGAACGTCAGCGTGGTGAAGGTGCCGGACGCGCAGGTCGACCGCCTTGCGGGGCTGTTCAGCCCGCGGAAGACGACCTACGCCGACGTGACGTACGTCGACGTCGCGATTCCCGCCGGGGCGGCCCGCGAGGGCACGGTGAACCCGGACGTTCTCGCGCAGGTGCGGAATGCCGATACCCTGCTCCACGTGGCTCGCGCGTTTGAGGACCCGACTTCGCCGGCGCCACCGGATCCGTGGCGCGACGTCGACGACCTCGACCTCGAGTTCACCGTGGCGGACCTGACGGTCGTCGAGAAGCGGCTCGAGAAGCTGAAGACCCAGGGGCGGCACGGATCACAGTCGGAGCGCGAGCTCGCCCTTCGCGAGGAGGAGCTGCTCAAGCGCCTCGAGCCACACCTCTCGGAGGGACTGCCTATTCGCTCCTTCGGCCTGACCGAGGACGAAGAGCTGCTGCTGCGGGGGTACCGCTTCCTCACTCAGAAGCCGGTCCTGGTCATCCTGAACATCGACGAGCAGCGACTTCCGGACGTGGCGGCGTTGGAGGCCGCCGGGCGCGAGCGCTACCGGCAGCCCCACACCGACGTCGCCGCGCTCGCCGGCAAGATCGAGGGTGAGATCGGGGAGCTGCCGGCTGACGACGCCCGGATGTTCATGGACGATCTCGGAATCGGCGAACCGTCGCGTGGCCGCGTCATCCGCCTCACGTACGAGCTGCTCGGGCTCTTCAGCTTCTACACCGCCGGGGAGGACGAATGCCGCGCCTGGACGATCCGCCGGGGTGCCACGGCGGTCGAGGCGGCCGGAGCGATCCACTCCGACCTGGCACGCGGCTTCATCAGGGCGGAGGTGATCAGCGTGGACGACCTGATCGACGCCGGTTCGACGACAGAGGCGAAGAAGCGAGGGATCCTCCGCCAGGAGGGCAAGACCTACGTCGTTCGCGACAACGACGTGCTGCAGATCCTCTTCAATGTCGGTCGGTGAGCTGGGGGTGACTTCAATCCGGGCCCGCACTCTGTCACGTGTATTATCCTTCGTGATATATCAGCTGACAGCACGCGTGCCGTCCGCCCCTGAGGAATGGGACCGGGCTACGAGCGCTCCAGCTCCGCGACGATCGAGCGGAACTCGTCAGACTGCTCGACGAGGTAGGTGTCCTCCGGCTCCATGCCGACGCTCATCGAGGCGCGGAGCCGCTCGTCGCTGATGTAGGTGAACCCGTGCGAACGCTCGAGCTCGCGGGCGATCGCCTCCACCAGCGTGTCCTCCTCGAACGTTTCCACCACCGCCCCGCGGGCCGCCTCCACCATTGTGGCGAACTGGGCTGGGGTATGGTCGCGATCCGACACCAAGAGCGCATCGGTCATCAGGTCGGTCGCGCCCTCGTGGAGCTCGTAGAAGAAGAGTTGCATGTCCCGATGATAGACAGGTGACCGCGCTCCTGATCGTGGGTGGCCTGACCATCGATCGGTTCGCGGACGGCTCGTCGGCCCCCGGAGGATCGGTGCTCCACGCCGGCCTGGCGGCGCACGCCGAGGGAGCTGACGTCCGGGTTCTCACGATCGCCGGTGAAGAGGCCGAGGCGAGCGCCGGGCTGCAGCGCCTCCGCGGGTTCGGCCGCTGCGTCGTGCTCCGCAGCGCGGGAACCACCACCTACCGTCACCGCGAAGCGGACGGTCATCGCGTCCTGCTCTACGAGGCCCGCTCCGGCACCATCGACGAGACCCGCGCGGATGGCCTGGGCCCGGTCGACGCCCTGCTCGTGGCGCCGATCGCGGACGAGCTGGCGCCGGCCTCGATCGCCACGCTGCGCAGCGCGGCGGCCGCGCGGCTGCTGGTCCTGCTGATCCAGGGCTGGCTGCGCCGGCTTACGATCGGCGAACGCGTGGAACCGATGACTCTCGACGAGGTGGCTGCGACAACGTGGGAGTCCTTCGGCGCTGCCGATGCGGTGGTCGTGTCCACTGAGGACTTCGCCACCCGGGAGGCCGACCCATTCGCGCAGGCCGCGGCGGTCCGCGAGGTGCTGGGGCCGTCGCCCATCCTCGTCCTGACCCTTGGCGCCGATGGCTACCTGCTGGACGATCCCGCAGCGGGCCGCGTGGTGGCGAGCGTCCCGCGCAACGTGATCGACGGCGTGCCCGCTGTGGGGGCGGGGGACACCTTCGGCGCCGCGCTCGCGATCCACCTCGCCGCCGGTGACGCGCCGCTTGCGGCGGCCGACGCCGCGGCCGAGCGTGTGATCGCCATGCTCCGGTCCCGCCGCGCCTAGGCGACGCGCCGTCGCCGAGCCTCCCGCTCGGCCCGGCGCTCCGCTGCGTCAACCCAGCGGCGAAGGCGCCGCAGACGCCGCTCGACGGTGAGGCGCGTGCGCCCCACCTCGGCAATCGAGCCGCCACGGCCGAGCGCGAAGGCCACGTCGAGCACGCGCGAGGCCGCTGCCGCCGCCTCGAGCGCTCCGTGCAGGTCACCCCGGTGGCGCTCGCGGATGCGCGCCACCTCGATCCATGCTGAGGCGGCATCCACCGATGCGCGTCGCGTACCGAGGGTCCAGAGCTCCTCGGCGCGGTGCGCCTCCCCCAGACCGATGAGCAGTCGTGCAGCCACGCGTCGCAGCGCGTTCGCCTCGGCAGGGTCGGTGGCGACGGCCTGCGCCGCCTCGACGAGTTCCAATGCGTCATCGATGGCTCCGGTTCGGAGGAGGTCCAGCGCCATGCCGCGCGGGTCGAAGACGCCGGCCTGGCGCCAGCCTCCGGCCCGCAGCCGGAGCATCTCGGCCTCAAGGAGCGCGAGGCTCACGACATCCTGGAAGTTGTGGTCGAGCACCTCCGCGAGGATGTCCGGGGAGCCGCCACGCAGATATCCGAAGTAGCGAGCCGGGACCTCCGAGCCGGGGCAGTCGCTCATGCGCCGCACGCCGAGGACGCCGGCCTCGACATCCGCCAGCCGGGCTCCGCCCAGGGGACGGCGAAAGAGGCGACGCGCCTGCGGGAGCAGGTCGTCGTGGAGCGCGGGAATGGCGGTCTGCTCGGTGAACAGTCCGTGGACAGTGAGGCGTGTCGCGAGCATGGGCAGGTCGAACGCGCGCCCGTTGTACGTCACCAGCCGCTCCGCGCCCGCCAGGTCCACGGCCAGCGCCCGCAGCAGAGCCGGCTCGTGGGGATAGTCCGGCAGAAGGAACTGGCGCACGCGGATGCCTCCCCCCTCGAGCATCGCGGACGCGGCGAGGAAGATGACGGTGCCGGCGCCCGTGGAAAGGCCGGTCGTCTCGGTGTCGAAGTACGAGGCACGTGGCAGGGGAGCGAGGAGCTCGGGGACGCCGGCCGGCAGCGGCACGCTTCGCTCCACCACCAGGGCGGCACCGCCGCCGCTGATCTCGGTTCGAGCGGAGAACCAGCGCGCGAGGGCGTCGGTCCGGTCATCCTCACGCGCTCGCGTCGGCGGGACGGCGGCGTTCTGCGCCGCGCGAACCACCGAGAGCCGATCCGCCAGCGTTCTCTGGTTGAGCATCGGAGTCAGGTCATCGCGGTGAGCAGCTCGGCCACGGTGGCCTTGCCGCGCACCCCGACCTCGATGGCCGGTCCCACGCAGGCCGGGCAGCCATCGCTGCATCCGCACGAGATGACGGCATCGCGGCACGCCCACAAGTGCTCGTCCGTCAGCGTGAACAGCCGCTCGGTCAGCCCGACGCCGCCGGGCACCGCGTCGTACAGGTACAGCGTCGGCCGTCCGGTGAAGGGCGCCTGCACCTGGGCGAGGACGCCCAGGTCCCGCGGATCGCACATCAGCAGCAGCGACGCGGTCGTGCGGGCCACCCGCGCCAGGCCGATCAGGGCACCGTCCAGGGTGTCCCGGTCGTATCGGTTCACCAGCTCGGCGGGCGGCACGATCCAGGTGGCGGTCGTGTGCATCTCCGTCTCGGGGAGGCTGATCGACCCCCAGCCCACGTTCTCATGCGTGTGGTACTTGAGCTTCTTGAACATGGTGACCTTCCAGGCCACCATCACTTCGCCCCGCTGGCGCAGTCCGGCCGGCGTCGCGTCGGCCTCGTCGAAGACCTCGAGGACTTTGAGGGTCACGCCGAGATCGGCGTCTGTGTAGTAGTCGACGTCGGTGCGGCTGACGTACGCCTTGCGCTCCTCCCAGTCGAGCCGATCGACGTGGTGCTGCACGCCCTGGTGGATGTAGATCGCCTTCTCGTGCACCAGCAGCGGGGCGGCGAACAGGTCGATCTCGCCCAGCACGCGGTGGCGGTCACCGGTCGTCTCGATGATCACGACGTTCTCCGGCGCGCCGGTCCGCAGGCTGAAGTCGCTGGCCGGGAAGTTCTCGTGGCTCCAGTAGAAGCGATCGTCGTCCGCGCGTCGGATCCAGCCGTCTTCCTGGAGGACGTCCAGCAGCATCGGCGTCTCATCCAGTCCGAATCGCTCCGCGGCGGGCATCGGCAGCTCGAAGCTCGACGCCCGGAGGTGGTTCAGCAGCACGTACAGGTTGTCCGGGTTCACCAGCCCGTGCTCCGGCGAGCTGTCGAACAGGTATTCCGGGTGCGCCGCGAGGAACTGGTCGATCGGCGCCGACGAGCAGATCAGTGCGGCCAGGCTGGTTCCGGCGCGTCGTCCGGATCGGCCCATCTGCTGCCAGGTCGAGGCGATAGTTCCCGGGTAGCCGACGCTGATCGCGGCGTCGAGGCTCCCGATGTCGATGCCCAGCTCGAGCGCGTTGGTGGCGACGACCCCGCGTACGCGCCCGTCACGCAGGCCAGCCTCGATCTCATGCCGTTCGTTCGGCAGGTACCCCCCGCGGTAGCCCCGGATCGTGTGCGCGTGGCCAGGGGGCGGCTCGAACGTCTCGCGCAGGTAGCTGGTCAGGACCTCGACGGCCGTTCGGGAGCGGGCGAAGGCGATGGTCTGCACTCCTCCGCCGATGAGCCGCTCCGCGAGCCGCTGGCCGGTCAGCAGGGCCGACGCACGGATGCCCAGCTCCTGGTTGGCGACCGGAGGGTTGATGACCAGGATGTGCTTTCGGCCAGCAGGTGCGCCGTTGTCGTCGATCAGCTCGACTGGCGCCTCGAGCACGCGCTCGGCGAGCTCGCGTGGGTTGGCGATCGTGGCGCTGGCGCAGATGAAGGTCGGATCCGCGCCGTAGTGGTTGCAGATCCGGCGCAGCCTGCGCACGACGTTGGCGACGTGGCTGCCGAAGAGCCCTCGGTACGTGTGCAGCTCGTCGATGACGACGTACTGCAGGTTCTCGAACAGCTTGAACCACTTCGTGTGGTGGGGGAGGATCGCGGCGTGGAGCATGTCGGGGTTGGTGATCACGACCTGCCCGGCCGCACGGACGACGCTCCTGACGTTCGCCGGCGTGTCGCCGTCGTAGGTATGCGTCTTGAGGCCAAGCTCGGCCGCCCCGGCAAGCGCACGCAGCTCGACGAGCTGGTCCGCGGCGAGCGCCTTGGTGGGGAAGAGATACAGCGCACGGGCGGCCTGGTTCTTCGCGACCGCATCCAGGACGGGCAAGTTGTAGCAGAGCGTCTTGCCCGACGCGGTGGGCGTCACGACGACCACGTTGCGGCCCGCCGCGGCCGCGGTGAACGCAGCGGCCTGGTGCGTGTAGAGCGCCTCCACGCCACGTCCCCGGAGCGCGGACACGAGCCTGGAGTCGAGCTGCGCCGGCCATGGCGCGTGACGTGGCGGACGCGGCTCGAGCTGCCGATGCGCGGCAACCAGCGGCGCGAACTCGGGGCTGGCGAGCAGGGCGGCGATCGCCTCGTCGGCATTGCCGGGCGGCGCGGTCAGCATCAGCTCTCTCCTCCTCGCATCGGCAAATCGAACATCCGTTCGGCCGCGAATCTAGCACAGACGTTCGAAACCATGGGCGGCCGATGCGACAGGTCGACTGTCACGACCGGGGCGGCGAGCGTGAACGATCGACTAGACTGCCCGCCATGACCGGGATCGACGCCTCGGCAGACACTCCGCGCCCTGCGCCAATGCGCCCGCGGCTGCGATTGCCCGCCTCACGTGGCGGCGTGGCATGGCTGGCGGTCCTTCTCATCGTCGGGACGCTCCTGGCAGTCCAGTTCGGCCGCCAGGTGTACGCGAACTGGGAGATCGGCCAGCGCGCAGCCCAGATCGAGGCGCAGATCGCGGCGGTCGAGGCGGAGAACGTCCGACTCCAGGCCGAGCTCGACTACCTCAACAGCGATGCGTACGTGAGCGCCGAGGCCCGCCGCCTGGCGAACCTGGGAACCGCCGGAGAGCAGGTCCTCATCATTCCGCCCGGCGCGGAGGAGCCACTCCCCGAGGCCCTTGCCGCCGGCGAGCCACCCAGGCCGATGCTTCAGCAGTGGGTGGAGCTTTTCTTCGGCCCGTCCCGCTGACCTTGCTCAGGTTGCGCTTGGCGCAACATTCGCGGACGCGAGTCACGGTTCGGTCATTTGCGCCGACATCCGCATACTGCGCGGCGGATGGGGCGATGACCGGCCCGTCCTGAGGTTGAGAAGGCGGGAGCACCCGCCACGAATCCGCCTGATGTGGGGCCCAGGCGAGCGATATTCCGTACAAGTCACGCTCGCGCCGGCCCGTCGGGTTCCATTCGGACCCTGTGGGTGTCACCCCTCAGGGCGGGGGGAGGCGCACGCTATCCGAGCCGCGGGCCGGCCGAGCGGACCTCGTCCGGCACGCCGTCGGCGTAGACGGCGAAGTTGTCCACGAACATCGCGGCCAGGTCCCGTGCGCGCGCGTCATACGCGGCCGGGTCCGGCCACGTGTCGCGCGGCCGGAGCACGTCGTCCGGCACCCCTGGCACGTGCCGCGGCACATCGACGCCGAAGATCGGGTCCACCTCGTATCCGACGTCATTCAGCGCGCCCTGCAGTGCCGCGCGCACCATCGTCCGCGTGTGGTCGATGCGCATGCGTTCTCCGGTCCCGTACGGGCCACCGGTCCAGCCGGTGTTCACGAGCCAGACCGGGACGTCGTGGCGCTCTAGCCGTTCGGCGAGCATGCGAGCGTACTCGCCCGGATGGCGCGGAAGGAACGGCGCGCCGAAGCCTGCTGAGAAGGTCGCCTTCGGCTCCGTGACGCCGATCTCGGTGCCGGCCAGTTTCGCGGTGTAGCCGCTGATGAAGTGGTACTGCGCCTGCTCGCGGGTCAGGCGGCTGATGGGCGGGAGGATGCCGAACGCGTCGGCGGTGAGGAAGACCACGTTCCGCGGATGGGTCGTCATGCCGGTGGGATCGGCGTTGCCGATGAACTCCAGCGGGTACGCCCCGCGGGTGTTCTCGGTGAAGCGCTGGCTGTCGAGGTCGAGCTCGCGGGTGGCCTCGTCCAGGTCGACGTTCTCGAGGATCGTGCCGAATCGGCGCGTGGTCGCGAAGATGTCCGGCTCGTACATCGGCGAGAGGCGAATGGTCTTGGCGTAGCAGCCGCCCTCGAAGTTGAAGAGGCCGTCGCTGCCCCAGCCGTGCTCGTCGTCGCCGATGAGGCTGCGCTCCGGATCCGCCGACAGCGTGGTCTTGCCCGTGCCCGAGAGGCCGAAGAAGAGCGCGGGGTCGCCGTCCTGGCCGACATTCACCGATGAGTGCATCGGGAGCGCCGCCTCGTCGGGGAGGAGGTAGTTCATCACCGTGAAGGCCGACTTCTTGATCTCGCCCGCGTACTGGGTGCCGACGATAATGATCTCCATGCGCTCCAGGTGGAGCAGGATCGCCGTCTCGGATCGCACGCCCTCCGTCGCCGGATCGGCGCGGAAGGAAGGGACGTCGATGATCGTGAAGTTCGGTGCGAAGCCGGCCAGCTCGGCCGCGGGTAAATTCCGGAAGAGGTTGCGGGCGAAGATGCTTGCCCAGGCCGACTCGGTGAAGACCCGCAGGGAGCGCCGATGGCCCGGGTGAGCGCCGATGTAGAGGTCCTGCGCGTACACGGGCCGATCCGAGATGTAGCGCATGAGGCGGGTGCGGAGCCGCTCGTACTGCTCCGGCTCGAGCGGCTGGTTAATCTCGCCCCACCACACCTTGCGCTCGCTGCTCGCCTCGCGAACAACGAACTTGTCCTTGGGCGAGCGCCCGGTGTGCTTGCCGGTGCGGACCACCAGCGAGCCGTGCGCCGAGATGATTCCCTCCCCGTTGCGCACCGCGTGCTCATACAGCTCGGCGGTCGAGAGGTTGTGGTACGTCGGGGCGATCGGCGCCGAGAGGGACTTGCGAAGGGTGGTCGCCACGGTCTTCTCCTTACGTCCGGCCACGCGACGGGTCGCCGCGCAGCCGCCTATGTGAGTCGACCGGCCGCGCGTCTCGGGTCTGGCCC
>JASLBU010000114.1 GCA_030146365.1 Candidatus Limnocylindria bacterium | reverse complement strand
CCGGGACGGGAGGTCGTCCTCGTCGGCCTCGTCGATCTCGAGAGCGGCGGTAAGCAGCAGATCTCCCTCGGTCTCGCGGGCGATCAGCGCCGCCGGCCCGAGCTGGATCACGTCGCCGACCTCGAGGCGGCTCTCGAAGCGCTCGGCAAATGCCTCCGCGATCGTGAACGCCTTCAGGTCGTCGGGTGCGGGGAGGCCGTAGAGGGTTGCCACGTCCGACAACAGGACCTCGCCCTGGAAGAGGAAGACGCCGGAGGTTTTCTCGCCATCCTCCCCCTCGCGTGGAGCAAACAGCCGGTCGAGGCGTCGCACCCGGTGCGGCGAGGCCAGGAAGTAGCCGTAATCGCCCGCCTGGAACCCGCCGGCCTGCTCGGGGGCGAGCACCTGATTTTCCCGGACGACGAACACGGGACGAACCCACGACGGGAGCGACTTGCGCTTGCGCACGGGGCTTTCGGCCAGGATCGGATATCCGACCATCTCGTATTCGAGCTGGCCCGGAAGATCGATCTCGACGCGCCGCGCTTCGACCGCCGGCTGGTTCAGGGCCATGCCCAGCCGTTTGGCCGTCCAGGTGAGCGTCCAGCCCTGCACGAGGAGCGACACCAGAACCACGAAGAAGGCGATGTTGAAGTAGACCTCCGAATTGGGCACGCCGGAGAGCATGGGAATCGCCGCGAGAAAGATCGAGACGGCGCCCCTCAGTCCGACCCAGGAGACGAACAGCTTCTCGCGAGCCGAGAAGCGGAACGGCGAGAGGCACAGCCAGACCGCCACCGGCCGGCCCACGAAGATCAAGAACGTCGCGATCAGGAGTGCCGGCACGGCGTACCGCACGAGCGTCGTGGGGGTGACGAGGAGGCCGAGCACGATGAACATGACGAGCTGCACGAGCCAGGTCGCGGCGTCGTGGAAGCTCAGGATGGACGGGAACGCCCGCACGGGTCGATTACCCAGGATGAGGCCGGCGAGATAGACCGCGAGGAAGCCGCTCCCTTGCAGAACCGCCGTGATGGCGAAGATCAGCACCGCGGACGCGACGACGAAGAGCGGATGCAAACCGCCCGGCATCGTGATCCGGTTGAGGATCCACGAGACCGCAAGACCGCCGCTGACGCCCGCCGCTGCCCCGATCAGCCCCTGGCTCACCAGGGTTCCGAGCACCTGCCAACCCGGCGACAGGCTGTCCGACAGGATCAGCTCGACCAGAACGATGGTGAAGAAGACCGCCACCGGATCGTTGGTGCCCGACTCGATCTCGAGAGCGGTCCCGACGCGCCGGCGCAGCTGGAGCCCTCCCGCCCGCATCAGAAAGAACACCGCCGCAGCATCCGTGGACGCGACGATCGCCCCGATCAGCAGTCCCTCCAGGAGCGGGAATCCGAGAAGGTAGCTGGCAACCCAGCCGGTTAGAGCGGCGGTCACCGCGACGCCGACCGTCGAAAGCATCCCGGCCGGCAGCAGCACGCCCCGGAACGCCGCGATGTTCGAACGCAAGCCGCCGTCGAAGAGAATGATCGCAAGCGCGAGCGATCCGACGAAATAGGTGACCTGGTAGTCGTTGAAGGCGAGCCCCCCGGGTCCATCCTCGCCGACCAGCATGCCGATGATCAGGAAGACGAGGAGCAAGGGCGCGCCGAATCGCGAGGCGACCAGGCTGGACGCGATCCCGACGACGATCAGGAGCGCTCCGAGCAGAAGCGCGACGTTGACGACGGTTATGCTGTCCATATCCTCGCGTTCTTCTCCCGGAGTGGTCGGCACCGCTGTGCATTGCGGCAATTCTACTTACGTCAGGGTCGGAGGCGCGCGCAAGGAACGCACCGACCTCGGTTGGCCCCCTGGAGCGATTCCCCGCACGAGGGCCCGCGGTCCAGGCCATGCCTCCCAGGTGGGGTCCGGTCGACAGCGGGATCGCGAGGGGTCGCAGGTAGAGGAAGGTTGCATCGAGCGGACTCTTGTCCGATGCGGTACCATGGGCCTCGACCGGGAGCCGTGTACCCCATGCTCGACGACGCCGCCGACGTCAGACCGCCGCTGCGCGACAGGCTGCGGGCCCTCTATTTCGGGTCCGGCCCGCAGGCGCGCCGGTTCCGGTACGGCCTGGTCGTGTTCGACGTCGTCACCATCGCGGTGTTCATCCTGGCTTCCACGGTGCGGGACCAGTGGTGGCTCATACCCCTCGACCTCGTGCTCGCGCTCCTGCTCTCGATCGATTTCGCCGCGCGCTTCTACGCGGAGAAGAACAAGCGCGCGCACCTCCTCAGCGTTGCGACCGCCGCCGATCTCGTGGTCATCGCATCGCTCCTGCTCCCGGCCTTCGTGGACAACCTCGGATTCCTGCGGGTCGTTCGGGCGCTGAGGCTGCTGCGCTCCTATCACCTCCTGCGGGACCTGCGGGAGGCCTCGCCGAGGTTTCGCCTCTACGAGGACGTGATCCAGCGAACCGTGAACCTCGTGGTCTTCATCTTCGTGGTCACCTCGGTGGTCTACGTTACGCAGAACGATATCAATCGCGGCATCCCGACCTATATCGACGCTCTCTATTTCACCATCACGACCCTCACCACGACCGGTTTCGGCGACATCACGCTGATCGGGCCGGGCGGGCGCCTCCTGGCGGTCGTCATCATGGTGGTCGGGGTGGGTCTGTTCTTGCGGCTTCTCCAGGCGATCTTCCGCCCGAGCAAGGTCCGCCACGAGTGCCCCGATTGCGGCCTGCTGATCCACGACGTCGATGCCGTGCACTGCAAGCACTGCGGACGGCTCCTGCACATCCCGACCGAGGGGGCCGTCTGAACGGGAAGGCTCTCGCGGCCGGGCGCGAGGCTTTCCGTCAGAAGAACAGGGAACGTGCGCGGGCGGTGTGCTCCTTGAGGAGCGTGCCGGTCGCGCGATCGACCTCGTGCAGGATCACGTCGTACCCCCACAGATCCGCGACGTGCTGGAGGACCCGCGTGAGGTCTTCCGGGTTGAGGAGGGCGTCGTTCAGGACGTGGTGGTGGAGGATGAGGCGGCGGTCGCCGGTAAGGTCGACGTCGGTCACCTGAATGTCGGGATCCGTCCAGGCGATGTCGTGCTGGCGCGACAGGATCCGGCGGATGCGCCGGTAGCCATGCTCGTCGTGGATGGCTTCGACCTGCAGCTCCGGCGCGTTCGGATCGTCGACGAGATGGAACATCCGCCACCGGCGGATGAGGTGCGGGCTCAAGAACTGCGCGATGAAGCTCTCGTCGCGGTAGTTCGTCCAGACGTCGCGCAGCACCGCCATGGCGTCGCCGCGCCCCGCGATGTCCGGGAACCATTCGCGGTCCTCTGTGGTCGGCTGCAGGCATACACGCTCGAT
>JASLBU010000095.1 GCA_030146365.1 Candidatus Limnocylindria bacterium | reverse complement strand
CCTCCGCGCGCATGAAGGTGCCGCGCTGCAGCTCGTCGGCCAGAGCGGCCCGGCCCCCGGTGTAGGCGCGGTCCGCCGCAGTGCGCAGCTCTGCGACCGCGGCCTGCTCCTCGTCGATCTCGGCCGCGATGGCTTCCACGGCCTCCGGCACGCCGTGGAGCGCGGCGGCCAGCCCCCGGCGTGCCAGCTCCCTGCGCTCCTCGCCGGACTGCACCAGCCGGTCGAGTGCGGCTCGCACGCCTCCAACGGCATCCGCGGCCAGGGCGTCGCGCTCCGGGTCCAGCGCGCCCTCGGGCACCGCGACGACGTCGAGCGATCCGCTCGCCTCGCCGGAGCCGATGCGGCCGTGTGCCAGCAGCTCGCGGTAGTCGCGGACCACGGCATCGGCATCTGCGGCATCGGGAGGCAGTCGGTTGATGACGGCCAGCAGGGGGACGCCGCGCGTTCGAGCGCGCGCAAGCACCTCCCAGGGCACCTGGTCGGCGTACCGCGTCGCCGTGGTCACGAAGATGACGAGATCCGCGACCTCCAGCAGGCCCAGTGCCCGCTCGCGGTTCGCGGCTTCCACGCTGTCGAAGTCCGGGGCGTCGACGAGCACCAGGCCGCGGCGCGCGCCGGCGTCCGACCGTACCTCGAGCCCCGAGCGCTGCGCCACCGCGCCGATCCGCCCGCCCAGGTCGGCCGGGTGAGCGATCGCGACCGGCAGACGGGTGGTCGGACGGAGGACGCCCGACGGGCTGACCGCCGCCCCGGCAAGGGCGTTCAGCAGGCTGGACTTGCCACTCCCTGTGGAGCCGAGAATGACGACGAGGAGCGGTGCGTCCAGGTCGGCGGCACGCGGGAGGAGGTACTCCTGAACATGCCGCCGCAGCGACTCCGCGCGCGCCTCACGGTCCTCGCCGGGCGCACTCGCGGCACGGCGACGCAGGCCGCCGGCCAAGCTGCTCAACGGGTCCGCCGCGGGACCTCGTACGGATTCGTCCTCCACGCCGGTCACTCTGCAGGAGTCGCGCCCGATCCGCTGGGCGGAACGACGCGCCCGGCCGCGCTGCGTGCGAGGGAGGCGCTATCCACTACCGGGACCGCCGTTGGCGCCAATGTGTCGCTCTCGGCAAATTACCCGGGCGGTGCGGGCATGCGCGAGCGTGGACCGGCATCCAACCGCGGACCTCGGGGGTATTGCGCTCGTGCGGGAGCAAATGTCTCCTACGCCTGATGGCGCTCGTCGGGTCAGCGCAGGCGGCCGGCCACGCCGTCGGAGGCGACGATCACGAGGTGTGAGCGCGCGCGAGTGGCCCCGACGTAGACCAGCGCGGCGAGCTCCGCCTCCGCGATCCGCTCGTCGAGCTCGGCGAGCACCACGACCGACGACTCGAGCCCCTTGTAGCGGTGGATCGTCGCGACGCGAACCTCGTTGCCCTTCGTCGGGGGCGGCAGGACCCCACCCTCCGGTCCGTACTCCGGCATGAGCCGATACGGCCACGCTTCCACCGGCGTGCCATCGGCCCGCATCAGCCAGGAGGACCTCGGCGACCGCGGGGTGAGGACGACCACGTCGCCCGTCGGCACTCGCCCGGCGTCAACGATGCGGCGGAGGACGGTACCGAGCACCCGGCGCGCCGCATCGGCATTGCCGTCGGCGTACGTGAAGATCTCGACGGCACGGCCGTCCGGTCCGAGCGAGACCGATGGAGGAGCGTCTGCATCGGTCTGGGAGAAGCGCGTTGCGAATTCGTGGATCGTCCTCGTCGATCGCCGATTCTCCGTCAGGTAGTAGACGGGAGGCGCATCGGGCATCACCACCCCGAGCTCGTCCGGCTCGCGGGCGTGGTAGAGATCCTGGTTCGCGTCGCCGAAGACGTACACGATCCCCCGCCGCGGGTCGCGAAGCAGGTCGAGCAGCGGGATCCACCACACCGCGTCGAGGTCCTGGCCCTCGTCGACCACGATCGCGTCGTAGCGGTGCTCCGGCAGCCGGTTGAGGGCTCGGTCCAGGACGTCGGGCAGCGCGTCGAAGTACGCGGCGTCATGCGCCGGATGTGGACCGATGAGGCCTGCCTCCTGGCCCAGCCGCTCCGCGATCCGATGGAACGTGCTCACCGTGACCCCCTCCACCTGCCCGATCGTCGACGCGAGGAACTCGGCGAGCGGCCGGTTGAAGCAGGTGAGGAGGACGTCGAAGCCCTGCGCTGACAGGCGGCGCGCCTTCTCGGCGGCCAGCAGCGTCTTTCCGGAGCCGGCCACCCCCAGGATCACGGCCCGCCGCTGCGCGTTCAGGAGGTCGAGGACCCCGTGCTGGCGCTCGGATAGCGTGACGATGCGCGCCTCGTCTCCGGCGATGCCGGCTGCAAGAGGAGAGCTGATCTCGAAGTCGCGGCCGACGAGCTCGTGCAGCGCTGCAATGCCGGTCGTGCCGGGCGCACCACCCGCCGAACCGGCGTCGCCCGTCGCCGTCCACCAGTCGAAGATGGCGCGAAGCCGGTCGCTCAGGCGTTCCAGATCGTCGTGGCCGATCACGATCTCTCTTGGCCCGTCCGGCGCCATGGCGCGGTCGTAGGCGCAGTCCGGCAGGCAGACGGCACGGGCGAAGCGGATCCGAGCGGAGGGCCAGGCGGGCAGCTTCTCGCATGTCCGCCGCAGCCCATGCATCAGCCGCGTGACCTGCGCGAACGGGTCCTTGATCTCGTGCCGGTCGCCCCGGCCGTCGACCGACTCCCAGCGCCCGCCGACGCGACTCACGCGGCCGCCCTTGACCTCAATGATCATGATGCCGAGCTCCGGATGGGCCACGACCACGTCCGCCTCGCCGTCGGCCGGCTCGTCACCGGGCCGCTTCTCGAGCCACGCCACGTTGCGGTGGATCACCCACGGCGGGGTCAGCTGCTGCCGCAGCGCCGATGCCAGCCGGTCCTCGCCCGCGCTCATGGGGCGCAATGTACCGCGCCCAGGCGGCGGGCCCGGCCGGGGAGGCGCTACGCTGCGCCGATGACGCGGATCACCACCACAAGGTGCCCGTGACGGCGCCGGTCCGCCTCGCACCGGCGGCGCTCCTGGCCGCCCTCGTCGCATCGTGCGCCGCTCCACATGGCGCGTCCCCGTCCACGCCCCCGACCTCCGACGCCCCGCGCGCCTCCGCCGCGGCCTCGCCGGAGGCACCGGCCGCGCCCTCCGTATCGGCGGTTCCGTCCGTCGAGGCCATTCCGCATGAGCCCGCCGCCGAGATCAACGAGCAGCTGCGAGATGAGCTGCTGGCCATGATGGCGGAGGACCAGGCGGTGCGGACCGGAGTCGCGCCACCGGGCGACGAGCGGACGGCGGAGCAGCTGTTCGGTCAGATGGGAGCCGTGGACCGGGCGAACTCCGAGCGGATTCGCGAGATCCTCGAGGAGCACGGCTGGCCCGGCTGGTCGATGGTCGGCGAGGAAGGCTCGCTGGCCGCCTGGGTGATCATCCAGCACGCCGACCTCCAGCTCGACCTGCAGGAGCTCGGGCTGCGGTACCTCCAGGGGGCGGTGGATGCCGGCGACGCGAGCGCGGGCGACCTCGCGTATCTCGTGGACCGGGTGCGGGTGGCAAATGGGCAGCCGCAGGTGTATGGCACCCAGCTGACCGGCGGCCCGGACGGCGAGCTAGTCCCCCGCACGCCGATCGAGGACGAGGCTAACGTGGACGCCCGCAGGGCGGCGGCGGGACTCGGCACGCTCGAGGAGTACTACGAGGAGTTCCGCCAGGCCATGGAGGAGTTCGAGGACGAATAGGCGGCCGGCGCGCCACGACGGGCGTGGAACTGCACTTGCACACACCAGCTGCGAGAGCCGGCCGAACACCCGGCGAAGGAGGGCAATCATGCGGCGGACGATGCGGATCGCAATTGGGATGATGGCGCTGATGCTGTCGGCCTGTGGCGGCACGACCGCCAGCGGCACGTTAGGCGAGGTCGGCGAGGAGCTCCCGCCGCCTTCCGCGAGCGGGTCAGCCTCCGATGGAGCGGATGTCGCGGAGTTCATCGTCGACACGAGCGGCGCAGTTGCCTCCGGCCCGGGCATCGGCTTGGCCGAGGCGATCGCCGCAGCGGGCAGCGCCGCAGAGCCCACGCTCGTCAACGGTACCCTGCTCATGGACGCGGACGGCACCATCTGGTTCTGCGAGGCCATCACCGAGGCCACGCCGCCCAGTTGCGGCGAGCCGCGGGTGCGCGTGGCGAACTATCCCGAAGGCACCGCCGACTGGGATATCGCGCAAGGCGAAGCCATCGGCCTCCAGGAGGCCGGCGGCGTGCTCTGGCGCGAGGGCGCGCAGCTGTACGGGACGATCGAGCCCTAGGCGGAATCGGCCGCAGCCGGTTCCGCAGAGAGGAGGGGCCGCATCGTCGCCGGCCGGCCCGCGGGTCGCTCCAGCAGGTCCAGGAAGATCGCCGACCAGAGCATCGACTCGTCCGACCGGGTGAGGAAGGTGGAGCTGTAGCGCTCCCCCGTCTCGTCATCGATGACCTCCCAGAAGGTGCGGTCACGCTCGATCCAGGCGACGTATCGGTCGATCTCGACCCGCGCCTGCGCAGGGTCGATCGCCCTCAGCAGCTGGAGGTACATCGAGCCCAGCGACGTCCACACCGTCGCGCCCTGGTAGTCCGGCATGAAGGTGCGAACGAACCACGGCTCGATCTCCGGCTTGCGGACCGGCTCGTACTTCATCGGGTAGGGCTCGGCGTACCCGCGCTCCTCGAGCGTCGCGAATGCCTGACGCATGATCGACTCGTCGGTGATCACGCCGGCCCAGAACGGCCAGATGTTGCCCTCGCCAGACGGCGTCCTGTCGCCGGGAGAGTCACGGAAGAAGCCTCGCTCATCCCAGAAGTGGTCCAGCAGGATGCGCTGTGGTGCCTGGGCCAGCGGCACCATCGGCTCCGGGATGTCCCATCCGAGGTCGACGACGGTCATCGCCAGCAGGGCGACCATGCTGTTCCCGAAGGCGTTGCACCGGTTCACCATCGTGTCGCGGTGCGCGCTGTACTTCCGGTCGTCGCGCACCATCCCGGTGGCCGGGTCCACGACCTCGTCCATGAAGTACCGGATCTCGCGCTCCAGCCAGGGCCGATGCTCCGCGAGCAGGTCATCGGCGCCGATGCGGTGCAGGGCCGCCACGAGCAGCGGCAGGCAGTCCACGCCGTAGTCGAACACGTCCACCGGCTGGTCGAAGAAGTGGATGGTGGTGGTGACGTGACTGTCGCTCCGCTCCCACGTGCGGATGGCCCAGTCGAACGAGCGCAGCACCCGATCTCGGTGCTCCGGGGAGGTCCGAGCCAGGGCCGGGGCGCTGAAACTCAGGTCCCGGGTCCAGAACTGGCGAAAGTAGCCCGGGCTGGCACGGTAGTGGGTGCCGTCCCAGCAATCGTCGATGCAGGCGCGGACGATCTCGGCCGCGTTCCCATCATGTCGCTTCCGGCCCACGAAGCCGCGCCGAGCGCGGACAGCGAGGTTCACCGCGTACGCCGCCGCCACCATCGGGCGGCGGACGAGCTGAAAATCCATGGTCAGACCGATACGCAAGCCACGGGCCGCGAGAGGCCCGGTCCTTCGATGCACCGCAAGAAGTCCCATCCCCGGCGCAAAGCCGCTCGCTAGCATGGCAAGCAACGGGGGAGCCCGGACCGAGGAGAGGCTCCCGTGCATGGAGGCACCGTGACCGACTTCGAGTGGAGCGTGGGGATCGAGGACACGTTCGTCGGCCACCCCTTCGGCAGACGAGCCAGGGTGCTGGACGAGTACGAGCTCATCGACCACTACGGGCAGTGGCGGACCGACCTCGACCTCGTCTCCTCCCTCGGCGTCGAGAGCATGCGCTACGGCATCCCCTGGTATCGCATCAGTCCCGAGCCGGGCGTATGGGACTGGTCCTGGACCGACCAGGTGTTCGACCACTTCGACCGCATCGGCGTGGCGCCGATCGTGGACCTCGTGCACTACGGCACGCCGCTCTGGCTTCGCAACAGCTTCGTGAACCCGGACTACTCGCGGCACGTGGCCGAGTACGGCGCCGCGGCCGTCGAACGCTACGGGGCGGTGGCGGGCGGCTGGACGCCGCTCAACGAGCCGCTGATCAATGCGCTGTTCTCCGGGCAGCGCGGGATGTGGCCGCCGAACCTGCGTGGCGACCGCGGGTACGACCGCGTGATGGTCGGGATCGCGGACGGCGTGTCGGCGACGATGGCTGCCATCCGGGCCGTGGCCCCCGCGGCGCGCATCGTAGCGGTCGAGCCGAGCGAGATCGTGACCACCGACGAGCCGGAGCTCGAAGCCATGGTCGCGGAGCGCTGGCAGGCGCAGTTCCTGGCGCTCGACCTCGTGCTCGGCCGCGTGACCGAGACCCATGCCGCCTGGCACCGGCTCGTGGCGTCGGGCGTACCGCCGGCCACGCTGGATCGGCTGGCGGCGCAAGCCCAGGTCCCCGACGTGGTGGGGGTGAACTTTTACCCGCACATGTCTCGGTCGGTCCTGCGCACGTCCAACGGCCGGGTCAAGCGCCGATTGGTGTACGGGACCGCGGCCGACCTGGTGACCGCCCTGGCCGCCTTCCACCATCACACCGGCCTGCCGGTCATGGTCACCGAGACGAGCGACAACTCGACCGTGGAGCGCCGCGCCGCATGGATGGCCGAGTCCACCGGCGCCGTCCTTGCCGCGCGCGACGCGGGCATGCCAGTCATCGGCTACACGTGGTTCCCGGTGTTCAGCCTGGTCGACTGGCGATGGCGCCGGGGGCCGTACGAGCGCCTCGCCTACTGGTGCCACATGGGGCTGTGGGACGTCGACGAGGAGATGCGGCGCAACCCCACTGCGCTGGTGGAGCAGTACGCGGCGCTCGTGGCGTCCACCCCGGACGTCGACGCCGTCGCCTGACCCGAAGCTCCGGCGCTATGCGGCCTCCCACAGCCTGACATCGGGGGCGACGGTGCCCGTGAGCGGGCCAACCGTCTCGTCGATCGGCTTGCCCGTGTAGGAGAGCCAGCGAGCGAGCGCCCTGGTCGGAATCCGCTCCAGGCGGTCGCCGGACCACTCCAGCGAGTAGAGCCCGGTCGGATCGATCTCGTAGTTGCGGCGGCGGAGGCCCGAGCCCCAGTCCACCTGGTCGATGAGGCCCCACCAGGTGATGCCGATGACCGGCACACCGTTGCCACGAGCGGCACGCACCTCGGCGACGAGTCGGTCGAGCCAGGCGATCTTCGTGGCGTCGTCGCCGGGCGCACCCGTCTCCGCGAACAGGACCGGGCGGCCAAACCGCTCGTGGTACTGCCGGGCCAGCTCCGCCGGGCCGTGCTGTCGCTCGAGCGGCTGCACCTCGTCCAGCAGCTCGCCGCGCTCACCGATGCGGTACGCGTGCTCCGAGTGCGGGTAGTGGTCGAGACCCACGACGTCCAGCGGGGCGGGGTGCTCCTGGAACCACCACAGGTCGCGTTCATCCATGCCGTTGTCGAGCAGGAACGACCGCATCGGGTGGTCGTCGCCGAGGCGGCCGCCGTAGAGGTCGTGCATCACGAAGCGACGCTCGTTCATCCACTCGGCGTGGGCGGCGCTGCCCTCGTCGCTGGCGTGGTGGTACTCGCAGGTATCGCTGACCATCATCCGGGCATCGGGGCGCTCGCGGGCGATCTCCTCCCAACCCTCGCAGAGCCCGCGGGCAACG
>JASLBU010000040.1 GCA_030146365.1 Candidatus Limnocylindria bacterium | reverse complement strand
CAGCGCGCCAGTCCGAGCGCATGGACCGCCCTGGTGACGCCCTGCTGGAGCTGTGTGCGAGACCACGGCGCCCCGCCCGGACGCTGGCATCCGTCATGCGATGGTCGCGCGCCATGAACGAGCGAGAGAACCAGCAGGAGAACGAGCGCCCGGCCGTCGACGAGTCCAGCTACGGCGGATCCGCGGCGGAGACGGGCGGCCTCTATGGCGACTCCGGCCCGACGATCGCCAATCCGGGGGGCGACACCATGTCGGAGGAAGAGGATCGCGACGACCGGCCGCCCGAGGCGCCCTCCACCTGACGGACCGAGGCGCCTATCTGTCGGGCAGGTAAGGTCCCACGCTCCGAGTCACGATCGTCAATGGCGCGAGGAGCGCGATCAACGCCGCGGCTGCCATGGCGGTCCCCATCTGCAGGCCGAGCGGAGTGATGCCGTTCGCCGCGCCGGGGACGTTCGACGCGACCACGAGGAGCACGCCCGCACAGGCCACGAGCATGATGAAGCCTGCCGCCGTCCGCGCCGCACCGGGCATCACCGCCGCGGCTGCGGCAGCCAAGCCCGCGAGGACCACGAGTGGGCTGAGGACGCTCGACCATCCGATGAGGTCCGGGTCGGCGGCCTGCGCCCCGAACCGCGCCGCGGCCCAGCTCATGACAGTCAGCTCGACCGCGACACCCGCGGTGATCGAAGAGATGAGGACCACCACCGCGGTCCAGGAGCGCGGCGGCCATGCGTCACTCGCAGCACGGCCGACGACGAGGAGCACCGCGCCCCCGCCGAGGCCCCACCCGACGAGCGCCGCAACCCAACCGCGCCGCGGGAGCGTCGTCCCGAGCGCATCAGCCGATGCCGCCAACGCAGCGATCGCGAACGTGAGAATGAGCACCGTGGCGATGCCGAGCACCCACAGGCCGATGGCCACGACTCGATCGGTCATGGCGCCAGAGACGCTCTACTCGGCGCCTTCGTTGCTACCGGCGGGAATCTCATCACCCCGGAGCACCACGCCGGCCTGCGTCGCGCGCCAGTCGTAGTCGACGACCTCCTCGTAGGGGCCGAGCAGCCCGTTGTCGCGGAGCCACCGATCGCTGTACAGCTTCCCGATGTAGTTGCGGCCGGAGTCGGGCAGGATGACGACGAAGAGCGCGTCCTCGTCCGGGATGTCTCGGGCGACCTGGAGCGCCCCCCAGAGCGCTGTGCCGCCCGACTCGCCCATCAGGATCCCCTCGCGGAGTGTCGCCACGCGGGCCATGAGCATCGAGTCACGGTCGCTGACCCGGACGATGACGTCACAGACGCTCGCGTCGTAGGTCGACGGCCAGAAGTCCTCGCCGATCCCCTCCGTCAGGTACGGCCGAGGCGCGTCACCTGAATAGACCGAGCCGGCCGGATCGGCGCCGACGATGACGATGTTCGGGTTGCGCTCCTTGAGGAACCGGCCGATCCCCGTGACCGTCCCGCCGGTGCCGAGGGCCACCACGAGGTGCGTGATCCGCCCCTCGGTCGCCTGCCAGATCTCCGGGCCCGTCGTCGCGTGGTGCGCCAGCGGATTCGCGTCGTTGTGGTACTGGTCCGGCTTCCACGCACCGGGTGTCTCGCGGGCCAATCGGTCCGAGACGCGGTAGTACGAGCGCTCATCGTCGGGATCGACATCGGTCGGGCAGACGACGACCTCGGCGCCGTATGCCCGCAGCAGTGCACGCTTCTCCTCCGACTGCTTGTCGGCCATCACGAAGATGCACCGATAGCCCTTCACCGCCGCCGCCTGTGCCAGGCCGACGCCCGTGTTGCCGCTCGTCGGCTCGACGATGACGCCACCGGGCCCGAGCAGCCCGGCGCGCTCCGCGGCCTCGATCATCGGCATGGCGATGCGGTCCTTGACCGATCCGCCCGGATTCATGTGCTCGAGCTTGCCGACGACACGCGGGCGGACGTCGCGTGCCAGCCGGTCGAGCGCGACGAGCGGCGTGGCGCCCACCGCGGCAGTGACGTCCGGCAGGACTCCCGTGCGCTGCTCAGCCAGGGGTGGCCTCCGGCCGCGCCTCGCTCGCGGTCGCAACGTCCACCGGCGCCTGGTCCGGTGGCCGAATCATCGGCCTGCCCCAGTCACGCCGGTGCCGGTACCAGAGCCACGCGGCGGCGAGGGCGGCGCCGATCACGCCGACCCACATCGCGGTGGGGATGCCGAGAATCTCCCAGTTGTTCACGCGATAGGTCTCCAGCGCCGTCCGAACCAGCCCGTACCAGACGATGTACATCAGGGCCGCGTCACCGGCGAACAACCTGGGACCGTATCGACGGATGACGAGGAGGATGAGCGCCATGCCGATGAGGTTCAGCACCATCTCGTACGCGAACAGCGGCACGAAGGTCGTGGCCTCCACGGGGTAGGTCACCGCATCCCAGTCCGAGACGCGGTTCTCGGCCGCGATCTGGACGCCCCACGGCAGGCAGGGCGGGAAGTCCGTGCCGCACAGGGACGTCGGGGGCCCGTAGAGCTCCTGGTTCACGAAGTTTCCCAGGCGCCCGATGACCTGGCCAAGCAGCAGGGCGGGAGCGAAGACGTCGAGCCAGCGCGCCGTGTTCAGGCCCTTGCTGCGCGTGTACAGGAAGATTCCGAGCGCGCCGCCCGCGACGCCGCCCGGGATACCGATGCCACCGTTCCAGATCTGGATGATCTCCCCGGGGTTCTGCGAGTAGTGGTCCCACAGGTGGACGACGTGGTAGGCACGCGCGCCGATCACCGCCAGGACGATGACCGGCAGCAGCATCGACCAGCCGTCCTCTGGGTCCTCGTTCAGCCAGCGGGCGACGCGAGTGCCCAGCAGACCGGCGATCAGTACGGCCGAGGCGATGATGATCCCGTACCAGGTCACCCGCAGCGGACCGAGCTCGAACGCGATTGGGTCGATCACCCGCCGATTCTAGCCTCGCCGGGATCGATCAGCCCGGATACCCGCCGGGAGCGTCGACGACGGCGAAGCGCCCGCTCAACGGAATCGACTGATCGGCGCCCGGTGCGGCACTGCCCGGCTGGCACGCGTAGCAGAGTGGACCAACGGTTGCGGTGGCGCGGTCACGGCCCAGCTTGCGGGCGGCGTACAGGCGAGTGCCGGGCGCGGTGTCACGGCCGCAGGAGATGCACGGCTGGCGCACCGGTCCCTCCAGTTCGCAGGTCAGCAATCATGCTATCCGGGGCCGTCACGCGCGTCGACCTTCGAGAATTCGTCCAGGCGGCGCAGCACGGGGAACAGCCTGGCCCAGACGCCCGCGACGGCCAGGGTGGCGGCGCCTCCGACCACGACGGCCGGGACGATGCCCCACCAGGCGGCAGTGACGCCCGACTCGAACTCGCCGAGCTCGTTGGACGCGCCGATGAAGACCGAGTTGACCGCGCTGACCCGCCCCCGGATGGCGTCGGGCGTCTCGAGCTGGACCAGCAGGTGCCTGATGTACACGCTGACCATGTCGCCCGCCCCCATCGCGGCCAGCGCGCCGAGGCTCAGGACGAAGCTGGTCGAGACGCCGAAGACGATCGTGGCGATGCCGTAGAGCACGACGCCACCGAACATCCACGGGCCGACGTGCCGGCGCAAGGGCCGCACGGTGAGCGCGGCCGCAAGGGCCGCCGCACCGACAGCGGGCGCTGCGCGCATGAGGCCCAGCCCGGTCGGCCCGACATCGAGGATCTCGCCGGCATAGATCGGCAGCAGGGCCGTCGCCCCGCCGAACAGCACGGCGAACAGGTCGAGCGAGATGGACCCGAGGACGATCGGCCGGGAGCGCACGAACGTGACGCCGGACAGGAGCGTGGCCAGGGACATCGGCTCGATGGACGCCGTGTCGCGGCCGCCGCCGCGCAGGTCGGCGACGAGGATCACGGCCAGCACCAGGAGCACCCCCGACAGGGCGTACGCGACACCGACGCCGAGGAAGACGAGCAGGCCGCCGATGGCGGGCCCGACGATGGTGGCGATCTGGCCGAGCGAGGAGTTCACGGCGACGGCGCGCGGGAACAGCTCGATGGGGGCCAGGTTCGGCAGCAGGGCCTGGGACGTGGGCTGGTTGAAGGCGCGCGCGATCCCGAACAGGACCATGACCCCGAGCACCGGAGCCGTCTCCGTCACCCCGGCCAGCGCGAGGCCGAGCAGAGAGGCGGCGCACAGGGCCAGCAGGACGTAGGTCAGCAGCTGCACCCGCCGCCGATCGTATCGGTCCGCGACGTGGCCGGCGGGCAGGATCAGAACGATGAACGGCAGGAACTGCGAGAGCGCGACGAGCCCCAGGTCGAACGGGTCCCCCGTGACGCTGAACACCTGCCAGCCGACCGCGACGGTCTGCACCTGCGTCGCGAGTGACGCCACGAAGCGCGCGGAGAGGTAACGGCGCAGGTCCGGATGCCGCAGGACGACGAAGCGGTCGCCCTCCACAGGCTGAGCTGGCATGGGGTTCGCATCCTAGCGACGGGGGCTAGGCGCGGGGCGTCGGTCGGGCTAGGGTTGGCCCGATGCATGGGCCGCCAGAGAAGCATCGGCTGAGCCTGCCCCTCTCCCAGCTCGTCACGCTCTCGATCTACTGGTTCGGGATCCAGACGATCTTCGGCGGCCTGAACATCACCATCATCCCGGGACGGCTCGACGACCTGAGCCGGGACACCCAGGGGACCCTCCTGGCGGTCGTCATGGTGGTCGGGGCCGTGGCCCCCATCATCGTGCAGCCCACGGTCGGGGTGATCAGCGACTACACCGTCACGCGCTGGGGCCGGCGGAAGCCGTACATCGTCATCGGCACGCTGCTCGACATCGTGTTCCTGGCGGGTATCGCCCTCAACAACGATTTCGTGGCGATGGTGGCCTTCTATTTCCTCCTCCAGGTGAGCTCGAACTTCGCCCAGGGCCCGTTCCAGGGCTACGTCCCCGACCTTGTCCCGGCCAGGCAGGTCGGGCTGGCAAGCGGCCTGATGGGGCTGATGCTCACGCTCGGCACCATCGCCGGTGTCGGGATCGCCACGCTGGGCGGTCTCCTGGACCAGCTGGCCCTCGCGACGATCGCCCTCGGCGTCGTCGAGCTGGTCACCATGGTCGTGCTCGTGGTCACCGTGGACGAGGGGCGTGCGGCGCCGCCTCGCACACGTCCGTGGCGGCAGGTCGCGCTGTCCGCGTGGGGCCGCGACATCCTCGAGCAGCGCGACGTCCTGTGGCTGCTCCTGGTGCGCCTGCTCTTCCTGGGGGCCTACAACGCGACGCTCATCGCCGTCGGCTACTTCCGCCGATCGCACGGGATGGGCGACGCGGATGCGGACGGGACGGTGTTCCTGGCGACGGCCATCGTCGGGGTCTCCACGGCACTCGCCGCCATCCCGGGCGGGCGACTCTCGGACCGCTTCGGCCGGCGTCCGGTGATATGGGTCGCCGGGGCGGTCGCGGCAGCGGGGCTGCTGGGGGTGGCAGTGGCGCCGACACCGGAGCTCGCCGTCGCGGCCTGGGTACCATTCGGCATCGGCATGGGCATCTTCCTGTCCGCCGACTGGGCGCTCATGGCCGATGTCATCCCGAAGGCCACGTCCGGCCGCTACATGGGCATCCTGAACGCAGGGACCGCCATGGCCGGCCCGGTTTTCATCATCGTGGCTGGACCGATCCAGGATCTCGTCGCCGCGGCCGTGAGCGACCCGGCCGGGCCGCGCGCCGCGATGGCGGTCGCCGCCGGGTTCGTCGGGCTCTCCGCCCTCGCGCTGCTCAAGGTGGATCCGCGCCGGCGGGAGGACGATCCACGGATCGGGACCGCGGCCGCGTGACCCGCGAGGCCGCCGATCGCGCCCGACGCGCGGGGCCACGCGCGCTGAGCGTGGAGGTGACGCCGCGCTATCGCGTCATGTGGTGGTGGAACCGCGCCGCCGTGCGACTGCTGTTCGACGTCCGTGTGGAAGGGCTCGAGCACTGGCCACGACCGCCGTTCCAGATCGTCGCCAACCACCACAACGGGTTCGATCCGCTGCTGGTGTTGGCCGGCGTGCCGCTCGAACCTCGCATCACGTGGTTCGGGCCCAGGGAGGCCGATTTCAGCCGGGGGTTCAAGAACCGCGTCATGGCCTTCTTCGGCGGCGTCATCCCGTACAACCCGGACCACACCACGCTCACATCGGCCGTGCGTGCGGTGCGCAGGGTGTTCGAGGCCGATGGCGTGCTGGGGATCTTCGCGGAGGGTCGAATCGGGTTCCGAGAATCCGGACTGCTGCCGTTCGAGGAGGGAGCTGCCGCGTTCGCCGCCATGGCCGGGGTGCCGGTCGTTCCGTGCGCCATCGTCGGCTCGACGCGCCTGTGGTTCAGGCGCCGTGTGATGGTGCGCTTCGGCCCACCGATCCCGACGGCCGATGCGCGAGGGCGCGAAGGCCGGGCCGCGCTCGAGGAACGCATCCGCGTCGCGATCGGCGAGTTGCTGCCGCGGTCGGAACCGCGCGTATCACGCCGTCGGCCGCTCGAACCACTGCTGACCGACCTGCTCAACGGGACCGATGACGTCGCGCGGCGCCGGCTCGAGGAGTCGCGCTAGCATCCCAGGGTCATGCTTCCGCTGATCTGGGGCCTGTTTGCCGTGCTTGCGGTCGGCGGGTTCCTCATGATCGCGGCCTACTGGCTCGACGTGGCGGACCGCCCCGACCTCTCCTTCGGCGCGAAGCTCGCCTGGTCGGCGGGCGTGCTGCTGTTCCCGTTGACGATCCCGGCCTACGCCTTCGGCGGTGGCGCGCACTGGCCGCCGTTCCTCCGCGCGGCCAGCTTCGTCCCCGCACTCGCCGTGGCGCTCTTCCTCGGGTTCGTCGTCGGCGCCTTCGACCCTTGACGCACCGACGGCGGCGACGCCAGAACCCGCTGATCAGAACCAGCCGACCACCCGATTACGGAGTCCGGAAGGCTGTCACGACGCCGGCCGACGCGCGAGGATTCGCCCGACGGCCAAGAGCAGAAGCAGCAGGGTCACGGCAGCCGCGCCGATGAGCGCAATGCCCGGCGGCGACTGCGCCTCACCGTTCGCGGGAGCCGGCGTCGGCGCAACGGTGAGCAGCGCGTCGACGGCGCCGACCTCATGGGGCTGAAGCTGCTCCATCGGTGTGTTCCCCGCACACAGGTGCGTATCGGCTGCTGTGTCACCCAAGTCCTCGCGCCGCGGCACGACGACGAGCCATCGCTCTCCGGGGCTGAACGTCACGCCACACGAAGCCTCGCTCCTGCTCACGTGAACGAACGCGGTCTCCGGCATCGGCGCAGTGGCGCGCTCGACGTGAAACTCGTACTCCAGCAGCCTGCCTTCCACCTCGTTGAACCTCGCGCCTTCACGTCGGTCGACGACCGTTCCCACGAATGCGACGGATGCGGCTGGCACCTGCTGCGCGATTGCACCGCCCAGGCAGCTGCACGCCACGACCTCCGCGGTCGGGAGGGCGTTCGCCAGGACGGCGAAGATCAGCGCGGCAAGGGCGGCCGATCGACGGCGTACGGCCGGCATGGCGGTCTGACGCGGGCGGGAGCCGAGCGGTTGCATCGGTCTATCATCGGGCCATGACGAGCCAGACCGATACCAGCGCGGCCGCGGAGGCGGCAGTCGCGTACCTCCGCGAGCACGACGCCGAACACCTGGCACAGCTCGACGAGTTCCTGCGCATCGAGAGCGTGTCGGCCGATCCCGGGCGCGTGGACCAGGTCCGACGCGCGGCCCAGTGGATCGTGGACGAGCTCACGCGGCTCGGGGTGGAGCGGGCAACCATCCACGAGACGAGCGCGCATCCGATCGTGACCGGCGAGTGGATGAACGCCGGGGCCGATGCGCCCACCGTGCTGGTTTACTGCCACTACGACGTGCAGCCCACCGACCCGCTCGACGAGTGGGTCCGCCCGCCCTTCGAGCCGCGGCACGAGGACGAGCGGGTCTACGCCCGTGGTGCCGGCGACGACAAGGGGCAGCTCTTCATGCACCTGAAGGCCGTCGAGGCGTGGATGCGAACCGCCGGGCGGCTGCCGGTGAACCTGCGCTTCTTCTTCGAGGGCGACGAGGAGGTCGGTTCGGAGCCGGTCGAGCAGTTCATCGCGGAACATGGAGACCTGCTCCGGGCGGACGTGTGCGTCGTGTCGGACGGCGACACCTTCGATGACGACGGGACGCCGGCCATCGGATACGCGCTGCGCGGGATCGCCTACTGGGAGGTGAAGGTCCATGGGCCACGCCAGGACGTCCATTCCGGCCAGTACGGCGGCGGCGTCGACAACCCGGCAAACGTGCTGGTCCGCATGCTCGCCTCCCTGGTCGATTCCGACGGCCGCGTCACCGTTCCGGGCTTCTACGACGACGTCCGGGACCTGACCGAGGAGGAGCGTGCGGCCTACGCCGAGCTGCCATTCGACGAACGAGTCTGGGCAGACGAGACCGGCGTATCGCAGCCGATGCAGGGCGAGCGAGGCTACACGCTGCTCGAGCGCCTGTCGGCGCGGCCGACGTTCGACATCAACGGCCTGTGGGGCGGGTACTCGGGCGAGGGCTCGAAGACCATCATCCCGGCGTGGGCGGCGGCCAAGATCAGCACGCGACTCGTTCCGGATCAGCAGTACGCGCAGATCGAGCGCCTGATGAAGGAGCACCTGGAGCGCATCGCCCCGCCCACGGTCCGCGTCGAGATCAAGGTGATCCACGGCGGCGCCCCGGTCATCACGCCGCTCGACCACCCGGGCATCGAGCCGGCCAGGCGTGCACTCACGGCCGGCTTCGGAAAGGAGCCGCTCTTCCAGCGGTCGGGCGGATCGGTTCCCGTCGTGGCCGCGCTCGACGCGCACCTGGGCCTCAAGACCCTGATGGTCGGCTTCGCCAATCCGACGGGCAACTTCCACGCCCCGAACGAATGGATGAGCCTGCGGAACATCCGCGACGGGACCGCCTCCCTCGCGCATCTCTGGGGCGAGCTGGGCGCCATGAAAGCCACGGAGCTCCGAATGGGCGACGACCGCACAGCCTGAGCCGCCGATGCCCGAACCGCTCCCGGCCCACCACGACCCGGACGATCCGTGGCTGCCACTCGGTGCCGCGTCACGCCTCGTCGGGGTCGGCCCGGACACGCTGCGGCGCTGGGCCGATACCGGGAAGGTGCAGAGCTACCAGACGCCCGGCGGGCACCGCCGATTCCTGAGATCGAGCCTCGAGGCCATGATCAACGCCCCGCGCCGCGCGCGCTACGGCGTCGAGCGTCTGCCGGACTCCACCCAGACCATGGCCGGCGAGCTGCATCGGCGAGTCCAGCGCACGGGCTACGGTGGCCAACCGTGGCAGGCGCGCCTCTCGGTCGAGCAGCGTGACGAGTTCCGGCGCTGGGGGCAGCGAACCTTCCAGCTCGTGATCGAGTACGTCGCCGCGTCGAAGAAGGCCGAGCGCGACCTCCTGCTCGGCGAGGCCGAGAAGATGGGCGGGCTCTACGGCGCCGAGGCGTCCCGGGCGGGCCTCACGCTCGCCGAAACCGTTGAGGCGTTCCTGTTCTTCCGCTCACCGGTCATCGACGCCATCACCGGCCACATGCGCAGGCGCGCGGCGGACGTCGGCGACGTGACGAGCGCATTCCATGAGGCCAACGCGGCCATCGACCAGGTGCTCATGGCCCTCGTCAGCTCGCACCGGGAGCGGCGCTGAGCGGCCTGAGCGCCTGCCGCCCGGCCCGCCGCTCGCGTCACTCGACCAGGTAGAGCTCGGTCGACGTGGTGTTGAGGCGCTCGCCACCGGCCTCGGTGCACACGACGATGTCCTCGATTCGCGCGCCCCACGTGCCACCGATATAGATCCCTGGCTCGACGCTGAACGCGTTGCCGACGACCAGCGGTGCCTCGTTCGACGCGACGATGTACGGCTCCTCGTGCGTCTCCATGCCGATGCCGTGGCCCGTGCGATGGACGAACGCGTCACCGTAGCCGGCGTCGGTGATGACGCCGCGAGCGGCCGCATCGATCTCGGCTGCTGGCACGCCGGGGCGAACCGCCTCGCAGGCGACGCGCTGTGCCTGGTTGAGCACGGCGAACAGCGCCGCGAAGTCCGCGGGGGGCTCGCCGATGAACGCCGTCCGCGACGTGTCGCTGGAATAGCCGTCCCGAAACCCGCCGATGTCCAGGACGATCGAGTCACCCTCGATGATGACTCGCTCGCCCGGATGGTGATGCGGGCTCGCGGCATTCGGCCCCGACGCCACGATCGCGAAGGTGTCTCCATCGTGCCCGGCGTCGGCGAGGAGCGCCCGAATGTGACGGCTCAGCTCGGATTCCGTTCGACCGGAGAGTCGCTCCCCCGTGACGGCCAGCATGACGCTGTCGGCCGCCGAGGCCGCCGCGCGGAGGAGATCGATCTCGTCGGCGCTCTTCACCATGCGTAGCGCGGCCATCGTGCTCCCCGCCTCCACCAGCTGCGCGGGGTCCAACGCGGCGCGGAGGCGCAGCGCGAACCGAGCCCACATCTGGTCCTGCACCGCCACGCGCAGCGCCGTCCCGACCAGGCGCTGGACGACGCGCACCGGGTCGTCGGTCTCGTCCCAGGGAATGATCTGCAGCTCGTCGGCCAGCTCTCCGAGCTCGTGCCGCGCGAGCGGCTCCTCCAGCCGCGGGAGCACGAGGCTCGGCGCGCCGTCGGCGGGAATCACAAGGCACGTCAGCCGCTCCATGGCCGGGGCGCCGTACCCGAGCAGATAGGTGTAGTCCGGCGACGGTGTGATGAGGAGCGCGTCCACACCGCGCTCCGCCGCGGTGGCCGCGGCTCGCGCCAGGCGATCCCGGTACGTCGGAGCCGCAACGCGGCCAGGTGCCCGTGCGTCGTTTGTCATGTCGAGAGCCTACACCGATGGCCCATTGCGCTCGGTGCGTCGCCGGAGGACGCTGGAACCCAGCGCCGTGCGACACTGTCCCACGGCGTCACACGCTGAACAGGGGTTGGAGACCATGCCGCATCGCCGCCGAAACGCGCTCTCGTCCGTCACCATCGGGCTGAGCCTCACGCTGAGTGCGGCCATGTCCCCTGCCCAGGTCGTCGCGGCGGACCCGGATGCCGCCGCGGGCGCGAAACACCTCGCGCAGACGCACGGCGGCGCCGCGACGGACTACCAGCTGGTCAACGAACGCACCACGCCGGGCGACGCGCTCGGCGGGCCGATGTGGGTCGGCAAATACCTCGACCATCGCACCGGCGAGGTGCGCAGCGCCTATCGACCTGTCGGCGGAGGGACGGCGGGGTCGGTCGCCATCATGGAAGATGCGGTCGGTGCGGCCGTTGCGGCCAAGCCGGTCCTCGAGCGCAAGGCGGACCGCGCGCTCGTGGCCGCCGTCCGTGGCGCGGCCCCGGTCAAGACGCTGCCCGTCGCGGTCTGGCTCGACGTCGACACGGAGCCGGCCGAGGCGGCCGTGCGGGCCGCGCACCCCGAGCTCACCTGGCTGGCCAATCGCCCGGTCCCGGAGACGCTCGAGCAGGCGCGGGCGGTCCGAGCCGACCTGTGGGAAGCGCGCCGTACGGCGATCGCCGCGGCGGCGGAGGCGTTCCGTGCCGACGTGGAGGCGCTCGGTGGCTCAGTGGCGTACGTGAGCACCTCGGCGCCGCTCGTCTTCGTCGACGTCCCGGCCAGTGCCGTGAGCGCCATGGCCGAGCGCGGAGCGATCCGGAGCCTCGGCCTCGAGCAGGAGTGGAAGACGCACATGTCCTCGGCCGGGCCGACGGTCGGTGCGAACTGGACCAGCGGGAGCGGCGACCAGGGGAACGGCGTCCGGGTCGCGGTCGTGGAATACCACAACAGCCAGACGACCGGTGACCTGGCCGGGCAGGTCGTCCGCAGCTACAGCACCAGCGGGCGAGTGGTGACGGGCGTTCATCCGACCTGGGTTGCGGGCGCGATCGCCAGCCGCAACGGCACGTGGGCCGGCGTCTCGCCCGGCGCCGATATCGTGACGGCCAGCACGGGCGGCTACGTGCCGAGCGTCTCGACGGACCGCGCCATCATCGCGGCCGCCGATTGGTCGGTCTCGCCCTCCGGCGGTGACGCCGACGTCGTCAACGCCAGCATCGGCCAGGACACCGCCACGGGCGCCGAGGAGGCGCGCCGCTACTTCGACTCCATCGGCTGGGAGGATGGCCGACTGGTGGTGGCGGCGTCGGGCAACTACTCCACCTTCGGCAACTGGGACGTCGTCTCCCCCGGCACCGGATACAACGTGCTGACCGTGGGTGGCGTGGACGATCGCGGCTCCGGCGGCGTCGGCGACGACCGGCTGTGGTACGTCCCCGGCTCGGACGGGGCCGCGTACCGCGACCGCACGGGCGCCTCCTGGAATCAGCACGGGGACTTCAACAAGCCGAACCTGTCGGCCCCGGCGGCCAACGTCCGCACCGCGAACGGCACCACGGGCAGCGGCACGAGCGTGGCCAGCCCCATCGTGTCCGGGATCGCGGCGCAGCTCATCGCGCGGGTGCCGACCCTCGCCTCGTGGCCCGAGGCGACGCGTGCCGTCCTCATGGCGGGCGCGATGCGCCGCACGCCGATGCCCGGCGGCGGATACAGCGCCGATCACGAGGGCATTGGAACGGCCTCGGCCGTGTGGAGCAACCGCATCCTGGATCGCGGGGCGTTCGGCGGGTGGAAGTTCGGAGCCATGAGCCGGGGCCAGACGGTGACCCAGGAGATCTCGGTCGTGAAGGGCCAGAAGGTGAACGTCGCCCTGGCATGGAGCAGCCACACGTCGGGCAGCTCGAACACCGGAAAGGCCGACACCCTGACCGCCGACCTGGACCTCGTCGTCCGGCAGCCGAATGGCACGGCGTCAGGATCGTTCTCGTGGGACAACTCGTACGAGGCCCGGACCGTCACGGCCACGAGCACCGGGAAGATGCGAATCGAGGTGCGTCACGATCGGTTCGATGCCGCCGAGGAGCCGTACGGGTTGGCCTGGACCCTCAGCGGCCCGTTCGTCGACACGAACTTCAACAAGTTCTACTCGGACATCAACTGGATCTACGCGAGGGGCATCACGGTTGGCTGCTCCGCGACCCGCTACTGCCCGGACGGCCAGGTGACCCGCGGCCAGATGGCCACCTTCCTGACCAGGGCGCTCGACCTGCCCGCCTCGCCGCGCGACTACTTCACCGACGACGAGACCAACAAGCACGAGGCGCGGATCAACGCCATGGCCCATGCGGGCATCACGGTGGGCTGCGGAGGCACGCGGTTCTGCCCCGATGGGGTGGTGACCCGTGCCCAGATGGCGACCTTCCTGGTCCGGGCGTTCGACCTGCCCTCCACGAGCCGTGACCACTTCACGGATGACGAGGGCAACCGGCACGAGGCGCGGATCAACGCACTCGCCGAGTCGGACATCACGCGGGGCTGCGGGGCGACGACGTACTGCCCGAACGGTGCCGTGACTCGCGGACAGATGGCCGCGTTCATTCGGCGTGCGCTCACTCGCTGAGCGGCTCGCCGGCGCCGCCCTCCTCCTCGCCCTGGCGCTGACCGGCTGCGGAACGGCCGTCCCGCAGCCGACGGACTCGCACCCCGATGGGACCACGCCAGAGGCGAGCACCGGCGGGCCGCGGCCGACGGTCGCGTCACCGCGAGACGCGACAGCCGAGCCGACAGCCGCCGTCGACCTGCCCGAGCCCGGACGGCCCTGGGACGGTCCCGCGTTGCTGGCCGCCATGGCGGCTTCGGCGCGTCCCGACCGGGTCCCTCCGATGGTCCGAACGCCGGGCGTGGCGGATCTCGTCGCCAGGTCGATCTGGACGTTCGACGGCAGCCCATGGGACGACGTGGCCGTCGACGGGTTCTGCGGCACCACCGAATGCACCGTGGAGATCGCCGGGTCCCATGCCGGAGCGGTGGGCGACGACCTCTGGGTCGTGGAGGTCGACCCGGACTCGATGGCCATCGAGATCGTGAGCGCCGATGTCCGAAGCCTTCCGCCCGACCTCGTCAGCGTTCTGGACGGCCTCGCGCGGGGGGCGACCGACCTCGACGGCATGGTGCTCGGGACCGCCCGCTGGCTCCCACCGCCCGCGGACCGGGGACTGTTCGGCCTGAGCTACCGCTCGGGCGGCGAGGAAGGGGCGTGCGGACGTGAGATCGTGCTGGATGTCACGACGGGCGCGATCGTCCACGAGACGTCCGCCGGCTGCTAGGAGCGGCGGGCCAGACACTCACCCCGTCGTG
>JASLBU010000039.1 GCA_030146365.1 Candidatus Limnocylindria bacterium | reverse complement strand
CTGACGGGCACCATGCCCTGCGCGAGCTGCTCGATCACCGTCAGCGGAAGCGGCGCGAACATCGGTACGCCACGGATGAGCTCCATCTGCGCGGCGGGCACGATGGCCGCTTCCTCGGCCGCCCGAACGCCGCTGCGGCTGACGATTGCGAGCACCGGCAGGAGGGCACCGGTCGCGATGAGCGCGCCCCGCAGGCCGAGCAGCTCCACCAGCAACGGCGCAATCAGGGAACCGATCCCGATCGTCAACGCCACGACCGCCTCTAGGACACTGAACACCCGACCGCGGACTCGGTTCGGGATGTTCCGCTGCAGGAGGGTGAAGGCCGAAACGTCGAGGACCGCGTTCGCCGCGCCGATCACCGCCATCATCAGCAGGGCGACCGCCGCGTGAGGAACCAGGCCGACGATCAGGATCGGAAGTCCCCATGCGGCGAGGCTCCAGCCGAGCGGGCCGGACAGGCTGATCCGCAGGACGACGGACAGCGCCACCATGGCACCGATGAACCCGCCCGCGCCGATCGCCGAGTGCAGGTAGCCGACGCCCGACTCCCCCAGTCCCAGCAGCTGGACCGATGCCGCAACCAGCAGCACGCTCAGGAGGCCGCGCACGAAGGTCTGTGTCCCGACCACGCTGACGAGCAGCCGGGCGTGGCGGTCTGCCCGCAGCGCGCGGATCCCTCCGAGCGCCTCGCGCAGCTTCGCCCCCGGCTCGATGTCCGCGGCAGGCCCGACGGAGTGGCTGCGGCCGATCGCCAAGGTGCTCACGGCCGCGATCCCGAAGCCCATCGCCGGGACGCCGAAGCCAAGCCAGGGGGCGCCCACCAGCAGCAGCGCGCCGCCCAGCGCCGGGCCGGTGAGCACGCCGAGGCCCTCACCGACGCTGACCGTCACGTTCCCGCCGACTAGCTCGTCGGGTGATCGGGCGAGGGCGGGAAGGAGCGACATGGTGGTGGGTCGATGGAGCGTGGCTAGCATGCCCTCCACCACCGCGCAGCCGAACACGACGGCGGCCGGCAGCTCAACGGCCACCGCAACCGCGGCCAGGCCGATGGCGGCGCCGCGGCCGACATGCACTCCGAGCAGGACGCGCTCGCGTGGCAGCCGGTCGGCCAGCATGCCGAGGAACGGTGCCGACAATGCGGCCGGCAGGGTACGAAGCATCCCGGCGACGCCGACCAGCAGCACGCCGCCGACGCCGTAGGCGAACACGAGCAGGCTGACGACGAACGCCGTCTCGGCCGCGATCGCGGTGAGCCAGCCGAGCTGCATGCTGCGGATCGACCGGTTCGCCACCGCTCGGCGGAGCGCTGCCCACGCGGCGCGCATCAGTCGTCGCCGAAGGGGTTCGGGCGCTTCGGCTTGTCGGGCGGCAGCCGGAAGAAGTCGTCCTCGTCGCGGGCAGGCAGCGGGAGCGGCCAGTCGTCGCCCTCGTCCGGCTTCGCGGCGCGCAGGAGATCGGACCAGGCGTCGGGATCGGTCTCACCGGCCAGCTCACGCCGGTAGACCGGGAAGCGCTGGTCACCGGCCACGTGCTCGAAGCCGGCAGCCTCGTAGACCGATGCCGGTCCCGGCGACGGCTCCCAGGCATTGCCGGCGCCCTCGGGATAGGCCTCGACGGCGGTGATGCCACGCCGATCGAGCTCGTCGCACACCGACCGCAGCAGCTCGACGCCCGCCTCGTGTCGTTCGGTCGCGTCGCCACCCGGCACGATCTGTAGGCAGGTCACCACCCAGGGGGCCGGCGACTCCGGCAGCTCCGGGTACCGATCCCGGATGACCTGGGCGCGGGGGTAGGCGCTGAGCGGCCCGAACTGAGCGTAGCCGACCGCGACGCGATCCACGGCGTCGGTGCGGTGGGCGAGCATCGCGTACGCGCCCGCCACCGCTCGGCCGGCCAGCAGCCGTGAGCGCTTGAGCGCCGCCCTCGCCGCGGCGTCACGCGCCTCCGCGTCCGGCGACCGCGTCCCCTCCAGGCGCTCCCAGTAGTCGCATGTCTGGCAGCGCGCTCCGGGCGCTGCGGGCGCCGGGATCTCGTCGAACGACCCCTCGTCGAGGAGCCGGAACTCGAGGTCAGCCATCGACCGGCCGTTCGTGGGCGCGAGCGGTGGCGGGGTTGGCGAGGAGATCGCCGGCGTGCAGCAGCGCCCGCATGTTGGCGATCTCCGGCGACGGTGACGCGTCGCCGGATCGGTGGGGGAGTCGGCGCCGAATGGCGGCGTGGGCCGTCCCCACTCCGACCCCCGGACGCATCGGCGCGCGGAAGTCGAGGCCCTGGGCGGCGCACAGCCCCTCGATGGCCAGCACCTGCTCGGCGCGGTCGACGGCGGCGGCGAGCTGAAGGGCGCTCGTTGCCCCCATGCTGACGTGGTCCTCCTGGTTGGCGCTGGTGGGGATCGTGTCCACCGAGGCCGGGTGGCTCAGCGACTGGAGCTCGTTGACCAGCGCCGCCGCGGTGTAGTGGGCGATCATCAGGCCGCTCTCCATCCCCGGCTCCTCGGTGAGGAATGCCGGCAGGCCGCCGTTGAGGTGCGGGTCCACCAGGCGCGCCGTGCGGCGCTCGCTGATCGAGGCGAGCTCGGCGACCGCCATCGTGGCGTAGTCGAGGGCGAGCGCCAGCGGCTCGCCGTGGAAGTTGCCGCCAGAGATGACATCCCCCGAGGGGAAGACGAGCGGATTGTCGGTCGCCGCGTTCAGCTCGACGCTCAGCACGCGCTCCAGCTCGGCCAGCACGTCACGCGCCGCGCCATGGACCTGCGGCATGCAGCGCAGACTGTAGGCGTCCTGCACGCGGTGCTCGGTGTCGGCACGGTGCGATGCCCAGATCTCGCTGTCGCGCAGCAGCTCGCGCAGGTGACGGGCAGACGCGACCTGGCCGGGATGCGGCCGCGCGGCGACCAGCCGCTCGTCGAAGGCCGCGCCGGTTCCGAGCATCGCCTCGAGGCTCATGGCGCCGATGACGTCCGCGCTCAACGCCAGCCGCAGGGCGTCGTGGTGGGCCAGCGCGCCGAGCGCCGACATGAGCTGCGTGCCGTTGAGGAGGGCCAGCCCCTCCTTCGCCTGCAGCTCCAGGGGCACGAGCTTCGCCCGTTCCAGGGCCGCGCCACCGGCGCCCGGCCCGGCGCCATCGACGGTCGCCTCTCCCTCGCCGATGAGCACCAGGGCGAGATGCGCGAGCGGCGCCAGGTCGCCCGACGCCCCGAGGCTGCCGCGCGACGGCACCACCGGATGGACCTCGGCGTTCAGCATCCCGAGCAGCAGCTCGACGACCTCGACCCGAACGCCGGACAGCCCGACGGCGAGGGCGTTGGCCCGCAGCAGCATCATCGCCCGCACCACGTCATCGGGCAGCGGCTCGCCGACGCCGGCCGCGTGGCTGCGAACGAGGTTGCGCTGGAGCTCGGCGGTCCTGGCCGGATCGATCCGCACGTCGGCGAGGTCGCCGAAGCCCGTCGTCACCCCGTAGGCGGTGGCGCCATCGGCCACGAGGCGCTCGATCACGGCGCGTGAGGCGCGCATGCGCTCGGCGGCCTCCGCATCGAGCTCCACGTTCCGGTGGCCGCGCGCGACCTCGACGATCCCGTCGACGGTGAGGTTCCGGCCCGTGAGGAGAAGCGGCGGCATCGATCCCTATACTACGCACCGTGCGACGGCTGCCGGATCCCATGAGCCGCCTTGTGGTCCACGACGAAGCGGAGCATCGGCTGGGTGGAGCGGTCCCCAGCCCGGCCGCAGCGTTCCTCCTGGCGGTGCTCGCGCTTCCGGCGCTGTTCTGGCTCGTGATGCTCAAGCGCACGACCGTGTACACCGCGCCCGAAGAGTGGCTGATGTCGAACGTGGTGCAGGCGGTGCACACCTGGGTCGAGACCAACCTGCCGCCGATCGAGACCGTGATCATCGGCCTGAGCGCGCTCGGCTCCGGCTGGTTCGTCGCCCTTGCCTTCGCCGCGCTCGGGCTGCTCGCCCTGGCGCGGGGCCGGCGGGACCTGGCCCTGCTGCTCGCGCTCGGCACCCTCTGCTTCCCGATCGAGTGGGCGCTCAAGTACTTCGTGTCGGCAGAGGCGATCAGCCTCGGGGACCTCGTCGGCGCCATCTTCAACGTCAACAACATCGGCCTCGACGACATCGCCGACTTCCCGGCAGGTCATGCACTCCGCGCGACCGCGCTCTACGGGATCGCCGCGTTCTGCGTCGCCCGGTTGGCGCACGACCACCGCCAGGGCCAGATCGCCTACGGCGTGGCGCTCATCCTGATCGGCGGCATCAGCGCCACCCGCATCTACCTCGGCGCCCACTACCCCATGGACGTGCTGGGTGGGTGGATGGCGGGGGCGGCGCTGGTCGCGATCCTGGTCGCCATCCACGTGCTGGGCGTGGACGAGCGGATGCGAACACGCGAGGCCGCGGAGGCGGCCGCCCGGCGCGCCCGCGGCGAACGGCGGGTGGCCGTGCCGCGCCGTGCGCCCCCGGCCACCGGCGGGGGCTGATCGCTGCTCGACTTCATCGACCGCGAGGTCATCCCGTTCATCCTGCAGATGTACGACGCCGTCGGCTACGTCGGCGTGGCCGTGGCCGTCGCGCTCGAGACGATCGTGGCCCCGATTCCGTCGGAGGTCATCCTGCCGATGGCGGGTTGGAAGGTGAGCCAGTCCGCCTCGGACCCCTCGGTGCTCGAGCCGTTGACGAACCTGCCGTGGAACATCCCGCTGGCGGTCCTCCTGGCCACGGTCGGGAGCGTGGTGGGGGCGGTGGTCGGCTATGCCATCGGCGCCTGGGGCGGGCGTCCGATCCTGGACCGATACGGCCGCTACGTCGGCATCGGCGCCGAGGATCTGGATCGCGCGGACCGCTGGTTCGACCGCTGGGGCAGCTGGGCCGTCTTCTTCGGCCGCATGGTGCCACTGGTGCGCACCTTCGTCAGCTATCCGGCCGGCATCAGCCGCATGCCGATGGGGCGCTTTCTGCTGTTCAGCACGCTCGGCTCGCTGCCGTGGAACCTGGCCCTGATCTATGCCGGATTCGTGGTCGGCGACAACTACGAGGACATCTCGCGCACGATCAAGCCGTTCGAGTACGTGATCTATGCCGTCGTCATCGGCCTGGTGCTCCTCTTCGCCGCCCGCTGGTGGTGGGGCAAGCGCCAGGATCGCGCCGCTGCCTAGCGTCGGTTGACCGGCCTTACGAGGCGTGCCACGATCGGCCCAATCGAACATCCATCGTCTTCGGGGCGGGGTGAAAGTCCCCACCGGCGGTCGGCTCACCAGCTGAGCCAGCCCGCGAACCGCATCGGTGCTGTACCGATGCGGCCGATCTGACCCTCGGCGCACGCCGCGGGAGACAGAGCCGACGGTCACAGTCCGGAAGGGAGAAGACGACCGCGCTCCACCCGGCCGGGTGGAGTCCGTGGCGATGCCCCGTGCGCGATGACCTCGGCACACGGAGCACGATGACCTCGATCACCCGTCCTTCTCGCGATCCCGCCATCGGCGTCAGCCTGCGCGACGTCACCCTGCGCTTCGGTGGACCGGCCAACGGGCTGGTGGCGCTCGACGGGATGAGCCTCGAGGTCCCGGCCGGGTCGTTCACGGTCGTCATCGGTCCGAACGGCTGCGGCAAGAGCACGCTGCTGCGGCTGGTGGCCGGCCTGCTGCAACCGACCAGCGGGGAGGTGACGCTCGAAGGCGACGTTCCGCGCGCCGGGGACGGCCTTGTCGGCCTCGCCTTCCAGCAGCCGCGCCTCGTGCCGTGGCGGTCGGCCCTCG
>JASLBU010000009.1 GCA_030146365.1 Candidatus Limnocylindria bacterium | reverse complement strand
GTCGTCACCACTCTCGAGCGCTGCCAGCGCAGCCGCGAGAATGTCGCCGACGGACTGGCCGTCATAGGGATTGCCATCAAAGTTGAACGTCAGCGAGGCAAGGTCGCAATCCATGCCGTCGGTTCGCCACACGTTGAGCTGGAGCGCCAGCGTGTGCCGCAGCAGTGAGCCAGGCTCCGCCTGCTCGACAACGTCGGCCACGGTGCCGAACGTCCAGCCGTCGATCACGATCGGGCCGTTGTCGGTGAGCAGCTGGGTGGCATCGGCGAACCCAGGCGTCTGCTCCTGGCCGTTGAAGTAGTAGCCCGGCGTCCGGGTCTCGCAGATCTCGCACGCCTCGACCTTGACGATGGTGATCTCACCAGGCGTCGGGGTCGGCGTCGGGGTCGGCGTCGGGGTTGGCGTCGGCGTCGGCGTCGGGGTTGGCGTCGGCGTCGGGGTTGGCGTCGGCGTCGGGGTTGGCGTCGGCGTCGGCGTGGCCATGTCGAAGCAGAACGTGATGTGGCTGATGCCACCACCCGGATTCGGCTGCTTGAGGAAGACCTCGTCGATGGACGGGTCCGCGCTCACGATGGTGACGGCAGTAACCTCACCTTCGTCGCTCAGCTCGAAGGTGACCTCGATCTCAACGACGTCATCTTCATCGGTGAGAAGGTAAACCTCTCCTTCGACGAGCTCGCCCTGGATCTGGTCGATGTTGTCGAGCTTGAACGCGAAGTCTGAGTCTGCGCACTCCGTCGGCTCGACGGCAACGAGAGTGAAGTCGCCGTGATTTGCCTGGACGGGCGTGATCAACGGACGTACGAGCGCCATCGCCGAGAGGACGAGGGCTAGGATGGAGAAGAGCACCAGGAAGCTGGTGCGTTGGGACACGTGTCCCTTGCCTGTGACGCTCAATGCGTCCCCCTTTCAGTAGGAAAATGAAGTAACCAAGCGCCGACGGGCCGCCCTCCGGACCGCTGGACGACGAACCATAGTGCATTCGTCCTGCCATGCCTAGTACTCCGTTTGTCAATGTTGTGTGCGGACGCCCACTTTGGTGCTGAAAATGGAGGTTCTGGGCGGTTACGAGCAGTACCTCTGAGCCAGTACGCGTTGCACGGGTGCACCGTGGACTTGGAGCGCCCGGAGGCTCGAGCGCTGCCCGTCAGGAGGTCCGGCCGCGGGCCTCGAGGACGACGACCTGGGTCTCGTCAGGCAGTGACGCGGTGGTGACCTGCGCCTTCGGCTGACGGATCGGCTCGGCGGCCATCTCGTGGAGGAATTTGTCGGCGCCGCCGAGGTCGCCAGACGCACCGTCGACCGCGTAGTGCATGGGGATCACGATCTTCGGACCGATCTGCGCGACGACCTCCGCCGCCTCGGAGGGGGTGAGCGTCGTCTCGCCGCCGACGGGCACGAGGAGGACGTCGACCGGTCCGAGCTCGCTGACCTGTTCCTCCGTCAGGAGGTGGCCGAGATCACCGAGATGGCAGACATGGACGCCATCGATCTCGACGGCGAAGACGATGTTCTCGCCGCGCTGCTGGCCCGCCTCGCCGTCGTGGTACGTCCGGATGCCGGTGATGAGCAGGTCGCTCGACTCGTACTCGCCAGGCCGGGTCAGCGTGAGGCCGGCCGTGATGGACCGGGTGTAGACGTGGTCCGGGTGGTCGTGGCTGATCGTGAGCAGCTCGACGTCATGCTTCCCGGCGACGAATCCGGTCGACGGGGGGCAGGGATCCGTGATGACGGTCGCGTCCCGACCCTTGAGCCGGAAGCACGCACGCCCGTACCAGGTGATCTCCATCGGTTCGCCGATGGTAGCGGGTCGGGGTGGGGCGTGGCTGCGCACGTCGACCGATGCGCGGCAAGGCCCGGCGAACAGTGCCGGACATAGCACGAGCCCCGGTGCCCGCCCAATGACACCGGGGCTCGAAGGAGGGAGGGTGGAGGCAGAAACCCGAGTCGGATCTCCATCTCGCACCTCGAAGACTAGGCAGAGGTTCTAAATCTCGGGCTTGCCGAACCTTAAGAAACGCAAATCTTGGGCGACGGACCGCCGTGCGAGAATGCGCCGATGTCGACCATCCAGCGTGCTGCAGCGATCCTGGTGGCCATTCTCGTGGTCGCGGGGGTGGCGGTCCTGGCCCTGGGTGCCGCCGACGCACCGGTCGGGCGGGGCCCCGATGCGACTTCGACGACGCGAGCGCCAAGCCCCACAGCCGCACCGGCCTCCGCGTCGCCCGCTCCGCCAGCATCCGGCGCGGCCAGTCCCTCGGCATCGGCCGGAGCATCGGCGCCGGACGACCGGGACATTCAGGCGCAGCTGGAGGAGATCGAGGAGCAGGTCATCGCCATCCGCGGGCTGCCGGCCGCCGACATCGGCCCGGCGGACATCATCACGCGGGCTGAGCTCGGCGCGGAGCTCCAGGCCATCTTCGATGCGGAGTATCCACCGGAGGAGCGGGAGCGTGACAACCGGGCGCTCCGTGCCCTGGGTCTCCTCTCGCCCGACGAGGACGTGGCCGAGCTCCAGCTTCAGCTGCTCGGCGACTCGGTGCTCGGCTTCTACGACGACGTGGAGCAGCGGATGGTGGTGGTGTCCGACGCCGGGCTCAACCCCGAGGCGAAGCTGACGTACGCGCACGAGTACACCCATGCGCTGCAGGACGCGGCCTTCGGGCTCGACTCCCTGGAAACGGACGCGGTCGGTGAGGACGACCGCTCCCTGGCGCGGACGGCCCTGATCGAGGGCGACGCGACCGCGACCATGCTCGCCTGGGCGTTCGAGCACCTCAGCCCCGAAGAGCTTCTCGAGCTGGGCGGGACCCCCATCCCGGACACCACCGGCATCCCGTCGTGGATGGTGAACCAGCTGCAGTTCCCCTACACCGCCGGACAGGTGTGGGTCGCTGCCATCAGTGGTGGGGACCCGCTGGCCCCGGACTTCACCGAGATCGACGAGGCGTTCGCCGATCCACCCGACTCCACGGAGCAGGTGATCGACATCGATGCATGGGAGACGCGCGAGTCGCCGATCCCGGTGGAGGGCATCGACGTGGCGGGGACGCTGGGCGATGGGTGGGAGGAAGTCGACGCAACGCCCATCGGCCAGGCGGCGATCGAGATCACGCTCGACCACTTCGGCGTGCCCGGCGCGCGGGCGGCCGCGGCCGGCTGGGGCGGTGACCGCGCGGTGATCGCCGGGGGCCCGGACGACGCCTTCGCCGTCGCATGGGAGCTGGCATGGGACACCGAGGCGGATGCCGGCGAGTTCGTCGAGGCCTACCAGGCCGTCATCGACGAGCTGCCCTTCCCGGCGTCCATCCGCGAGCTCAGCGACACGGAGGTGCTCGTCGTCCACGCGTCCGAGGACGAGATCCTGAGCCGGGTGGAGGGCGCGGCCGACTGAACCCGCCTGCGGCTACATCGACTGCGGCGCGGAGATCCCCAGCAGGGCGAGGGCGTTGGCAAGAACGCTTCGCGTGGCGCCCACGAGCGCGAGCCGCGCGGCCGACAGCTCGGCGTCGTCGGTGAGGACCTTGCAGTCGCGGTAGAACGCGCTGAACGTGCTCGCCAGCTCGTACGCATAGCGCGGAACCTCGTGTGTCTCGCGGCGCTCGGCCGCCGTGGCGATCGCGTCGGGGAAGTCGAGCAGATGCCGGATCAGCGCCTGCTCGGCAGGGTGCTCGAGCCGCTCGGCGGCACGTGCCGCGTCCGGCTGAAGGCCTCCGTCGGCGGCGTTGCGCAGGATCGAAGAGGCACGTGCGTGCGCGTACTGCACGTAGTAGACGGGGTTCTCGTTGCTCTGCTTCTTCGCCAGCTCGAGGTCGAAGTCGATCCCGGTGGTGTACGCCCGTGAGCTGAAGAACCAGCGGGCCGCATCCACGCCGACCTCCGCCAGGACCTCGTCGAGTGTGATGAACTCGCCGGAGCGCTTGCTCATCGGGATCTCGACGCCGTCGCGGACGAACCGCACCCACGCGATCAACAGCATCCGCACCGCGTCCGGGTCGTGGCCCAAGGCCTCCGCGGCGTTGCGGACCCGCGCGACCGTGCCGTGATGATCGGCGCCCCAGATGTAGATGAGCTCGTCGAAGCCGCGCTCGAACTTGTCGGTGACGTAGCCGATGTCGGACGCGAAGTAGGTCGGCCGCCCGTCGGAGCGCAGGACGACACGGTCCTTGTCGTCACCGAACGCGGTGGAGCGGAACCAGGTGGCGCCGTCCGACTCGTAGAGGTGGCCGGCCTCCCGAAGCTTCGCCAGGCCGCGCTCCACCCAGCCCTCGTCGTGCAGGGAGCCCTCACTCTTCCACACGTCGAAGCGAACGCCGAGGCGCTCCATGCTCGACTCGATGCCCGCGCGCACGCGCTCGGACGCCCACTTCCCGACGACCATGCCGGCATGCTCGGAATCGGCCGTTGCGGCGGCGGCGACCCCGGCTGGCAGCTCGGACACAAGGTCGTTCACGTAGTCGCCGTGGTACCCGTCCTCCGGCACCGGGCTTCCGTCACGGCGCGCCAGGACCGACAGCCCGAGGTTGACGACCTGCGCGTTGAAGTCGTTGAAGTAGTACTCGCGCGTCACCGTATGGCCGGCCGCCTCCAGGACACGGGACAGCACGTCGCCCACGAAGGCGCCCCGCGCGTTCCCGACGTGGAGGGGGCCGGTCGGGTTGGCGCTCACGAACTCGACGTTGAAGCGTCGCGGGTCCGTCGCGACTCCGCGGCCGTACGACTCAGCGGCCTTAAGGATGGAGCCGACCTGCGCGGCCAGCCATGCGCGGTCGAGACGGAGGTTGAGGAATCCCGGCGGCGCAACGGTCACGGAGCCGATCGGTCCGCCGATCGGCAGCTGGGCCGCGATGGCCTCGGCGATCCGGATCGGTGCCATCCGCGCCTGCGGCGCCAGCTGCATCGCGACGTTGCTCGCCCAGTCGCCGTGGTCGGGGTTCGCCGGACGTTCCATGCCCACGGCCTTCATCTCCGCCGGGTCCGCCACGGCGATCGCGCCCGCTTCCAATGCGCGTTCGCGCGCTTCGGAGAGCGCGCGAATCAGATCGTCTCGGAGGCTCATGGGCCGTCGAGTCTAGCGGCTCGACGGAACCGCTCCGAGGAGCGACGCCTATG
>JASLBU010000006.1 GCA_030146365.1 Candidatus Limnocylindria bacterium | reverse complement strand
CTCTCGCTCGGCGTCGGGGTCGGCGTCGAGCGAGAGCGAGGCGGCTGAGACGCCGACCCCGACGCCGACGCCAGCTCTCGGATCGATCGACCTGACGAAGGTCGGCGACTGCGAGATCTGCGAGACGTTCACCCCTGGCTTCTTCTTCAACAAGGGCGAGAACAACGATGGTTCCGCCTTCGCTGAGGCCAGTCTTTCGGGCGATCCGATCGTGGTCAGTGGCCTGACGTTCGACTCGGTCGACGATGTTCAGACCTTGGCCCAGCCGGGCTCGCTTCTCCGTCACTACCTTGCGCTGGCCCTGAACCTGCGCCTGGCGGCTGAGAGCGACTGCGCTCTTGGCGACCTGATCTACGACAACGACAGCAACGAGCTGGACGGATGGACCGTTCAGGACATTGCCGATGCTGCCTTGGCCGAACTGAATGCCGGTGGCGACAAGAAGTCGGCGCCTGACCTTCATGCCGCAATCGACGAGATCAACAACAACCATGGTGCTGAGGGCGGCGTGCTCGTCTGCGGCACTGATGGAACCGCCGGGCTCCCCGGCGCGATGTTCGATCTCTACCTCGATGACGGCGATGGGATGTTCGAGGAAGATCAGGACACCTTCGTCGACGACGGGACGACCGGCGCCGACGGTGGCCTCTCCTTCACCGGGCTGCAGATGGGGACGTACTTCCTCGTCGAGACTCAGGCCCCCGCAGGCTGCGAGATCGTCGGCGATGGCGTCACCATGGTCACCCTCTCCGCAGAGGATCTGGACGTCGAAGTGACGGTCGAGAACGACTGCGCCGAGGAGAGCGAGGCCGCTGCCACGCCGACGCCGACGCCGAGCGAGAGCGAGGCCGCTGCCACGCCGACCCCGACGCCGAGCGAGAGCGAGGCCGCTGCCACGCCGACGCCGACGCCGAGCGAGAGCGAGGCCGCTGCCACGTCCACTCCGCGTGAGGACACCCTTGGCGGCAACCCGACCCCGGGTGCCGGCGGGCTGCCGAACACCTCGACGGACATGCCGTCGACTCAGGTGCCGGCGACCATCCTCGCGCTGATGGCGCTCATCTCTCTCAGCGTCCTCATGTACGTGCGACTGGCAGGGGCTCCGACCCGCCGGTAACCGACGCGGCCATTGGCCGTCCGAACGCACAACGCCACGAGGCCCCCGGATCCGTCCGGGGGCCTCGTTCTTGTTTCAACCCAGGAGTCCTGGTACCTGCGTTGCACGCTGTCACCACCGTCATTCGCCTCGGAGGGCGCTTCACCGCACTTCACCGAACCCCGTACGTCATTTGACCGGTACTCAAGTAATGGGTGACGTCCATATACTCCAGTCCTAGTCCTGGTCGGTGAACCGGACTCGGACGCATTCATTCATCGGCCGGAATCAAGCCTGCCGGAACAAGATCGGAGATCTGACGTCATGACATCGACGACGCGAACCTCACGGACCGTCCTCAGTGGGCTTGCAGCGCTTGGACTGGTTGCAGCCCTCACCATGCCCGCTCTCGCGAGCGACAAGGTGACCATCTGCCACGCGACCAGCGGCTCGAACGAGTTCGTGGCAATCACGGTCGATGCGAGCAGCGCCTACGAACCCCATCTCGACGACAACGGCAGCGCCCTGAACGGCCACGAGGACGACTTCCTCCTCCAGGGCGAGGCAACGGCCGAGCAGTGCGCCCAGGCCGCCAACCCCACGCCGACGCCGGACGAGAGCCAGAGCGGCGCGACCGCAACCCCGACCCCGAGTCCGACTCCGACGCCCACGCCGACGCCGACCGAGGTGCCGACGCCAGCTCCGACGCCGAACGAGAGCGAGGCCGCGGTCACGGCGACGCCCGCCCCCAGCCAGACGCCGCGTGAGGACACCCTCGGCGGGAACCCGACGCCCGCACCGAGTGCCGGCGAGCTGCCGGACACGGCGATGGGAATCGTCCCCCAGGTCCCCGCAACTGTCCTGAGCCTGGTGCTCCTCGCAGCGCTCGCCGCGATGGTGTACATCCGCGTCGCACGCCAGCGCTGACCGGAAAGGCCTTGTGAGAACCCGGGGGGCTTCGCTCCCCGGGGTTCTTTTGTACGCCCTTCAGCGGGCCGCCAAGGCCACCGCCCGCCGCGCCGCAGCAGACGTCAGATGATGGCGAGCTCCGTGCCCACGCGCTCGAAGACCTCCAGGCACGTATCCAGCTCTTCGGTCGAATGCTCCGCGGTCACGATGGTCCGCACGCGGCTCTTCTCATCGGGCACCGTGGGGAACCCGATGCCCATGGCGAAGACGCCCTCCTCGAACAGCCGATCGCTGAACCGATGCGCGAGCGCGCCGGCGCCGACGATGACCGGCGTGATGGGCGTCTCGCTCTTGCCCGTGTCGAAACCCAGGCCCTGGAGGCCGGCTTTGAAGTGGCGAGTGTTCGCCCACAGCCGGTCGATGAGCTCCGGCTCCGACTCCAGCACGTCAATCGCCGCCAGGCACGCCGCCGCGACGGCCGGCGGATGCGAGGTCGAGAAGAGGAACGGCCGAGCCCGATGCTCGAGCACCGTCCGCAGGCTACGCGTGCTGGCCACGTACCCCCCGAGCACGCCGACCGCCTTGCTCAGCGTTCCCACCTGCACGTGCACGCGACCGTTGAGATCGAAATGGTCAACGGTGCCGCGTCCGTTCCGTCCGAGGACGCCGGACGCGTGCGCGTCGTCGACGTAGACGATGGCGTCGTAGGCCTCCGCCGCCTCGACGATCTCCGGCAGTCGGGCGATGTCACCGTCCATGCTGAACACCCCATCGGTGATCACCAGCATCGTGCGGGATGCATCCGTCCGACGGATCTCCGCCAGCGCAGCTCGCAGTGCCTCGATGTCGCCGTGCGGGAAGATCCGGCGTTCGGCCTTCGTGAGGCGGATGCCGTCAATGATGCTGGCGTGGTTGAGCGCATCGGACACGATCGTGGCGCCCTCCGGAGCGAGGACGGGGATGACGCCGGTGTTCGCCGTGAAGCCAGACTGGAAGGTGAGGACCGCCTCGGTGTGCTTGAAGGACGCGAGGCGAGCCTCCAACTCCTCGTGGAGGCTCATCGTTCCGGCGATCGTCCGCACCGCGCCTGACCCCGCGCCGAAGCGCTCGACCGCATCGAGGGCCGCCTGTCGCAGCCGGGGATGGGTGTTCAGGCCCAGGTAGTTGTTGCTGGACAGCGTGATGACCTCGTGCCCGTCGATCACGCAGCGGCTCTTCTGCTCGCTCTCGACCACGCGCAGCCGCCGATACAGGCCCTTGGCCTTCAGCTCGTCGATCTCCGCGTCCAGGAAGGCCATCGGGTTCCGCGTTCGCGCCGTCGTTTCGGTCATGCGTGCAGGATAGTGCGGCCCGACTATGGGGCGAGAACCACCTTGCCGGCGTGCCGGGAGCCGATGAGCTCGAACGCCTGCTCCCAATCGGCGAGATCCAACCGGTGCGTGATGATCGGTGACACGTCGAGCCCGCCTCTCAGTAGACCCTGGGTGCGCTCCCAGGTGTCGTAGATACGGCGACCGTAGATGCCGTGCAGGCGCAGCCCTTTCATGATGACCAGCTCCGAGAGGTCGACGGTCGGCGGCTCGCCGAAGATGCCCAGCAGGCTGATGGAGCCGCCACGGGTGATCAACCGCAGCGCCTGGTCCAGTGCAGGCGCCGCGCCGCTCATCTCGAGCACCACCTCAACGCCGTCGCCACCGGTGGCCTCGCCGATCCGCTCCTCGGTCGCCGGGTCGGCCGCGTCCAGGGCCAGATCGGCCCCCATGACGCGCGCCAGGTCGAGCCGGTAGTCCTCCGTGTCGGTCGCGATGACGATGCTCGCTCCGGCAGCCTTGGCGATGCCCACCGCGCACAGCCCGATCGGTCCGCAGCCGGTGACGAGCACCGAGCGTCCTTCGACCGGCTCCGCGAATGCAGCGTGGACGGCGTTGCCCATCGGCTCCTGGAGCGCGATCACCGCGGGGTCGAGCCCGTTCGACTCGATCGCATTCGCCTCCGGGATGACGACCTGCTCCGCAAACCCGCCGTCGGTGTGCACGCCGATGACGCGCAGGTTGCGGCACAGGTGCATGTCGCCGCCGCGGCACTGCGCGCACGTCCAGTCGAACAGGTGCGACTCCACGCCGACCAGGTCGCCTTCCTTCACGCGGGTGACGCCCGGTCCGGTGCCCAGGACGGTGCCGGCCAGCTCATGGCCCAGCACGCGCGGCGGCTCGAGGTTCTCCGCGGCCCACTCGTCCCAGCTGAAGAGGTGGTGATCCGTCCCGCAGATGCTCGCCGCCTCGACCCGGAGCAGCACCTCCCCTTGGCGCGGCGCCGGGGCGGGGCGATCGATCAGCTCCAGCCCCGGACCGGCGGCCACCTTGGCGAGCGCTCTCACCCGAGGGCGCTCAGCCCGGCGGCGGAGGCGTGGTCGTCCAGGCGGTCGGGAGCATCGACCACCGGGTTCTCGATCGCGCCGATGCCGTCGATCTCGCAGCGCATGACGTCCCCGTCCGACAGATAGCGGGGCGGGGACTGGTAGTGACCCACGCCGGCCGGCGTTCCGGTGGCGATGACGTCGCCCGGCTCGAGCGTGATCGTCCGCGAGGCGAACGCGACGATGGTCGGGACGTCGAACACCATCTCCCCGGTGGTGGAGTCCTGCCATGGCTCCCCGTTCACGAAGGAGCGGAGGCGCAGCGCCCCCGGGTCGCCCAGCTCGTCGCCGGTCACCACACCCGGTCCCATCGGCGCGAACCCGTCGGAGCCCTTCGCCCGCAGCCACTGGCGATCTTCCTTCTGGAGGTCACGCATCGTCACGTCGTTGAGAATCGTGTACCCGAAGATCACCGACGGCGCCTCATCTCGCGAGACCCGTGACGCCTGGCGGCCGATCACCACCGCCAGCTCGCACTCGAGGTCGAGCATGTCGGTCGCCGCCGGGCGCGTGACCGGTCCGCCTGGATGGCTGACCGCGTTGGCGAACTTGCTGAACAGCATCGGGTACGCGGGTGGCTCGATGGATTGCTCTCGGCAGTGGTCGTGGTAATTCAGCCCGACGCAGATGATCTTGCCCGGACGGGTGATCGGCGCGCGCAGCACCACGCCGTCCGGGTCGATCGGCTCTCCGGCGCCGGCCGAGTCGTCCACCTTCAGCCCGCGCTGCAGCAGCTCGCCGACGTCCGTCACGCCGAGCGACTCGGTCAGGTCCACGATCCCCCCACCGGCGCGCATCCCGAGCCGCGCATCGCCGTCGCGGACGTAGCTGAGCACGTGCATCGCGGCCGAGTATAGGGAGATGCCGGCTGCGGGCGGTGCGTCGCAGTCGCCGAGCGGGTACCGCGGCGGCTCAGGCCTCGGAGAAGTAGGACCGCGCGGACGCGCTGAGCAGGCCGATGACGAGAATCAGGCTCACCAGCGCGCCCAGGGGGACGGTCAGCAGGTACCACCCGTTGGCGGCCGCCGGGGGCATCTGCAGGAGGACCGGTGGCAGTCCGGCGAGGATCGGGACGGGCAGCAGCGCGATCGCGATCGCGAAGCGATATGCGATCCGCTTGCGCTGCAGCGCCGTGGTGATCCCGAACAGGACGAGGGCCAGCTCCACCATCATGAAGATGCCGAGGAGGCTGAACGGAGCACGCTCGCTGAAGTCGATGAACTCCACGATCCGACCGAGGAGCAGCCCGGTGACTCCGAGCAGCAGGAATGCCCAGGCGAACCACAGCCGCACGGGCGTAGGTGTGGGGGAGGACGGCTGCGCCGTCGGCTGTTCGGTCATCTGCAGCCGATCGTAGCAAGGTGAGGCCGTCCCCTACCATCAGCCCCGATGGGCTGGCTGGCGGAGCTGTTCGAGACGAACCGGATCATCGTCCTGTCGGTGTACGGGCAGGTCTTCTTCGTCACGGGTCTGGCGGTGGCGCTCCAGAGCCGCCAGCGGTCCCAGCTGCCGCTGGCGCGTCCGCTGGCCTGGCTCGCGGCCTTCGGCATCGTGCACGGGCTCATGGAGTGGGGCTACCTGTTCATCCCGATCCAGGCGGGCTTCCTGCCGCAGCCACTCGTCGAGAGCCTGCTCGTCCTGCAGCTCCTCCTCAAGCCGCTCAGCTTCGCGTTTCTCTTCCAGTTCGGCGTCGAGCTGCTCCTCAGCACCCGGGACCCGGCAAGTTTGCCGCGCATCCACGGCCAGCCATGGATGCGAGTGGTGCCTGCGGCAGTCAGCCTCCTGTGGCTGGTGGCCACGATCGTCCTGTCGAGCACTGCCGCGGCGGGATACGTCGCCGAGCCGGGACCGTGGCTGCGCGCCGCCGAGATCGGCCCGGCACTCGCGGGCGTCGGGTCGCCGCTCGCCGTCGGCGACGTGACGGCTCGCATGCTGCTCGCCGTGCCCGCGGCCGTCCTGGTGGCCATCGGACTCCGACGGAGCACGCTGCTGCTGGCGCCGGTCGGCGGGCCGCGGGTCGCGGCATCGCTGCGGGTCGCATCCGTTGCCTTTCTCGTGTACGCCGTGGTCGCCGGTCTCGTTCCACTGCCCGCGCCGTTCGCGCCGGCATCGGTGCTGAACTCGCGGACCGTCCTCGAGTCGGTCGGCATCCCCATCGAGGTGATCCGCTCGCTGACCGGGTTGGCGATCGCGGTGGCGGTCATCCGGAGCCTCGAGCTGTTCGAGCGCGAGACCGATCGCGCGCTCGCCGATGCCCGACGACGGGAGAGCCTGCTCCGAGAGCGAGAGCGGATCGGGCGTGACCTGCACGACGGCATCATCCAGTCGATCTATGCCGCAGGACTGCACCTGGAACAGGCAGCAACGGACGCCGAGGGCGCGCCGGAGCGGACCCGGAATCGCATCGGCACGGTGATGGCCGAGCTGAACAAGATCACCGGCGACATCCGCAGCACGATCTTCGACCTCCGGTCGGGCGAGCTGGAGACCCGAGACGCGGAGGCGATCGTGCTCGCGGTTGCCGATGAGCTGCAGGCCCATACGCTCGTCAAGGTCGACGTCGCGTCCGAGGGCCTGTTTCGTCCGAGGCTGACCCCCGAGCAGGCAGTGCAGCTGCGCAACATCGTCACCGAGGCGTTCAGCAACGTCCTGCGCCACGCTCATGCCACGACGGTGGCGGTGCGCATGGCGTGCACCCAGCGGCGCTTCACACTCGAGATTCGCGACGACGGGGCCGGCTTCACGCCTCCCGCCGGTGGCGGCGGCCGGGGCCGGCGCGGGCGCGCCCAGGGACTGGCCAACATGCGCCGTCGGGCGGAGCTGCTCGACGCGGAGCTCGAGCTCGAGAGCGCTCCCGGGCAGGGTACGCGCCTGTCCCTTACGATGCCGGTGGCGACCGTTCGCCGCCCCTCATGACTGCACCATTTCCCGACGGCGCCGCCCAGGCGCCCATCCGCATCCTCATCGCCGACGACCACGAAGTCGTCCGCATCGGCCTCGCCGCGCTCCTGGACGCGCAGGCGGGGCTGTCCGTGGTGGCACAGGCCGCGTCGGGTGACGAAGCCGTCGACCTCGCGCGGCGGCACCGACCCGACGTTGCGGTCATGGACATCAGGATGCCCAACGGCTCGGGGATCGACGCCTGCCGCACGATCACGCGCGAGCTCCCGGACGTCCCCGTGATCATGCTGACCAGCCACGCCGACTCGGATGCGCTCTTCGACGCGATCGATGCGGGCGCCTCGGGCTATGTGCTGAAGCGTGTCGGCTCGGGTGAGCTGGTCGACGCCGTGCGCGTCGTCGCGGACGGTGGATCCCTCCTCGACCCGGCGGTCACGCGCAGTGTGCTCGACCGGCTCCGGAACGCGAGCCGGCTCGAGGAGGCCGGCGCCTTTGCCGAGCTGACGGAGCAGGAGCGGCGCGTCCTTGCGCATCTCGCCGATGGAGCGAGCAATCGGGACATCGCCGACCGCATGGGCCTGGCGGAGAAGACGGTCCGCAACTACGTGTCCAGCATCCTCGCCAAGCTCACGCTGGTGAGCCGAGCCCAGGCGGCAGGCTACGCGATCCGGAACCGACTGCCCGAGCTCGAGGAGGTGACGCGGTGAGGCGTTTCGCCATCCTCCTGCTGCTGACCACGGCTGTCGGCTGCACTCCCGAACCGTCGACGAGCCCGTCGACGAGCCCGTCGGCCGACGCTGCGTCGCCGAGTTCCGCTGCCACGGCCACCGCGGTGCTGCCGCCAAGCGATCCGCCGAGCGCTCCCGCGACCGCCGAGGCCACGGCCTCGGCGACGCCGGCCCCGTCGCTCTCCCTGGAGCTGCCCGAAGGCAGCGACCCGCGCGTCGTGACTGTCGACGTATCGCCCGACGTGCCGGCCGACGGCGACGGACGCATCGTTGTGACCGTCATCAGCGCCGCAGACGAGCGCATCGACGAGCTCGTGCTGCGGTGGCACACGGACCTCGACGAGACCCTCTTCCTCGCCCCGTTCGCACCATCGCCGGATCGCATCGTGGAGGGCGGGCCGCCGCTGGTGCAGCCATGGACGAAATGGGTCATCGGCCCCGGAGAGCAGGGCGAGCCGGCCGGCACGACCTCCGTGGGATGGGGCCCGCTGCTGCCGGGCGCAACACTGGAGATCCCGCTGGTCGTGAACCGCACGGCGGATGGGCCCGTGGCCTTCGACCTCCAGGTGCTGTCCGGCAACGACATCCTGGCGCTCGAGAGTGGGGAGCCGGCCGTTCTGCGCGTCGAGATCCCCTGATGCCGCCCATCCTTCCCGCCTGGACGGACGCAGACCCGGCGCTCCACCAGCGCCTCGGCGCCGCTTTCGACCCCGACCGCAAGGTCCTCGACGCACTCGAGCGCGTGGTGCCGCTGAGCGGCCGACGGATCGCCGACGTCGGGACCGGCATCGGCCACTATCCGATGCTCCTCGCCCGTCGGACGGGCCGCACGTACGGCGTGGAGTCCGACCCCCGGCTCCTCGCGACCGCCCGACGCCGCGCCGTGGCATCGCATCAACCGAACATCCGCATGGTCGAGGGTGACATCGGTGCCCTGCCGCTGCGGGATGGCGCGGTCGACATCGTCCTCACCAGCAAGATCCAGCCGGAAGACGCGTCCGCCCCGGGGATCGGCGAGGCGATGCGCGTGCTCCGACCGGGCGGGCGGCTGATCGTCATCGGATACTACGGGCGCGACGACATGGCCACGCTGCTGGAGCCCGAGGTCGTCGCCCACGCCCTCGAGGCGACGCAGCGCCGCTCCGGGTGGTGGCTGCGCAACGGCTTCAAGATCAAGGTCGTCCACACGCGCATCGACCTGTCGGATGCACAGCTGGCCCACGAGCTGCTGCCGCATCTCTACGGCGACCGGGGGCGGGCCTTTCTCATGGGCCCGCGGCCGTCGATGCTCCGCCTGAATCTGGCGTTGTTCCACAGGGAGAAGCCGGCCGCCTGAGTACCGCGCGCCTCGATCGGTGGACGGACCGGCGGATCGGTCCGAAATCGGTGTGCGAAACCCGGTTGCGGCCGCGGATCGCGGCGGATATCATCGTCGGGTCGAAGGCCAGGCTCTTCTCCCCCCGGAGCCTGGCCTTCGGCCTGCCCCGGACCGACCGATGCGATAATGGTGGCCCACGATCGCGACCACCCTTCCGGGCGCATGTCGCCCGTGAATGCCGTAAGCCACGCAGGAGGCGTTCCGTCGACCGATGGCCACCACGCCACGCATGAAGATCACCTACTCCACCCTGTCCGCCGACAACGAGGACCTCCAGGTCGCGTTCGATGCCGCATTGGGGCGCGCCCGGTCGGAGCTCGGCACGACGTACCCGATGATCATCGGCGCCGAGCAGCGAACCTCGGCCGACACCTTCGAGGATCGGTCGCCCATCGACCGGGAGCTTGTCGTGGCGCGCTTCGCGAACGGCACGCGCCAGGACGTGCGCGATGCCATCGACGCAGCCCGCGCGGCGTTTCCCGGCTGGCGCGACACACCGTGGCGTGATCGCCTGACGATCCTGCGCCGCGCGGCCGAGCTGATCAGCGAGCGGCAGTTCGACTACGCGGCACTGATGTCGATCGAGGTCGGCAAGACGCGCCTCGAGGCACTGGGCGACGTCGAAGAGACCGCTGACCTGCTGCGCTACTACAGCGACGAGTTCGAGAAGGCCGATGGCTTCGTGAAGCCGCTGGGATCGCTGTCGGAAGCCGAGAAGACCCGCTCCGTCCTGCGCCCATACGGCGTCTTCGGCGTCATCAGCCCGTTCAACTTCCCGATGGCCCTTGCCGGCGGCCCGGCCGGGGGCGCCATGATCGCGGGCAACACGGTCGTCCTCAAGCCGAGCTCGGACGCGCCGCTGCTGGCCTGGAAGTTCGGCGAGGCGCTCCGCGACGCCGGGCTCCCGCACGGCGTGTTCAATCTCGTCACGGGTCCCGGCGAGACGGTCGGGGCAGAGCTGGAGGAGAACCCGGGGCTGGACGGGCTGGTCTTCACCGGCAGCTACGAGGTCGGCATGAAGCTCCATCGGGGCTTCACCAGGGACTATCCGCGGCCGATCATCACCGAGATGGGCGGCAAGAACCCCGCGATCGTCACCCGCCACGCGGACCTCGACGAGGCCGCGGAGGGCGTGATGCGCTCCGCCTTCGGCTTTGACGGCCAGAAGTGCAGCGCCAACTCCCGGGTCTACGTCGAAAAGCCGGTGGCGCGGGAATTCGTGGAGAAGCTGGTCGAGAAGACGCGGTCGATCACCGTCGGGGACCCGACGCAGCGCGAGAGCTGGATGGGCCCGGTGATCAACCAGCGCGCGCTGGACACCTTCACCACGGCAGTGGACGAGGCGAAGGCCGACGGCGGCACCGTCGAGATCGGCGGCGAGGCGGACGACTCCCGAGGCTTCTTCCCGACGCCGACCGTGGTGACCGGCCTGCCACTCGAGCATCGGCTGTTCCACGACGAGCTGTTCGTGCCGTTCCTCGTCGTCGGGGAGGTGGACTCGCTGGACGAGGCGCTCCACCAGGCCAACGACACGGCGTACGGGCTGACCGCCGGCATCTTCAGCCGCGACGAGTCGGAGGTTCGCCGCTTCCTCGACACCATCCAGGCGGGCGTGGTGTACGTCAACCGCCGCGCCGGTGCGACCACCGGCGCTTGGCCGGGCATCCAGAGCTTCGGCGGATGGAAGGGGTCGGGCTCATCGGGGAAGGGCGGCCTCGGGCCGTACTACGTCCAGCAGTTCCTGCGGGAACAGTCGCAGACGGTCATCGAGCACCGCGAACCGGCGATCCTGTGATCGATCGGGATCACGCGGGTGCCGACGAGACGGTCGTGGAGCCGTCGGGCTGGTTCGCCGTACAGCTGCGCTATGGCTATCGAGCCGGTGACCCGGGTCGCACGACGCTGGTGGAGGACCGCGTGGTCCTCGTCGACGGCGCGGACGAGGAGGCGGCGCTCGGCCGCGCGGTCGAGATGGCGCCCGAGTACGAGGACGACTACGAGACGGACGAGGGCGAAGCCGGCACCATCCGCTTCGAGGGCATCGTGGCCATCAAGGAGCTCGACGACCCACCAGCGGCCGGGACGGAGGTCTGGCACGAGTTCATGTCACCGGATCCGTCACGCCCCTCGATCGACGACGAGGGCGACCCGCTGCCGCCGGTGTACCCGGAGGAGATGGCCTTCCCCCGCGCGAACGACGGCTGACGCCGTGAGCTGGCGCACCGCGGCCTACCGCGCCGCCCGCCCGCTCCTCTTCTCCCTGGACCCAGAGCGCGTCCACCATCTCGCCGTTCGGTCGCTCGGCTCGACGGCGGGCCGCGCGCTTGCTCCGACGGCTTCGGGTGCGCCGGCCACCGCCGGACCCCCCGTCGAGGTCGTCGGCCTTCACTTCCGCAATCGCGTCGGCCTCGGGGCCGGGTTCGACAAGGACGGCATCGCCATCGCCGGCTGGGCGGCCCTCGGATTCGGCTTCGTCGAGCTCGGCACGGTGACTCCGCGCCCCCAGGCGGGCAACCCGCGGCCACGCCTCTTCCGCCTGCCGGCCGATGCGGCACTGATTAATCGCATGGGATTCAACAACGCCGGCGCGGAGGCGCTGGCGGCTCGCATCAGCGCGGCGCGGCCGGACCTCCCGCCCGGGTTCGTGATCGGCGTCAACATCGGGCAGAACCGTGATGGCGGCGCGGACGACTATCCCGCGGCTGCCCGTTCGGTGGCGGGAGTGGCGGACTACCTGGCCATCAACGTGAGCTCGCCCAACACACCGGGCCTCCGACAGCTCCAGGCTCCCGATCGGCTGACGAACATTCTCGAAGCCGTTGCCGACGCGGCGCCCGGCGTGCCCTTGCTGGCCAAGCTGTCCCCCGACCTGTCGGACGAGGAGCGCCGCTCCCTGCTCGATCACCTCACCGTTTCCGCCGCATCCGGGGTCATCGTCTCGAACACGACGGTCACACGGCCAGGCCTTCGCTCGCGCCGACTGGCTCGTGAGAGCGGCGGACTGTCCGGCGAGCCGCTGCGCTCCGCCACCGAGCGCGCGGTACGGGACTCGGCTGGCCGCGGGCTCGCTGTCGCCGGTTCAGGAGGGATCGGCGCGGGGTCGGACGCAGCCGCCTTGCGCCGAGCGGGAGCGGACCTCGTCCAGCTGTGGACCGGGATGATCTACGCCGGGCCCGGCCTCATCGGCGACGCGATCGCCGCCACGCGGGACCAGGGGGTTAGCACGGCGCGGAGCGCCTGCTAGCATGCTGCGATCTAGCCAAGGTGCGCGGGCAGGACGCGCCACTCCGAACCCGGAGTGCACCACCTCATGACCACCATGGAAGTTCCCTCCGCGGGTGCGGCTGCCCCGAGACCGACAGCGCCGCACATCGCCACCGAGCTGCCCGGCCCCAGGGCCCGCGCCATCATCGAGCGCGACACCGCCGTCGCCAGCCCATCACTGACCCGAGCGTATGCGCTCGTCGCCGAGTCCGGTTCCGGCGTCGTGGTGACCGACGTCGACGGCAACCGCTTTCTCGACTTCGCGGCCGGCATCGCGGTGTGCTCGACGGGCCACTCGCACCCGCGCGTCGTGCAGGCCATCAAGGAGCAGGCGGACCGGCTCATCCACATTGCGGCGACCGACTTCTACGAGCCGCGCTACCTCGAGTTCATGGAGCGCCTGGCCGCCCTTGCGCCGTTCGAGGAGAAGGCCCGGGTCTTCCTCACCAACTCCGGCACGGAGGCGGTCGAGGGCGCAATCAAGCTCGCGAGGTATCACACGCACCGGCCGGGGATCGTCGCGTTCGAAGGGGCGTTCCACGGCCGCACGATGGGCTCGCTGTCACTCACCAACTCGAAGGTGAAGCAGCGCGCCGGGTTCGGCCCGCTCATTCCGATGGTGCACCACGCGCCGTTCCCGCGTATTCGGTCGTGGAAGGAGGGCTCGGGCGGTGACGGTTCCGCCGAGCTCGAGTACCTGAGGCGCACCATCTTCGGCCGCCAGATCGCCCCCTCGGACGTGGCGGCCATTGTCATCGAGCCGATCCAGGGCGAGGGCGGCTACTTCCCGGCGCCTAGGGCGTTCATGGAAGGCCTGCGGGCGCTATGTGACGAGCACGGCATGCTGCTCATCGCCGATGAGATCCAGTCCGGCATGGGGCGCACCGGCTCATGGTGGGCGATCGAGCAGATGGGCGTGGAGCCTGACATCGTCACGACGGCCAAAGGCATCGCCTCCGGCATGCCGATCGGTGCATTCATCGCCCGGGACTCGGTGTGGACATGGCCACCGGGAGCGCACGGGTCGACCTTCGCCGGCAACCCGGTCTGCGCGGCCGCCGGCCTGGCCACGCTCGACGTCATCGAGGCCGACGGGCTCGCCAACGCGCGCTCGGCAGGCGACCGCCTGCGGACCGGGCTGGAGCAAGTTGCCACCGACGCGGTCCGCGACATCCGCGGCGCCGGCCTCATGCTCGGCGTGGAGTTCGGCTCACACGAGGAGGCGGAGGCTGTCCAGGAGGCCGCCTTCCGCCTCGGCCTGCTCACCCTGGAGTGCGGCGAGTCGTCGCTCCGCTTCAGCCCTCCGCTGATCGTGAGCGCCGAAGAGGTCGACACGGCAGTGCGCCTCTTCGCCCAGGCGCTCGAGGCGGCAAGGACGCCGACACAGGGCATCGCGGAAACCGGCGGCTGAAGGTCAGTTCAGCAGGTCGGAGAGGCTGGTGAGGGTGAACCCGCGGTCTCGCAGGCCAGGGACGATAAGGCGCAGGGACGCGAGCGTCTCGTAGCCTCCCAGGTGGAAGAGCACGTTCGAGCCGTTGACGGCATTGCCAACGACCTTCGAGGCGATCTGCTGAGCGGTCGGCCCACCGTCGCTGATCGGCTTCCAGTCGATGGTGTCGATGTCCCACATGAACGTCTTCGTATAGCCAGCGGCAGCGACCGCGTTGAGGACGGCGTCGTTCACCGAGCCGTACGGCGGCCGCCAGTACGGCTGGGGACTCTGCCCCGTGCCGTCGCGGAGGATCGCCTCAGCCTGCGTCATCTCCTGCCGGATGCGGTCGGCGCTGAACGGACCGCCCGCACACGGCTGGGTGGAGGGTGATCCGCCGCCGCCGCGTGCGAGGTCGCAGTGGTACATCGTGTGGTTGGCGATCTCGAACAGCTCGGGGTGCGCACGGATGATCGCCATCACCTGCTGTCCCTGGGGCGTCTGGCTCATGATGCCGGTGGCGAAGATCGTGGCGCACACGCGGTTGGCGACGAGGAAGTTCATGATGTCGACGGCCGGATCCATCCGCCCGCCCATGTCGAAGGTGAGCGCCACGCCGGGACCGGCGTTCGGGATCGTGTGGAACACCTGGATCGACCCGGCCCCGACCCGGTTACCGGCGGTGCAGCCGCCGCCACCCGTGGGGGGCTGCGACGGGCGAGGTGTGGCAGGGGCAGCGGTGGGCCGCGGCGTCGTGGGGGCAGGTGGCTGAGGAGCGGCCGTCGGCGCGGGCCGCGGCGTCACGTTCGGGTCGCCGCTGACGAGGAGCACCCAACCGGGCTCGATGACGTTCGCGTTCGTCGCAATCGACGGGTACCGGTTCGCGTTCCAAGCCTGCAGCTGCTCGACAGTCGTCCCGAAGGCCGCAGCGATCGCCGCGAGGCTGTCGCCGGGTCGAACGGTGTACTCGGTGCCCGCGACAGGAGCGGGAGTCCGGCCCGGTGTGGCTGCCGGGGTCGCCCCCGGGGTCGCCGAGCCGCTCGGGCGAGCGCTGGGCGACGCCGAGGACGAGGGCGACCCGGCGCCTGGCGTCGCGTCCGGCGTGCCGCTGGGCACCGGCGCGCCCGAGCCACCGGACGGCGAGGCGGCGGGTGTCAAGGGCTGGGTGGAGCTGCACGCGCCCAAGAGGACGAGCACGACGAGCACAACCGGCAAGACTGGAGAGTGGCGCATCGGTCTAGTTCGGGTGGTAGCCGAGGTCGCCGGCCGGGACCGGCGGCATGGAGCCATCGTCCAGGAGTCGGACCTCGCGCCGGAGGAGCTCGAGCTCCGCGCGGAGCCTGCTGGCTGCATCCGGGAGCTCCAGGAGCTGCTGCTTGCGCGCCAGCTCCACCTGGAGCACGCCGCCGACGGCGTAGCTGGCGGCGACCGGGTCTTCCGGCAGCTGGATCGGCTTCAGCACGGCGTCGAGGGATGCGCGCACTTCGGGTGACTCCTGTGGACTGTGACCCCCAGACGCTGTGCGGGCCACGAAACGTTTCACGGTCGCCAGGTAGGCGTCGAGTGCGCGCTGCACCGCCGGGACGAGTGGGATGGCATCCGCGCCGGCCGGATCGTCGATGACGTCCACCTCCGCGACCGCGTAGGCGCCCGATCGTTCGATGCTCCGCACGGACGCCCGCGCGACACCGACCACCAGGAGCAGCCACCGACCATCAGGGAAACGCTCGGCGCTGTGCACCTCGCAGATGGTGCCGACGCGCTGCGTCGTCGCCTCTCCACCGACCTCTGGCCCGTTCGTGATCATGCTCACCACCAACCGCCCGCCATATGGCGAGTCGGTCGCCATCAGGTCGGTCGCCATCGCCCGATAGCGCTCCTCGAAGAGGTGGAGCGGCAGCGGCAGGTGCGGGAAGAGCACCGTGTGCAGCGGGAAGTGGGGCAGGCGCATGGGCCGGCATCCTCGCACGCACCATGCCGAGCGGCAACACGGGCGCGTACGGCCCCCAGCGATGGGAGCGGCTAGGACTCGTCCACGAAGGTCGTGTCGATCTGCGCCCGTTGGAGCTTCCCGGAGTAGTCGACGTAGACGCTCTTCCACTCGCTGAAGAAGTCGAGCGCCGCCTGTCCCACCTCGCGGTGGCCGTTGCCGGTGGCCTTCGTGCCGCCGAACGGCAGGTGGGCCTCCGCGCCGATGGTGCCGTGGTTCACGTACCCCAGGCCGGAATCGAAGTCGCGGATGCTGCGGAATGCCAGGTTGACATCGCGGGTGAACAGCGAGGTGGAGAGGCCGTACTTGACGCTGTTCACGATCCGGACCGTGTCGTCCCAGTCGGTCACGGGAATCACCGAAGTCACCGGGCCGAAGATCTCCTCCTGCGCGATTCGTGCGTCGGGCTTCACCTCGGTGAAAATCGTCGGCTGGAAGAACGAGCCCTTCGACAGCTTGCCGTCGCGGGCGGGCTCGCCGCCGATGACGAGGTCGGCCTCGTCCCGCCCGATCGCCGCGTACGACGCGATGCGCTCGACCGCTCGCTCGTTGATGACCGGTCCGACATCGGTGGCGTCCTCCAGCCCGTCCCCGAGGACGAGCTTCGCGACGCGCTGCTGAAGGCGATGCACGAATTCGTCGTGAACCGCACGATGGACGATCAGCCGCGAGGCGGCGGTGCAGCGCTGGCCGGACGTCCCGAACGCGGACCACACCACGCTGTCGAGCGCCAGGTCCAGGTCCGCGTCCTCCCAGATCACGATCGGGTTCTTGCCGCCCAGCTCCAGGCTGACTCGCTTCAGCGTCTTCGCGGCACGCGTGCTGATCTCCACGCCGGTATCGGTGTGCCCGGTGAAGCTGATGACCTTGATGTCGGGGTGGTCAACGATGGCGTTGCCGACCTCAGCGCCGCTGCCGGTGACGACGTTCACGACCCCATCCGGCAATCCGCCCTCCATGAGGAGCTCGACGAAGCGCACGAGGCACGCCGGCGTGTCGGATGCCGGCTTCACGACGGCGGTGTTCCCGCAGATGAGGGCCGGGAACAGCTTCCAGGCCGGGATGGCGACCGGAAAGTTCCACGGCGTGATGATGCCGACCACGCCGATCGGCCGGCGGATGCTCATCGCGAACTTGTCGGGCATCTCGGAGGGGACGGTCTGGCCGAACAGCCGGCGTCCCTCACCGGCCATGTAGTAGGCGACGTCGATCGCCTCCTGCACGTCGCCACGCGCCTCCGGCAGCACCTTGCCCATCTCGCGCGTCATGAGCTTCGACAGCTCTTCCTTGTGCTCGGCCAAGGTGCGGGCGATGCGGAACAGGATCTCCCCACGCTTCGGTGCCGGCATCGCGCTCCATTGCGGGAATGCGCGACGGGCGGCGTCGACGGCAGCTTCAACGTCAACGGGTCCGGATGCGGCGAACTCGCCGATGACCGACTGGTGATCGGCCGGGCTGACGCTGGTGAAGGTGGCGCCGGAGGCGGCCCCCTTCCAATCGCCGCCGATGAGGTTGCGGTACGTGGTCGTCACGGGTCGGGTTGATCTCCTGAGCTGCGCGTCCGTGATGCGCGGTTGACGCGGATCCGGCGCTCCTGATTGTATCCGCGGTCGCTCGCCCACGGATTCCCGGGCACGACGGGACATCCGCCCCTATCGGCCGCCCCGCGTCCCCCCGATCATGTGGCCACAAGAGAAAACCGTCGGGATGGGTTCCTGTTTATCGTTAACGGGGCTGAAGTAGTGGCACCCCACCTCGACGGCGTACGGCGAGCGCCGGTCCGGAAACGGGCCGGCGTTCGTCGTGTCCGGCACCGGGAACGGGGCCCGACGATCTCGCGGTGGCGGAGGGCGCGTGCGGCGGCACTCAGTAAGCGCCCGGTAAGGCGCGGCAAAGAGACTGAAATCACCATGGGGTTACACCGTTTGCTCCCATCGATGCCGGCTCGCCTCCGACGGACAGGAGGTGCCCCATGCTCTCTCGACGAACGATCATCGCGATGCTGACCGCGGTGATCCTGGCGTCCATCGCGGCCGGCCCCGCCGCGGCAGCGAAGCCCACCAAACCCGAGCCGATCCCTCCCGCCGGGGAACCGCCCCTCACGCAGGCGCAGCAGGCGGCATCGGACCGGAAGGTGGCGGCCGCCCTGGCCTACGCCGCCGAGCAGGACCGCGCCGGCATCGGGCTCGCGAGCGTCGCCTGCTCCACCCCGAGCGGCTCGACGGCTCAGGCTGCTGCCACCGGAGACGGTGGCGCCACGCCAACTGCCTGCTACGTGCCGCAGGCGTATCTGCCGGTGTACGCGCGCGACCAGACGAAGAGCTACTACTGCGGCCCGGCGGTCGGCCAGGTGATCGCGAACTACTCGTGGGCTGTCGCATCGTCGGCCAACAAGTACACCCAAACTCGGATCGCGGAGTGGATGCGAACGGACATCAACGGATATACGAACGCCGACGAGCTCATCTACGGGCTGGAGCGCGGGACGGCCGGCTCGCCGCGCCGACCGGCGACATGGGCATGGGTGATCACTCACCTGCGCGACGAGAACCGGAATGGCGCCACTGGCGACGAGCTGCAGGCCTACGTCCGAGCGAACGTCAGCGGCTCCAAGATGCCGCTCGCAGTCCCCGTGAAGCCGCACTCGCCGTACTCCAGGTACAACTTGGCCAGCTGGCCGAACCCGGTGAACTCGCCGGGCCACTGGATCGCCCTTTACGGCTGGTATAGCGCGTGGACCGGCACCGACTTCGCCCGGGTGTACTTCACCGATTCGTCGCGGGACGAAGGCGGGTCGACCGGCAAGTACTGGAACTCCACGCGGAGCATGGCCGCACTCATCGGCGAGCACACGCAGCGGCTGGTCTGGTGACTCGCTCGCTCGGCGGACCGGCGGTGCTCGCCGCCATGGTGCTGGGGACGGCGGCGTGCGCCGTCCCCGGCCCGCTCCCGACCGCGGCCAAACGGCCGGAGGCATCGGCACAGACGGAGCCGCGCAAACCACACGCGGCCGTCGCCCGCCTGCCGGCGCCGACACCGACACCGAGCCGGCGCGCAGGTTTCGCCGCCCAGCTCGACATCGCAGCCCTGGACCAGTCCACGGCCGGATCGATCCTCGAGTTCGCCAGCACCGGCAGCTCGATCATCTTCTCGTCGAACCTGGCGGAAGGGGCCGGGGCGGAAGCCGCCCCGGACCTGTGGCGCGTGGTCCCCGGCCCAGGGGAGGTCCAACCGGAACTCGTGTGGCGCAACCCCTCCCGCGACCACTCCCTGACCAGGATCACCGGCGACCTCGACACCGTGGCGTTCGTCGACATGCCGACGTCCGGCGAGGTGGCGTGGGACCTCTGGGTCGTGCCACGCGACGGCGAGGCTGTGCTGTTGGACTCCCATCCGGGCCACCCCGACGTGAGCGGCCTCGTGCCCAGCATCTCGGTATACGAGCCGTCGGTCGCCTGGACCGCGTTCGACATGGGGCCGGACGGGCCGGTCTCGCAGTTGCTGGTCGCATCGGCGCCAGATTGGACGCCGCGCGTGCTCGCCGAGCGGCTTGCCGCGGAGGCGGAGCTGTGGCTGCCGTCGCTGTTCGGCGACACGATCGTCTACGCCGAGGTGGTCTACGCGTCAGACCGCCAGTCCGATGAACGTCACGCCTACCTGTGGAACATCAGGGACACGACCGCGGTACCACAGCGGCTCGACACGTCCGGCCTCGCGACCATGCCACAGGTGGAAGGAGCGTTCGTGGTGTGGAAGGAGGCGGATCGGGGCTTCAACATGTTCAACTGGGGACGCCTCTTCCGCTATGACCGCCGGGACGGCGACGTGCGCCCCATGAACCTCGGACGGCACGACTACGTGAACTATCCGTCGCTGGGAACCAGGTTCGTCGCCTGGTGGGGATCGGATACGAGCGACTTCACCCTTTACGATCTCGGCCGGGGAGTGGCTCGGTCGGTCGAGCGCTATCCCCCGGATGGGACGGAGTCGATCGTCCGGGCGCACGTCGCCGACGACCTGGTGGCGTGGCTGTATGTGGACAACGACCCCAAGCTGGACCGCCCGCGGTGGGAGCTCCGCTACGCCGTCCTGCCCAACATGAAGGAGTTGGACCGATGAGCGTCCGCTGACCGGTGGCCTACGGCCGCGTCATGCGCATGACGTCGAGCGCCTCGTCCAGCTGGGCCTCGGTGAGACGGCCCGCCTGCACGTGGCCGCGGGAGAGCACCACGTCGCGGATCGTCCGACGCTCCGCGAGGGACTGCTTTGCGATGCTGGCCGCCTCCTCGTACCCGAGGTACGCGTTCAGTGGGGTCACGATCGAAGGAGAGCTCTCCGCGTACTCGCGCAGGCGATCCGCGTTGGCGGTGATGCCGTCCACGCAGCGGTCGGCAAGCAGGCGCGTCACGCTGGCGAGCAGACGGATGGACTCGAGGACGTTGCGGCCGATCATCGGCAGCATCACGTTCAGCTCGAAGTTGCCCGCGGCCCCGCCCCACGCCACCGCGGCGTCGTTGCCCACGACCTGGGCGCACACCATCAGCGTCGCCTCGGGAAGGACCGGGTTCACCTTCCCCGGCATGATGCTGCTGCCCGGCTGGAGGTCCGGCAGGTTGATCTCGCCGAGGCCGGCGCGTGGACCGGATCCCATCCAGCGCAGGTCATTGGCGATCTTCGTCAGGCTCACCGCGATCGTCCGCAGCTGCCCCGACAGCTCGACCAGCCCATCCCTGGCCCCCTGCGCCTCGAAGTGGTCCCGGGCCTCGGTCAACGGAAGGCCGGTCTCGTCCGCGATCACCGCGATCACCTTCCCGCCGAACCCGGCCGGCGCGTTGATGCCGGTCCCGACCGCGGTGCCGCCCAACGGCAGCTCCGCGACCCGCGGGAGGGAGGCCGTCAACCGCTCGACCCCGAGGCGGGCCTGGGCCGCATATCCGCCGAACTCCTGGCCGAGCGTGACCGGGGTGGCGTCCATGAGGTGGGTGCGCCCGGACTTCACGACGTCGGCGAACTCGGCGGCCTTCGACTCGAGCGAGGCGGCAAGGTGCTCGAGCGCGGGGACGAGGTCACGCACCACACCGGACGTGGCTGCGATGTGGATCGCGGCCGGGAACATGTCGTTCGACGACATCGGGTGGTTGACGTCGTCGTTCGGGTGGACGGACCGCCCGAGTCGCTCCGCGGCGAGCGTCGCCAGGACCTCGTTCATGTTCATGTTGCTCGACGTGCCGGATCCGGTCTGGAAGACGTCGATCGGGAACTGCTCGTCGTGGTCGCCACGGGCGACCTCGACGGCCGCCTGCATCACCGCGGCCGCCAGGTCGTCATCAACCAGGCCCAGCTCGAGCTTCACCGCTGCGGTGGCCGCCTTGATCCGAGCCAGTGCCTCGATCAGCGAGCGCTCGATGCGCACGCCGGAGATCGGAAAGTTCTCGACGGCCCGCTGGGTCTGGGCACGCCACTTCGCCGCCGCCGGGACGCGAACGTCGCCCATCGAGTCACGCTCGATCCGCTCGTCGGTCATCGACCGAAGTCGGGGCCGTCGGCCTCCACGAAGCGGATGACGGGCGGGATGAGGTAGGGCAGGTAGCCGTCGTTGAGGTCGCCGAGGAGCCGGGTACCCTGCCCGATGAGCTCGTTCACGAAGATGCCCTGGTACGCCGGCTGATAGCGCTGGAGCTTTTCGGTCCCCTCGGTGAGCTTGTTCCGGGCCCCGCGCAGGTTTCGCCGCTGGACATGCAGCAGGCCGGCAGCCACCTGGATCAGGCCCTGGTAGAAGTCGCGGTCCTCGTCCGGCGCCGCGCGCCACACGGTCTCCCATGCCTCGTGTGCATGCCAGTACCGGACCCCGTTGAAGAGGGCCACGCCCTCCCGGAAGAGCCGTTCGGCCTCACCCGGCCCGAGCGGCGGCGTACGGCCCGGGGAGCGCTCCTCCGGCATCGCGGGCTCGCGGACCGATGCGTCAGTCATCGGCCCGATCCTAGCAGGCCGGTCCGACCGGGTCCGCACGGGCGGCCGCATCCCGATACGCTGCGCGGATGGAGCACACCCCCCCGCGCTGGTGGCAGACGGCCGCCGTCTATCACGTCTATCCGCGCAGCTTCGCGGACGCCAACGGGGACGGGACCGGGGACCTCGCAGGCATCACCAGCCGCCTGGACTATCTGGCATGGCTGGGGGTGGACGCGATCTGGATCTCGCCGTTCTATCCGTCGCCGATGGCCGACTTCGGCTACGACGTGGCGGACTACCTGGACGTCGACCCCCTCTTCGGCTCGCTCACCGACTTCGATGCGCTGCTCGTCGCCGCGCACGACCGCGGCATCAGGGTCATCGTCGACTACGTCCCGAATCACACCAGCGACCGGCACCCGTGGTTCTCGGAGTCACGTAGCTCCCGGGACAACCCCAAGGCAGACTGGTACATCTGGCGCGACCCGAAGCCGGACGGCAGCCTGCCGAACAACTGGATCAGCATGTTCGCCGGGCCGTCATGGCAGTGGGACGAGAGGCGCGGCCAGTACTACCTGCACACCTTCCTGGAGGAGCAGCCGGACCTGAACTGGCGGAACCCCGCGGTCCGCGCGGCGATGTTCGACGTGGCCCGCTTCTGGCTCGACCGCGGCGTCGACGGCTTCCGAATCGATGTCGCCCCGATGGTGATGAAAGACCCGGACCTCGCGGACAATCCTCCCAATCCGTCCCCGGAGGCGTGGCATCGGCTCGGGGCCTGGGCGACGCAGCTGCACCTCAACGACCACGCCCATCCCGACATGCACGGGCTGTATCGAGCCTTCCGGTCGATGCTCGACGCCTATCCCGGTGAGCGGGTCAGCATCGGCGAGCTGCATCACCCCGACTTCGACACCTGGGCGAAGTACTACGGCGAGCGCCAGGACGAGATCCACGTCCCGTTCAACTTCCACCTGACCTACAGCCCCTGGACCGATGTGGCGGTCCGCGCGGCGATCGAGGGCGTCCAGGGCGCCCTGCCGGCGGGTGCGTGGGCGAGCTGGGTGCTCGGCAACCACGACCAGCCGCGATTCGCCTCCGCATCGCGGGCCGGGCGGGACCAGGCCAGGGTCGGCATGCTCCTGCTGCTCACCCTGCGCGGCACGCCGACGATCTACTACGGGGACGAGATCGGAATGGTGGACGTGCCCGTGGCCACCGCAGACTCGCGCGATCCTCTCGAGAAGCGCGAGCCCGGTCGGGGACGCGATCCCGAGCGCTCGCCGATGCAGTGGGACGCCTCGCCGAACGCAGGATTCACCGCGCCGGGGGTGACGCCGTGGCTGCCACTGGCACCAGACGCGGACATCGTGAACGTCGCCGGGCAGGCGGAGGATCCGCAGTCGCTCCTCACGCTCACGCGTGACCTGCTTCGAGTGCGGCGCGAACACCCGGTGCTTGCGACAGGCGAATTCCAGCGCTTCGGCCCGACGCCGGCCGGCACCTACGCGTTCCGACGGATCGGCCCGCAGGGGCAGCTGACCGTCGCCCTCAACCTCACCTCCGAGCCGCGAGTCGTGCCGAAAGCCGGCCCGGGGCGCGTGCTGGTAGCCACCGACCGCCAGCGCGAGGGGGCGCGCCTGGGCGAGTCGGTCGACCTCGGGCCGAACGAGGCGCTCGTCCTCGAGGCCGGCTGAGGTCGCGCCTCAGGGGCGAGGAGGACCGGCCTCGATCCGCCGGCGGGCCACCGCCGGGTCGAAGGATTCCCAGTTTGATTCGATCCACCACGTCGCCCCGGCGTCCGCGAAGCTCCGCGGCTCGTCCGACGTGCCGGGCTGGGCGGTGCCCTCGACGACGATGTCGAATCCCTCGAGCGAGCCCCGGCGCGCCGCGATCCAGTCCCGCATCTCGGCGACCGCCTCCGGCGTGACCGAGGCGCCGCCCACGACGTGCGGCAGCAGGCCGTCGTGCCGCGCCGCTCGCGCCATCGACCGCTCGGCAGGCCAGGCGCCCACCACCCAGGTCGGGATGCGCGGCCGCTGGATCGGCATCGGGCGGAAGGCCATCGGCTCGAACCGGTAGTGCGCGCCCGCGAAGCCGAACGGCTCGCCGGTCCACAGCCCGGCCAGGATCGCCAGCGTCTCGTCCAGCTTCTCGGCCCGGATGCGGCGGTCGGTGGGCTCCCCGAGCCGGCCCCAGCCGGCGTCATCGAGCGCGCCGAGGCCGACGCACAGGGTGAATCGGCCGTTGCTGAGGTGGTCGAGCGTCACCGACTCCCGGGCGACCTTCCACGGGCGGCGGCGCGCCAGCGGCTGGATCATGGCGCCGATGCGAACCTTCTCGGTCGCCATGGCGAACGCGGCCATCAGCACCCAGGGGTCATGCACCTCCAGGGTGTCACCGACGTGAATGCCGTCCCAGGTGAAGACGCCGTCCCAGCCGCTTGCCTCCGCGTCACGCGCCAGGGCAACCTGCTCGTGCACCGGACCTCCGGTGACGATGACGCCGTACTTCACCGCTCTCTCGCCGCGACGCTGCCGACGTAGCGACTGACCCTCGCTGCTCAGCCCTGCTGGGCGCCCGCGATGTTCACCAGCCAGAGGATGCCGTACGGGTCCGCCACCATGCCGAACTTGTCGCCCCAGGGCGCCTCGACCAGTGGCTCGACGACGTTGCCCCGCGCGGCGAGCTTCTCGTAATAGCCAGAGAGCTCCGAGCCCGCGTCCGACTCCCCGCTCAGTGACACCTGGACGCCGGTGGCCGGCTCGCCCGGGACCCCCGTCACGTGGTCGGCGCCCATCAGCGTGTAGCCGGCCGGCGTCTCGAGCTGCCCATGCATGATCTTGTCGGCGTCGGCCGGATCGTGCTGCATGCCGCCTTCCGCAAAGGTCATGAAGGTCAGCTCGCCACCGAACACGTCGCGGTAGAACTCCATCGCCTCACGCGCGTTGCCGGGGAACGTGAGGTACGGGTTGAGTCGGGATGCCATGGTGCTCCTCCGGTGATCGATTGCCGGTCTGATCCGCCCGGTCGTTGCACGCCGAGTGCCTGCGGGCACCCGCGCGGGCGAGGCAGCGACGCTAGTCGACGATCTTGGCCATCACGTGCTTCACGATCGTGTAGTCCTCGATCGAGTAGCTGCTCATGTCCTTGCCGTACCCGGACTGACCGAACCCGCCGTGCGGCATCTCCGACGCGATGGTGAGATGGTCGTTGATCCACACCGTGCCGTAGCGCAGCGCCCTGGCGGCGCGGAGCGCCCGCTTGACGTCCCTGGTCCACACCGACGCCGCAAGGCCGTACGGGACGCCGTTCGCCCACGCCAGGCCCTGCGCCTCGTCGGTGAAGCGCTGAACGGTGACGACCGGACCGAAGACCTCGTTCTGCACGATCTCGGCGTCCTGCGCGACGCCGGTCACGATCGACGGGGCGAAGAAGAATCCCCTGTCGCCGATGCGCTCGCCGCCGGTCGCGACCTCCGCCCCGTCGTCACGCGCGCGCTCCACGAAGCCCGCCACGCGCTCCTGCTGCGCCCGGCTGACGAGCGGCCCCATGTCGAGCTCCGGGTCGGAGGCGGGGTCGCCGGTCTTGATGGACTCGACCGCCGGCACCAGGGCCTCGAGGGCGCGGTCGTATCCGTCGCCCATGACGATGATGCGGGTCGCGGCGGTGCAGTCTTGGCCGGTGTTGAAGAAGGCGGCAAGCTTGATGGTCTCGGCCAGCGCGTCCATGTCGGCGTCGTCGTAGACGAGGACCGGCGCCTTCCCTCCGAGCTCGAGATGGACGCGCTTCACGGTCTGCGCGGCGGCGGCGGCAATCTCCCTGCCGGTGGCGGTGTCGCCGGTCAGGCTCACCATGTCCACGTCGGGATGCCGGATGAGCCGATCGCCCACCACGGCGCCCGGGCCTGTCACGACGTTGAAGACGCCCTTCGGAAAGATGTCCGCGGCGAGCTCGGCCAGCCGGATGGCGGAGAGCGGCGTCATCGAAGACGGCTTGAGAACGACGGTGCAGCCCGCCGCCAGCGCCGGGCACAGCTTCCAGATCGCCATCATCAGCGGGTAGTTCCATGGCGCCACCTGCCCGACGACGCCCGCCGGCTCCCGCCGGATCATGCTTGTGTGAGTGCTGACGTACTCACCGGCGGCCTTGCCCTCCACCACCCGCGCCGCGCCCGCGAAGAACCGCACGTTGTCGACGGTGAACTCGACGTCGAAGTCAGCCGTGCCCTTCGGCTTGCCGACGTTCTGCTGCTCGAGCAGGGACAGGGTCTCGGTGTCCTTCTCGATCGCATCGGCGAACGCATAGAGGGCCCTGGACCGGTCCTGCGGCGTGGATTGCGACCACGTCTCGAACGCCGCTCGAGCGGCGGCGACCGCGCGGTCGACGTCCGTGGCGTCGCCCTTGGGGACCTGGGCGATCTCCTCCTCGGTCGCGGGATTGACGACCGCAACCGTCTCGCCGGTCGCGGCATCGGCCCAGTCGCCGCCGATGAACATCTGCTGGCGTGGCGCGGTCAGGGTCATGGCTCGTGACGGACCTCGAGGTGCTGGCTGTTGGTAGTGGGTTGGGTGCCGAACGACCGAATTCTACCCGCATCGGCCGCTGATTCCACGAATTCCATCAGGACATGGCGCTGATTCCGCACGAGCTCGGCGAGCGTCAGGTGCGCACCGCGATGAAGCCGCCGTCCGCGGCGCGGGCCATGACGAAGAGGAGGTCGGCGAGCCGGTTCAGATACGGCACCACCAGGGAGTCCGGCAGCCCGCCGTCGGCGGCGAGGGCCACGCACCGGCGCTCCGCGCGCCGGACGGTCGTCCGCGCGAGGTCGATCGCCGCCCCGGTCAACGACTCCCCCGGGACGACGAACTCCTTCGGCTGCTCGACCCAGGTTTCGAGCTCGTCGATGTCGCTCTCCAGTGCGGCCACCATGTCCGCCGTGACGAGCGAGATGCCCCCCGTCAGCCGCGGTCGCCGGTCGGCGTGGGTTGCCAGCTCTGCCCCCACCACGAACAGCTCGCGCTGCAGACGGAGGATCAGCTCGGCGAGACGAACCTCCACGCGGTCCGTCTGCGACCCGATGGACGCGCGCGCCAAGCCGAGCGCCGACACGGCTTCGTCGGTGGTGCCGTAGGCATCGGTCCGCGGATCCGCCTTGCTGATCCGGTCACCGCCGTACAGCAGGCCCGTCGAGCCGTCATCGCCCTTCTTCGTGTAGATCCGCATGGCGCCGATGGTAGCCGCCAAGCGCGCGGGGCGCCGTAGGCCTCAGCGCCTAGAAGAGGCCCGGCGGGGGCTCCCATCGGTCGGCCAGGAGGGTGACCTTGACCGGCGGGCCGACGACCTCCTCGGCCTTCGTCTTCACGGTCTGGATCAGCTCACCGGCCCACGGGCAGAACGGCGTCGTCAGGACCATCTTTATCTCGGTGGGCGCGCCGTCAGTGCCGATCTCGACGGCCTTGATCAGGTCCAGGTCCACGATGCTCATTCCGATCTCCGGGTCGTGGATGTCGTAGAGCGCGGTCATCACCTCGTCCACCTTGCCGAGGTTGGAGTCGATCGTCATGAAGGGAGTGTACGCCGATGCGGGCCGGGCCACTGGCCGCGGCCCTATGCCGGCGCGGCTTAGAGGAGCGCGGTGTCGAACCGAGGATGCGGTGAGGGCACCAGCGGGCGGACGCGGTGATATCCCTCGTGAATCTCACCGCCGCCGTCGATGGCCGCCCGCAGTGCGGTGATCTCCTCGGCGGTGTCGGTCTGGCTGGCGTGGCTCTGGAGCGCCTCCAGCTTGCGCGGTGCGACTGTCGTGATGTCGATCCGGTGCGTGGCGGTCTGCTCCTCCGGGGAGAGGTCGTAGCGGTTGCCGCCGGGATCGAAGATCGGGGAGATCACGTACACCGCGTTCGGGGCCTGCCCGGTCTCCGCCAGCCGCTCGACGGCCCACCGGGTCGCGCTGCCGACAACGACATGGTCGGGGTGGCCGGTGACGCCGTGCGGCCCGAATGTGATGACCGCCTGGGGTCGGCGATCGGCGAGCCAGGCGGCGATCTCGTCGACGAGCGTCTCGAACGGCTGGTCCGCGACGACCCCGTCGGCGTAGCCCTCGAGGATCGACACCTCATCGAGCCCGATCGCCTTCGCCGCCCCAATGAGCTCCGCCTCCCGGCGGTCACCGAATGTGGGGTCCGGCTCGCCATCCGCGGTGGCCGCCTCGCCGCGCGTGACGACCAGCAGACGGGTCGTCACGCCCGCGTCACGTGCCAGCGCCAGCGCTCCGGCGCAGCCGAAGCTCTCGTCGTCCGGGTGGGCGAGGACGGCCGCCAGGCCGCCCGCCGCGATCGGGTAGCTCACCGTTCCTCCTCGTGCGCCTCGTCCGGATCGTCGGACAGCAGGCTCCATCCTTGCTTCGCGACCGCTGTCCTCATCGTACGCAGGACGGCGAGCTTTCCGCTCGCGACCTCCGCGATGAAGCGCCGGGTGCCTTCGTCGTCGAGGCTCGACCCGGGCGGCGCACTGCCGCGCCCGACGTTGAGCCATGCGAGGTGATAGCGATCCATCCGGCCCCAGACGCGCTCGAGCAACCCGTCGGAGGCGAGCAGCCAGCCGCGGAAGCGGTCCCAGTCGGGGTCTGCGACGATGTCGTCGCCGGCGGCGATCAGCTCGTCGGTCGCGCCAAGGAACGCGGAGCGCGACATCACGGCGGTCGGACGCGGGTCGTTCACGGCGTGGCGAGTATAGGAGCGAAGTCCCGCGGCGGCGTTCGTACCATTGGGCCGCAGTCGCTGGAACCGCAGACTGAAGCCAATGGAGCCCCCCCAGCCTGGCCGCGCCGTGCGCGCCGCAGCCCTCGCGCTCGGTGCGGCGCTGGCCGCGGCCGTGATCGGGCTCACCCGCTCACTCCCGGCCGCCAACCTGTCGGGGGCAGGCCTCGCCTGGCTCGCGGACGCCGTGGCGATCGGGCTCGCAGTCGCGGCCCTGGCCTCCGGCCTGGCCATGCTGGTCGTCGCACTGCGCTCCGGGTCCCTGTCCGCGGCTCTCGCGACCGGCGCGAGCGCGACGTTGGCGGGCGCCGGAATCTCGGCCCTGGCGGGGGCCCGCCTGGAGCTGCCGGTGGCCGGGGCGGCGCTCATGCTCCTCGGCGCGGCCTTCGCCGAGCGACGGTGGACGCTGGTGGCCGGCCGCGGCGGCCGGATCGCGACGGTGGCCGTGACGCTGGTCATCGCCGAGATCCTGGTGGTCGGCGAACTCCTGCCGGGTGCGAGCACCATGATCGATCCTGGACGGCCCGCCATGGCCTGGGCCGCCGCGGTCGTCGCGGCGCTGGCGGGGGTGGTCGTCCTCGAGCGACCCACGGGGATCGTCGCGACGGGCCTCGCGATCGCCGCCGGCGGCCTGGCCGTCGCCCGCACGGACGGGCTGGAGCTGCCGATCACGTTCGCCGTCCTGGCCGGAAGCCAGCTGGCGGGCCTGGCCGTACGCCCGCCGCCGCTCCAGCGACCGGAGCTCGAGACGATGGAGCGGCTGCCCGACCTCGCCGGGCGGGTGTCCGATGCGGTCCTGCGCTTCGACGGACACCTCCAGCTGCGCGACTGGAACGCTCGTGCCGCCGCCCTGCTCGGCCTGGACTCCGCGTCCGCTGGCGGCCGCCTCGAGGATCTCCTCGGCGTCAGGCTCGCCGAGCTCCCGCCGGACGAGGCAGCGGTCCACCTTGGTACCCGCATGGGCGGCATCGACGTGGTGCTGCTGCGGAACGGCGGGGGCGTGACGGCGGTGATCCGGGATCCCGAAGGCACCCCGGAGAGCGAGCGGCTGGGCCGCGAGCTGCGGGGCACGATCGAGGAGCTCCTGCAGGCTCGCCGGACGATCGAGCTCCAGCGGCAGGAGCTGGAGCGCTCCTCGGCGACCGACGGGACGACCGGTGTGGCCAGCCGAGCTGCCCTGCTGGACCGCATTCGGATCGAGATCGCCCAGGCGCGCCGCTACGCCCACCCGGTCGCCCTGGTGCTGCTGGACGTCGATGGGTTCAGCGACCACAACCATACGCACGGAACCGCGGCCGGTGACGCGATCCTCGCGGAGCTGGCGCTCCGGCTCCGGCTCCGTGTCCGCCAGGCCGATGCGCTCGGCCGCGCGGGCAGCGACAGCTTCCTGGCGGTGCTGCCGCATACCGACGAGGCCGGCGCCGCGAGATTTGCCGATGCGCTCCAGCGCCGTGTCGGTCTCCGCCCCATCGCCGCCGGCGGCGAACAGGTGAACGTCACGATGTCGGTGGGAGTGGCGGTGATGCGGCCCGCCGAGGACCTGGACCTCGACGGCCTGCTGGCGCGGGTGGAGGAGGCGCTCGCCAGCGCGAAGCGTGCCGGCGGAAACCGAATCGCCCTGGACCGGCTCCATGGCCTCGCGCGGATCGACGACCGCCGCGGCCTCCCACCGCCGAGGTCGAACGACGAGGAGACCGACGTCGACGCCTGAGGGTTCCGTTGTGCACAAGATGTACACAACCACGACGGCCGCTGCACCACCGGTTGTGGATAACGCGGATGCCGCGGGAGGCATCGGCTGTAGACTCGGACTCCCGATGCCACCCACCTCGCCGGACCTATCCGCCACGCTCATCTTCCCGACGAAGGAGATCGTCGAGGAGTACTACCTGCCGATCATCTACACGGCCTGTCGGACGTGCTACTCGGAGCAGGTGCCGGATCAGATCTGGGACAGGGCCGTCAGCCGCCAGGTCGCCGACGAGAAGCAGCAGAGCCTCGTCCGCAAGGTCATGGAGTCGGGGCACGGCAGCACGATCGAGCACGTCAACTTCACGTTCGCGATCAGCGGCGTGACCAGGACGCTGACGCACCAGCTGGTGCGGCACCGGGCGGGGACCGCGTTCGACCAGCAGTCGCAGCGCTACGTCAGCTTCAAGAAGCGCGATAACTACACCGTCCCGGACAGCATCGGCAAGGGCGACCTTCCGGACGACCTGGCCGGCCGATTCCAGCACGCCATCGACGACAACCTCGACCTGTACGGCCAGCTGCTCCAGGCGGAGGTGCCCGCCGAGGACGCCCGCTTCATCTTCCCGAACGCGATGCAGACGAACCTCGTGATGACCGTCAACCTGCGACAGCTGATCCACATGTCGGGCCTGCGTCTGTGCACCATGGCCCAGTGGGAGATCCGCCAGCTGTTCAAGCAGATCCGGCACGAGATCTTCCGCGTCAGCCCGTTCTTCGGCAGCTTCCTCGCCCCCAAGTGCGTCCCGCTCGGCTACTGCGACGAGATGGGCAACCGGGACGAGCATTGCAGGATCCGGCCACACCGGGACACCGTCATGGCGGTGTGGGACGCGTACCGGGGCGGTGCGCTCGCCGAGATGGACGGGCCGGTCGTGCCTGAGACGAGCCCCTTCAGGCCCAAGCCGCGCCGCGTGCCGCTCCCGGTTGCTGACGGGAACGTCCGTCCGCAGCATGCCGAGCCGGTCGGCGCACCGCTCGGTCAGGCGGGAGACTCCGACCGCGTCTGACCGGCGCTACCCTCCCCGGGTGCCACAGCCGATCGCACCACCCAGATGACACGCGAGGGGCCGCGTCCCGGCGACCGGCGCGTGCGCGTCGAGCGCACCCAGCCCGAGCAGTTCACCGTCAAGCCGCCGAAGCGCCTCCGCCAGGCGCCCTCGCCGGCGATCTCGCTGTTGGTCCTCTTCGGCGTGCTCATCAGTATCGGAACGATCCTGCTCATGCTGCCGGTGGCCGCCGCCAGCGGCGAGGGCACCCGATTCCTCGACGCGCTCTTCACCGCGACCAGTGCGGCCTGCGTGACGGGGCTGGTCGTCGTCGACACCGCGCGCCACTGGAGCCCGTTTGGGCAGGTGGTCATCATGCTGCTGATCCAGGCCGGCGGGTTCGGCATCATGGCCGGTTCCACGCTGCTGCTCTTCCTCTTCCTGCGCCGAACCACCCTCCGGGACCGGGTCCTCGTTCAGGAGTCGCTGGGCGGCCTCCAGCTCGGCACGGTCTTCGCATTCGTCAAGCGCATTGCGCTCTTCACCGTCGCGTGCGAGGTGGTCGGTGCGGTCGTGCTGTCCATCGCCTTCATGGCCGGGCCGGAGGCCGGGCCGAGGTGGCATCCCATGGGCATCTGGTGGGGGATATTTCACTCCGTCTCGGCGTTCAACAACGCGGGGTTCGACCTCACCGGCGATTTCCGGTCTCTCATCCCGTTCCGCGATGACTGGGTGGTGCTCCTCACGCATGGGGTCCTACTGATGCTTGGTGGCCTCGGCTTCGTGATCGTCGGCGACGCGGTGGCACGGCGCCGCTGGAGCCGAATGGCCCTCGAAACGAAGCTGGTGCTGACGACCACCGCCGGCCTCCTCGTCGGCGGCACGCTCCTGATCGGCCTGATCGAGTGGACGAACCCGGCAACCCTGGGCGCTCTGCCGGAGGAGCAGCGCGTGCTCAACGCCGTCTTCGAGTCCGTGACGCTGCGGACTGCCGGGTTCACTGCGCTCGACACCGGAGCCCTGATCGACGCAACGCTGTTCGTGGTCATGGCGCTGATGTTCATCGGCGGCGCCAGCGGCTCGACCGCCGGCGGCATCAAGGTCAACACCTTCGCCGTCCTGCTGATCGCGGTCGCGTCCACCGTGAAGGGCGAGCCCTCGGCCACCGCATTCGGACGGCGGATCAAGCACGCGATCGTGTACCGGGCGCTGGCCGTCATGCTGCTCTCCCTCGGCTTCGTCTTCGTCATCGGGCTCGGCCTCACGGTGACCACCGAGGCGACCTTCGTCCAGACGCTGTTCGAGTCGATCTCGGCCTTCGGGACGGTCGGTGCCAGCACGGGGATCACACCGGACCTGAGCGACCCCGCTCGAGTCATCACGGTTTTCGCCATGTTCGTGGGACGGCTCGGACCACTGACCCTGGTGCTCGCGCTGACGGCGCGTGCGCACCCGGTGTCCTACCGTCCGGCGGTCGAGTCGGTCCGCATCGGCTAGGCTCACCTCCCAGCAGATCGGAGCAACGAAGCATGGCCAGGGAACAGGTGATGGTGATCGGGCTCGGCCGGTTCGGCTCGGCCGTCGCCCGGGAGCTCGAGCGCCTGGGCCACGAGGTACTCGCGATCGACCGGGGCGAGCAGCAGGTCAACGACATCGCCCCGGACGTCACCCACGCGCTTCAACTGGACGCCGCCGATGAGGACGCGCTCCGCTCCGCCGGCGCCGGAGACTTCCAGACTGCAATCGTGGCCATCAGCACCGATGCAGAACCATCGATCTTCGCCACCATGGTGCTGAAGCGTCTCGGCGTGCGAACGGTGATCGCCAAGGCGGGCGGCCAGCTCCATGCCGAGATCCTGTCGCGCGTGGGGGCCGACCGTGTCGTCCTGCCCGAGCGAGAGACCGGCCTCCGCCTGGCGCACTCGTTCAACGTCCCCAACGTGATCGACTACCTGGACGTGGCGCCGAACTTCGGGATCGAGAAGATCAGACCGCCGAAGTCGTTCATCGGAAAGTCGCTCGGCGAGCTCGATCTGAAGACGCGGCTCGGCCTCACGCCGATCGCGCTCCGGCGAGGGCAGCAGGTGCACGTGAACCCCGCCCGCGACGAGCGGATCGCGGCCGACGACGAGCTGATCCTCATCGGCCGCGACGACAAACTCGACCAGCTGCGCGGCTAGTTGTCCGTGGAGACCCCGTCGCCGAGCGTGAAGCGCCGCAGCTCCTGATCGCACGCCTCGGCGAGGCGTCGTGCCTCACCCACCAGGAAAGTGCTCATCTTCGTCGAGTCGGTGATGAGCAGGGTGTGCCCGCGCTCGTTGCGGTCCAGCACGATCCGGTCGTCGCCGTGGAAGCTGATGCCCCAGTTCGCCTGGAGCTGGACGATCTCGGCGAGCACCACCTTCTCGCTGAAATACCAGTCCAGATAGGAGGCGTTCAGCGCCGCGACCACATCGCGCAGCTGGAGCGTTTCGTTCCGCCGCAGTCGCGAGAAGAAGTGCACCAGGCGCAGCGCAGCGAACGGGTCGCCGCTTCGGGCCAGCTGCGGCGGCACGACGTTCGGGTCCGGCATGCCGTCCGGGGCGGGTCCAAGAAGCGGATGGTCATTCACGGGCTCCGAGAGTATCGCCGGCGGCCAACCAGCCGGCAAACGCCTCGTCGGGCCGGCCGGCTACCCATCCCGCTCAGCCGATACGCAGGCCCGGCTCGCAGGCTGGGTCCGGGGCGAGCAGGAAGACGCCTCCGTCATCGTCCATGGCGCCCAGGACGAGAACCTGCGAATCGAAGCCGGCGATCCGACGCGGAGGGAAGTTGACGACCGCGACCACCTGCCGCCCCACGAGGCGGGCGGGATCGGGATAGGTCACGGTCAGCTGGGCAGAGCTGACCCGCTCCCCGAGCTCGGGGCCGAAGTCGATCCTCAGCCGGTAGCTCGGCTTTCGGGCTTCCGGAAACGGTTCGGCGGCAAGGATCCGCCCGACGCGCATGTCGACGCGCAGAAAGTCGGCGAGGTCGATCATCGCCGCACGATACGCGACGGCCGGCGGTCGATCCGATGCATCGGAGCACCGGCCCTGTTAGGACTATCGACCACTTGGTGACTCCCCCGCCGTGGCGTACGGTGCGGGCCACGGCCCAACGTGCCCCAGGGCCGATCACGAGCAGGAGGCGACGTGTCGTTCTGGAACTGGCGCCGCGGTCCCGGCCCGTCGGCCACGCACGGAAGCGCGGCGATGGCGGTCTCTGCGTCCGCGGAACTGGCGCCGGTCGAGCTCTACACCGCCGATGCCCGCATCGTCGGCTGGATTGCCCCGAACGGCAGGCGCGTCACCGATCTGCTGAGCACCCAGGATGAGCTTCGCCTCTGGCGGCCCAGTCCCGGTCCCCTGGATGACCGTTCCGCGCCGATCGACGCCGCGGGCGACCCTCACCAGAACGGCGAGTGGGAGTCTCTTGCGACGGACCGCGTGATCCTGGCCATGCCACCCGAGTGGCGTGCCAGCCGCCAGCTGCGGCTGCACCGCCGGCTGCGGCGCGCCGCCCTTGTGGCCGGCCCGTTCAGCGTCACCGGTAACGTCCATGTCGCGCCCGGCGTCGACATCGGCCCTCACATCCTTCGCGCCCAGCGCTTCATCCCGCTCACCGACGCGTACATCCTCCACGCCGGCCAGCCACCGTTCGAGCATGTCGTGAGCGTCGCCATCGTGAACAGCGCTCACGTCAGCCAGCTCGTCCCTCTCGTCACCCTGGCCTGACGACGTCTCGCCAGCCAGCGCCGGGCGGCGATAATCTGCGCCATGGCCGTTCTGAGCACCGAACTGGACACGACCGACCCGCGAGTCGACGCCAATGCCGCCGCGATGCGGCGACTCGTCGACGATCTTCGCGGCCGGCAGCGTGAGCTGGTCGAGCGCGGAGCTGGCGGCGACGATCGGTCCATCGCCCGACACCGGGAGCGCGGGAAGCTCCCGGTCCGCGAGCGAGTCGATCGGCTCATCGATCCGGGATCGGCGTTCCTGGAACTGAACGCCCTGGCCGCGACCGACCTCTACGAGGGAGATGCTCCGGGCGCCGGCATCGTGACTGGCATCGGGATCGTCGAGGGCGTCGAGTGCGTGATCGTGGCCAACGATGCGACCGTGAAGGGGGGCACGTACTACCCCATGACGGTGAAGAAGCACCTTCGCGCACAGGAGGTGGCGCTCGAGAACCGGCTCCCCTGCCTCTACCTCGTGGACTCGGGCGGCGCGTTTCTGCCATTGCAGGACGAGGTCTTTCCCGACCGCGACCACTTCGGCCGGATCTTCTTCAACCAGGCACAGCTGTCAGCCCGCGGCATCCCGCAGGTGGCACTGGTGATGGGCTCGTGCACGGCGGGCGGCGCCTACGTCCCCGCCATGAGCGACGAGACGGTGATCGTGAGGGGCACCGGCACGATCTTCCTCGGTGGGCCGCCGCTGGTGCAGGCGGCGACCGGCGAGATCGTGACCGCCGAGGAGCTCGGCGGCGCAGAGGTGCACACGGTGCGCTCGGGCGTCGCCGACCACTACGCCCTCGACGACGAGCACGCGCTGGCCCTCGGCCGCCAGATCGTGCGGAACCTCGGCTGGCGCAAGCCGGATCCCCCGTGGCCGGTGACCGAAGCGGCGCCCCCTGCCGTCTCACCCGACGACCTGTACGGGATCATCCCGGCCGACGCGCGTCAGTCGTACGACGTCCACGAGGTCATCGCGCGGCTCGTGGACGGCTCGGAGTTTCACGAGTTCAAGGAGCGCTACGGCGAGACGCTGGTCACCGGCTTCGCCAGATTGCACGGCTTCCCGGTGGGCATCGTGGCCAACAACGGGATCCTGTTCAGCGAGTCGGCACTGAAGGGGGCCCACTTCGTCGAGCTCTGCTCGCAGCGCCGGGTCCCGCTCATCTTCCTCCAGAACATCACCGGCTTCATGGTCGGACGGGAATACGAGGCCGGGGGCATCGCGCGGGACGGGGCCAAGCTGGTCACGGCCGTGTCGACCACCAACGTCCCGAAGTTCACCGTCATCATCGGCGGCTCGTTCGGCGCGGGGAACTACGGCATGGCTGGCCGCGCCTACGGTCCCCGTCAGCTCTGGATGTGGCCGAACGCCCGCATCAGCGTCATGGGCGGCGCCCAGGCCGCGCGGGTGCTGTCGACCGTCCGCGGCGACTTCGGATCGGATGCGGAACGGGACGCCTTCGAGGCGCCCATCCTCGAGAAGTACGAGCGCGAAGGGTCGCCCTACCACTCCACTGCGCGCCTCTGGGATGACGGCGTCATCGATCCGCTCGACACGAGACGGGTGCTCGCCCTCGGCATCTCGGCGGCCCTCAACGCGCCCATCGCCGCTCCGGGCTTCAGCCTCTTCCGGATGTGACTCCCGCTGCGGGGTGAGGGCTCATCCCGCGGTTGCCGGCACAGGCTGTTCGACACGCTCGACGTCGAACCGCAGCCCCAGCAGGCCCGCGGTCCGTGGCGCGTCCACCCGTGCGCCCAGGGTCACGACGGCCGCAACGGGCATCTCGCGCCGCGGCAGGAAGCGGACCGTGTGCGGGCCGATGGCCCCCACAGCCAGGTCCCCGGCCACCCGCACGTCGACGCCGAGCTTATCGCGGAGATCCGAACCGGCGGCCTCCGGCTCGATGGCCGCGAGATCGAGGCGACGCAGCTTCACGGGCGAGCCGATCGGGTGCGCAAAGCGAGCGCGCTGCGCGAGTGCTGCCTGGCCCCACTCGGCGCCGATGTGCGCGTGCTCGATGAGGAACGGCGGAGCGGCCGGGCCGAGCGGCTCGTCCGGGAAGGCCGTCCACCACTCGACGAGCTCGCCATCGTCGCGCAGGCGACTGCCATGGATGACCGGGCCGATGGACGCGCCTCCAGCCTTCAACCGACTCCTGGCCGGCGGCAGGTCATCGACGCGCAGCGCGTAGGTCGCCAGCCCGTCCCCGTGCTCATCCAGCTGGCGAATGGTGGCGGCACCGACCGGATTGCCGGCCGCGAGGGCCGGATCGTCCACGCCGATCAGCTCCAGGTAGCTCCCGTCCGAGAGCCACGCGATTCGGTTGAAGGTCCCGTGCCCGGCGTGGCGCCCCCCGCCGGTGGACGCCAGGCCGACTTCGGCCTCGAGCACGGACGCCGCGGCGTCCGGGTCGCTGCACGCGATCACGAGGTGGTCGATCCCGCGGATCATGGCGCCGATGCTAGCAGCATCCGGTACGCTCACCGCGCCCATGACCCAGCTCCCGACCGACGCCCCCGCTCCGGGCTCCCATGACAGGTCCGTGCCCTCAGGGTCCCTCGAGGAGAGCGCGGCGAACCTGTTCGAGGCGATGCTCGCTGCCCGCGAGGCGGAGGAGCGCGGCGACGACCGGCGGGCGCTGCAGGAGTTCTACCGGACCCTGATGAACGGGACCCTGCTGCTGCCAGTGCCGCCCGAGCACGGGGACGAGGCCAAGGCGGCCCTCGCATCGGCGGTGAACGACGACGAGCAGGTGGAGATCAGCGTGATGCTTGCGCAGGAGGGTGACGGCCAGCCGGTGAGCGTGGTCTTCGGGTCGGTCGGAGCGCTGGCAGCCTGGGCTCCGGCACGCACGGGGAACCTGCCGCTGCCGGCGCGAATCGCGGTCGCGAACCTCGCCGCCGCCGGCCTGCCGGCGATCATGGATCCCTCGGGGCCGGTCCCCTACCGCTTCGACACCGATGAGCTGGACGCCCTGGCGGCTGGCCGGCTCCCGGGCACCGACACACCGCTGTTCGAAGAGACGGCGCGTCGGTCCATCCGCGTCAGGCCGCCGGCCAGCGACACCCGCGACCTGGAGCGCAGCCTGCGCTCGGCCCTCGCCGACACCGAGGTCGCGGCCGCGTACCTCGTCGAGACCGACGATGCCGGGACGGCGGGGCTGATGCTCGGCCTCGTGGGCGCGCCGGGTGCGTCGGCAACGGTCGACGTGCCCGACGGAACCGATGTCGTCTGGCTCGAGGAGCCGCTGCTGACCCAGGTCCGCGCAGTGATCGAGCCGTTCCATCGGCGGGGCCGCCGTCGGTGAGCGACCTGCTGCGGGTGACGCGTGACGGGCCCTTCGCGCGGGTCGCGCTGGCCAGGCCGCAGGTCCGCAACGCCTTCAATGCGCCGCTCATCGAGCAGCTTCGACTCGCCTTCGAGGCACTGGCCTCCGAGCCTGCGGCGACCCTGCGTGGCGTCGTCCTCGAGGGAGATGGCACCACCTTCTGTGCCGGGGCGGACGTCACCTGGATGCGCGAGGCTCGCGACATGTCGACCGAGGACAACGAGCGTGACGCGACCGCCATGCAGGCGATGTTCGGCGCCATCGAGTCCTGCCCCGTGCCCGTGATCGCGCGGGTCCAGGGAGCCGCGCTGGGGGGCGGCATGGGGCTCTGCGCCACGAGCGACATCGTGGTCGCCACGAGCAACGCGACGTTCGGCTTCACCGAGACCAGGCTCGGGATCGTGCCGGCGGTCATCAGCACGTTCGTCGTCCCGAAGATCGGCGAGTCCCACGCCCGCGCCCTGTTCCTCACCGGTGAGCGCTTCGACGCCGAGCGCGCCCGAACGATCGGGCTGGTCCACGAGGTCGTCGCGGACCTCGAGGCCCTCGACGCGCGGATCGCCTCGCTCCTCGCCGAGCTGCGCTCGGCCGGTCCGACCGCGGTGCGGCGCGCCAAGCTGCTCCTCGGCGAGCTGCGGACCCTCGGCGTGAGCGAGGCGAGGGAGCGCATGCCGAGCCACATCGCCGAGCAGCGGACGTCGGATGAGGGCCAGGAGGGCCTCGCTGCCTTTCTCGAGCGGCGCCCACCGTCCTGGAACACCTGACGCCCATTTCTGCGACAATCACGACATGTCGGATGAGCTGACGCCGCGGGAAGCGGCGCAGGAGCTCGGCGTGACGGTCCGTACCGTTCAGCGCTGGATCGCCGATGGCCGGTTGCCATCGCGACGGATCGGCAGCCGTGTGCGCGTGTCGCGTTCGTCGCTGTCCGCCGTCAGCGACGACCAGCTCCCGCCGACGACGCGCTCCATCCGCTCGCTGCTCGTGGCGAATCGGGGAGAGATCGCGGTGCGCGTCGCCCGGACCGCGCGACGCATGGGCATCCGGGTTGTCGGCATCCACGCGGCGGATGAGCGTCCCCCCGACGGGATGGACGAGTCGCACCAGATCGACTCGTACCTCGA
>JASLBU010000271.1 GCA_030146365.1 Candidatus Limnocylindria bacterium | reverse complement strand
ATCGAAGTGACCGGCCAGTGTCACGAACCCGCCGGCGCCCATCGGCGTACCGATCAGCATCAGCGGTGGCTCGGTGCTCGACGCGTTCTCGCGGACGTCGTAGGTCAGTGTGGCGCCCGGAACCTCGAGCGTCCGAGTGGTCGCCGTGGCCGGCTCCTGAGTCATCGTGTCGGTCATTTGGGTCTCCTGGCGTTCGAGGGTGTCAGCTAGTTAGACGGTCGGATATCGGTGAACTAATCGGTGCCTGTCAGGCCTCTGTCAGGATGGCGTCGATCTGGCCGATCGCCTGCGTCATCCCCTCCTCCTGACCCATGGCCAGCAGCTGCTCCATCGTCGCGGCGTCCGGGAACGTGCTTTCGATCGTCATCCGCGTACGGCCGTCCCCGATCGGATCGATCGTGACGTTCATGCGCCCGGGGCCGGGCATGTCGCTGTTCGGCGTGCCGTCGGCGTTTGCGAAGCCGTCGATCATCTCGATGCGGCGCGGCGGCTCAGCGTTGACGATCTCCCAGTAGCCGGGTGGCGTCGCAGCGCCGTCGGGGCCGGTCATGTGGTACAGGGCTCGACCACCGGCCCGGAGGTCGAGCGACGTGAAGGTCGCCGGATACGTCGGCGGCCCCCACCAGCGCTCGAGCTGTCGCGGGTCGGCCCACAGCTGCCAGACGCGCTCGGGCGGAGCGGCGAACTCGGCGGTGATGGTCAGCGACAGCGCCTCGGCATCCTTCTCTACGGCAGTAACGGTCACGAGAGCGACTCCTTCCTGTGCTGGTCGTCGTTGATGATGTCCGTCATGCGGCCTACTCGTTCGAGCCACATCTGCTCGTACTCGTCGAGCAGCCGGCGAGTGCGCTGCAACGCGCCCACGTCGGTGCGCACGACCTTGCGCCGGCCGATGCGGTGCTTGCCGACCAGGCCGGCACGCTCGAGCACGGCGACGTGCTTCTGGACGGCGGCGAAGCTCATCGAGTAGTGCGCCGCGAGCTCCGCGACCCCCTCCTCTGCCGAGATCGCGCGACGCACGATGTCGCGCCGCGTGGCATCGGCGAGGGCGCCGAAAGCCCGGTCGAAGTCGATCGTTCCGTCCACTCATACAACCATACGGTTGTATAAGGCATCCGTCAAGCTGGTCCGCGTGCCGATCGCGATTGGCGACCCGGTTACGGAGCGGGAGCAGGCAGCTCCGCGAGGCTGAACACGTCCGCCGGCGCGACCGCGAGGTGGCCGTTGTCATGGCGTGCGCCGTTACGGGCCGCTGCAACGCGGTGGTGGGTGCGACAGCGCGCCTCGTAGCGATCGGGCTCGCCGGCGTCCTCCGTGCCGCCGATGACGATCAGCGGATCGTCGATGGCGGCAGGCTCGTTGTTCACCAGCCGCTGCGTCCGCGTCGCCTCCTCGCCGCATCCGGGGAACGTGCACACGGCGGTGAGCTTGGTGACCGTGTCGGCCTGGGCCAGCAGCGTCGGAAGTGCGCCAAACGGCCGTCCGGCGAAGTCGGTGTCCAGACCGGACACGAGCACCTCGTACCCGTCCGTGGCCAGACGGTTGGCCGCCTCCGCGATGTCGGGCCCGAAAAACTCGGCCTCGTCGATGGCGACCAGCTCGACGCCGGCTGACATGACCGCGCCGACGATGTCCGCTGCCGTAGCCACCGTGGTGCATCGATAGCTGGCACCGGAGCGCGACTCGGCTACCTCAGCGGGTGACCGTGTGTCGACCGCCGGTCGGATGAGCATGACGGTCCGCCCGCCGACCGACGCGCGTCGCAGCAGCCGCAGCAGCTCCTCGGTCTTGCCTGAGAACATGCAGCCAGTGATGACGTGGAGCGAGCCCGTGCCTCTCACGCTCGGAGGATAGATAGGTGCGCCGGCCGCTGCGAGCCGACCTCGCCACTGCCCGCGAGAAGCGGCTCGACGACGTGATCGCGCCCGGATTGCGCGTCCTGTTCGTGGGCATCAATCCCGGTCTGTGGTCGGGCGCCACGGGCTATCACTTTGCCCGGCCGGGCAACCGATTCTGGCGAGCGATCCACGAGGCGGGCCTGACGCCGGTTCTCCTTACGCCCGACCGACAGCACGAGCTCCGCGACCATGGGTTGGGCGTGACGAATCTGGTCAACCGCACGACAGCGGCGGCCAGCGAGCTCACGCCCGAGGAGCTGCGTGCAGGTGCGCGGGCCCTAATCGAGAAGGTTGGGCGATTTCGCCCGCAGAAGCTTGCCTTCCTGGGCGTGTCGACGTACCGGGTGGCGTTCGGTGAGCCAAGCGCTGCGGTCGGGCGCCAGTCCGAGGCAATCGGCGAAGCCGAGGTGTGGGTGTTGCCCAACCCGAGCGGCCTCAACGCTCACTACCAGCTGCCGCAGCTGGCCGAGCTGTACTCGGCGCTGCGCGCGCCGGATGACTAGGCGACGAGTACTCGCGGCGTGCCGGCTTTGACGATGTCGTAGCACTCGCACGTGAATCCGCGCAGGCCTTCGCGGTCGCTGATGCTGATGAGACCGCGCTGCGCGGTGATTAGCCCAGCCCGTACGAAGATGCCGACGACCGTCGTGACGCTGGGCCGGCGGACAGCGAGCATCTGTGCGACGAACTCGTGGGTCAGCAGCAGCTCAGTCCTGCCGGCTCGGTCGGAAGCGTGGAGCAGCCACCGCGCGATCCGCTGTTCGACGGAGTGGAGCTGATTGCAAACGGCCGATTGCGCCGTCTCGATCAGCAGGCTGCGCATGAACTGAGCGACCGCGGCGTTGAACGGACCGTCATTCGCCGCACCGCGTATTACGTCATCGGCACGGAAGTGAACCAGGTCGCCGGCGACCTGCACAACGGCGTTCGTGCTCGCGGTCGGCGTACCGAGGTACCGATCCAGTCCCACAAACCCTTGCGGGCCCACAATGGCCACCTCGACTGTCGTGCCTTCACGACTGTCGAGCGTCATTGACACGAGCCCGGTGAGTGGAAAAGTCAACTCGTCGACGACGTCGCCGGTGGCGTACAGCTGGTCGCCGCGATCGTGGTGCGAGAGCCGCGCCGAGCCGAATGCACCGTCGGGATGACCAAGTGCAGCCGCAGCAAGCATGCTGTTCGCTGAGAGGTGGGAGTGATCGAGGACCATGACTTTCTCCGGCGCCTGCGTAAGCAAGCGAACACGGGGTGCGTCCTCGTTCTGGCCGGCAATAGCCGACGATCTCAGATCCGGGTGAGACAGACCGCTGGGGACACCTTACCGGTTCGAACAAATGTTCGCAAGTAAG
>JASLBU010000255.1 GCA_030146365.1 Candidatus Limnocylindria bacterium | reverse complement strand
GGAGCGCGATCCGCAGCTCGGAGATGCCACGGGCGCGGGCGGCGGTCACGAAATCTTCCTCCAGCGCGGCGACGGTGCTGCTCTTCATCAGCAGCATCCAGGTGCCGATGATGGTGATCACGTAGACCGTGATCGGCAGGGCGGCGTGGTAGAAAGCATCCTTGATAAAGGCAAAGCTGGGTTCGATCTTTTGCCCACTGGTGATCGAACCGCGCATGTCGGTGAACGGAATCCACTCCAACTGAACGCCAAGGATAACGATCATGAGCAATGCGAACAGGTAGTCCGGGATTGAATTGGTCACCGAGCCGAACGCGGAGAGGGAGCTGTCGATCCACGTCCCGCGGCGGTACGCCATCAGCATCCCGAGCGCGGCTCCGAGGATGAACGAGAGCAGCAGCCCTGTGCCGACGGCAAAGAGCGTCCAACCGAGCCGCGCTTTGATGATGCTGCCAACCGAGGTGCCCGGCGTCGCCAGCGACATGCCGAGGTCGCCTTGGATGAGGTTGCCGAGGTAGTCGAAGTACTGGAGGAGGAGCGGCTTGTCGGTGTCGACGGCGAAGAGCGCCAGCGCCTGACTCCGCGCTTCCTCGTAGGAGTAGCCGTAGAGCCCCATCTGCTCGCTGATAAAGGCGTCGATCGGGCTACCGGGCAAGAGTCGGATCAGGAAGAAGGTCAGCGTCATGACGAAAAAGATCGTCAGGATGGCGCGGAGCAGGCGTAGGGCGTAATAGTTGGAGCCCCAACCAGCGAGGGTCCTCCAGATCGCCGGGCGATCCTCACGCCGCTGGGCGGAGTATTCCGACGCGATGACGGCCATATGCGCCTCCCTCCCGCCTATCTGTCCCACCTTCGCTGCTTGTAGGCGCAGCATACCCGAACGGGTCTTAACGCGGCAAAGACGAGCGCCCTCACGCCTCCGCCGAGTCGCCGATCTCCTCCTCGGCGATCGCGCCCTGCTCTTCCTCCACATCATGCGGCCGGCTCACCCAGCTCTTGACGTCCGGGGGCAGATTGTCATAGCCGATGATCTCGACGAGGCGGCCGAGCCACCGCTCCGTCTCCTCGGCCATGGTCAGGAAGTCGCCTTTGTCGTAGCTTGTCAGATCGGGGTCGAGCGGCTGTCCAGCGACGTAGGCGGCACGCTGGCCCTCGAGCCAGGCGATGGCGCGGCCGTACTGGTCATGACAGCGGGCGTAGCGCTCCAGATTGACGCCGATCTGGCTGTGGCGAGCGTGCGCATTCCACCGGGCCTCGAACTCCTCACGCATAATCGAGAGACCGGCCTGCAATCGCTGAAACTCGCCGATCAGCGCGTCGAGGCGTGTTTGGCCGTCATCCGTGGGGGCCGCGTGGCCGGCAAGGTCGCGCAGGGTAGCACGCGCCGCACGTGTTGCCTCGACCTGGTCGCAGACGAAGCGGATCTGATAGGCGGCGAAGCCGAGGTCGTGGCGCAGCCCGGCGTCGCGCACCCCATCCAGCAGCGGGTCGAGCGCACTGGCCGCGGCGCGGAGCTCAGCGACGACATCTGGGGTCAAAATCTCGCCGGTCTCGCCGAGCAGCGGCTCGCCCCAGAGCGTGCCGACGGTGGCGTAGGAGATCCGCGGCCGGCCCTCGACCGGGCCGATGACGCGACCAAGCACACGGAGGGCGGCCACCTGACGACCGGAGGCATCGTGGAGGAACAATCGGCCAAAGGCGTCGTCGAAGCGGTCGATTTCAGTCTCGGCGCCGGTCCAGGCACACTCGGCGGCCCAGAGGAAGGGGTACCAAGAATACGACAGCATCTGGAAGTGGCCGTTGTCGCCCCAGTCTGTCATCAGCATGCCTTCGGCCCCGGCGGCGACGCCGTCACGCACGAAGCCTTGGGTGTTCACGATGGCGCGCTCGATCCGCGGGAAGAGCGACATCCAGCTACCGGTGCCGGGGCAGACGTAGAAGCGGCGCTTGGCCTTGGCGATAACGTCGACGGTCTCGAAGCGCTCCTTGGGCTCGTACCACCAGTCGAGCAAGACGATGTCGTCCGGGAACTCGCCGATCAGGTCGGGGTGATGCCAGAACATGTCGGCCCACATCATCATCGTCCGACCATGCTTGCCGACCACCAACTCGTGCAGCCGTTTGATGTGATGGAGGTAGACGCGGCCGGGGCCGATCTCATCAGTCATCACCTTGGAGACGCCCTGGCCCATGTCCCAGGGCTCGTCGGCGTCGACGTTGAAGTAGGAGGACGAGAAGTTGGGCAGAAACTCGGTGTAGAGCTCATCGAGGAAGGCGAAGGTCTCATCCCGGTCGGTCGCCAGCGACCAGTGCCAGGCGGTCTCGGCGAGCCCTTCGTAGCGGGGGTTGTCGAGCAACTCGCGCTGGTGGCCGAGCGACTGGAAGTTGGGGACGAGGTCGATGTGATGAGCGCGGCAGACCGCGTCGAGCGCCAGGATGTCGGTGGCGGTGAGGGAACCATCGTCGGGCTCGAAGCTGGGATGGTTCTGGAAGCGGTAGGT
>JASLBU010000225.1 GCA_030146365.1 Candidatus Limnocylindria bacterium | reverse complement strand
GGCTCGGCATCCGGGCGGCCTTTTACGAGGCGCTGGTCTGCCGGCGCCCGGATGGCGGCTTTGCTCCGGCGCTCGCCGCTTCCTGGACAGTCGACGCGGACGCGCGGACCTGGCGGTTCCAACCCCGCCAAGGGGTGACGTTCCACGACGGCTCACCCCTCAGGGCCGACGACATCATTGCCAGCCTGGAGCGGATGCGCTCGCCGGAGCGCGCCGGCGAGTTCGGCACGGGCGGGGTGATCGCCGGTTATCTCGCGGGAGCGAGGATCGAGCGACGGCGCGACGGCGCGGTGACGGTCGTGACCGGGGAGCCCATGGCGGATCTGCTCGACCTGCTCGTCGAGATTCCGATCGTCCCCGCGGGAGCGGCAAGGCAGCCGGCCGGCACCGGAGCGTACCAGGTCGATGGGGCCACCGATGGAGAGGTTCGGGCTGTCCGCTTCGAGAGCTACTGGGGCGAGCCGCCGACTCATCGGGCCGTGCGCTGGATCCAGGAGCCGCAACCCCTCGTTAGGGTCGAGGCGCTGTTGGCCGGGGAGATCGACCTCGTGACGGATCTCCCGGCTAGTGAACGGGACCGCGTCGAGGCGGAAGGCCGGCTCCGCGTCGTCGATGCGCCGAGCTCGACGTGCGTCGCCTTCCTGTGCAACGCCGCGGTAGGCCCCTGCGCCGACCCGCGGGTGCGACGGGCGCTGAACCTCGGGATGGATATCGAGCAGCTGATCCGGGCGGCGGGCAGGGATGGCGCACAGCCGCTCAACGGCCCGCTGACCGCCCTGCACCTCGGCTTCGACCCGGCCACGCCTCGCTACGCGCGCGATGTTGTGACGGCCCGTGGGCTACTGGCTGAGGCGGGCGTCGGGAACGGCCCCAAGGTTGTGATCGACGTTCCGACGCGGATGCCGGACGAGGCGCTGGCTGTCGCGGAGCTGCTCTCCCACCAGCTGGCGGAGATCGACGTCGAGGTGGAAGTTCGGTCGTTCGAGGACCGGTCCGGCTATGCCGAGATGGTCCGCGCCAAGGAGATCGACGACCTCTGCTGCTTCGACTCGACGCCGCTCAGCACCTACCGCGTGCTGCGCGAGAAGCTGCACGGGGGCGTCCGTGGCCCGTGGTGGCAGGGGTACAGCAACCCAATCGTGGACCGGCTCCTCGATGAGGCAGCGGCAACGGTGGGCCTCAGCGAGCGGCAAGCGCTCTACCGCAGCGCCTACCGCCGGATTCGGGATGACGCGCCGTGGCTGTTCCTGTACAGCCCGCGCCACTCGTGGGGCAGTGATCGGGACGTCGACTGGCACCCCAATCTAGGCGGGTTCATCGAGTTCCGGAGAAGGTGACCGGTCACCACGACCGGTGCTCGCCACGCGGTGCCGCCACGCCGTTAGGGGAGGAGGACGCGATGTGCCGTGCACCTACGATGGTATGGAGACCGTTAACCGCACCCGACGTCGTCGACTGCGGATCATGGCCGGGCTAGGTGAGATCCTCGGTGCGGAGGATGGCCTCGCCTGTCCGCTCGATCCGCATGATGAGCCGCTCCTCGGGGTCCGGGCAGGCGACGAGGTTGTCGTGGCTCAGCCAGTCGGCAGGGTCGAGGGCGCGCATCTTGGCGGGCAAGAGGGGGAGGACGGCTGCCATCGCGTAGAGGCAGAAGTGGCGGCCTGCCGGGATCCGAACTCGACTGCTCTCCGTCACCTCGAAGGAGTCGCCCACCTTGAGGCCGCACACGGAGCGGCCGTGGATGGCGTCCACCGTCACCCGCAGGTTTGAAAGGCGAAATGTTGTGTCGTCCACGTGGCCCCTCAAGCGATCGGCTGATCTCGTGACACGGATGATCCCATGATCCGCGCCCATCGTCCGGGCCAGGTTTCGCTGGCATTCCAGGGCAATAAGCCTCCTGGGACGTATGGGAGCCTGGCCGCGCTGGCCGAGGGACTGGGCTTCGATGGGCTTAGCGTCTATGCCGACCTGGGGTTCCAGCCGGCGATCGCGCCTTTGCTCGAGATGGCGGCGGCGACCAATCGCGTCTGGCTCGGCCCGGCTGGGCTCAACCCGCACCTGCTGCACCCGGTGGAGATCGCCGGGCAGATCGCTGCCCTCGACGCCGCCTCGGGTGGCCGTGCCTACCTTGGCCTCGTGCGGGGCGCCTGGCTCGACGCGCTCGGGGTCGTGGACGACAAGCCACTGACGCGCATTCGCGAGGCGGTGGCGGTGTTCCGGTACCTGCTGGCTGGACGGGAAGAGGGCTTCGTGGGTGAGATCTACCGGCTCCCACCCGGACGGCTGTTCCAGTACCCCGTCGTGCGGCCCTCGACGCCGCTCCTGATTGGATCCTGGGGACCTAGGCTGCTCGCCCTGGCGGGCGAATTGGCGGACGAGGTCAAGATCGGCGGCTCGAGCAACCCGGCGCTCGTCCCGGTGATCCGTGAGCACGTGCGACAAGGCGAGGTGCGGGCGGGGCGCCCGGAGGGGAGTGTGGGGATCGTCTTCGGAGCGGTCACGGTGGTCGCTTCGGACGGCGAGGCCGCCCGGGCGTTGGCCCGGAAAGAGGTTGCGCGCTACCTACCGGTGGTCGCGCCGCTCGATCCGACGGTCCGATTCCCGCCAGAGCGATTGCAGCGAATGCGAGCGCTGGTGGACGCGGGCCTGGATGACGACGCGGCGGCGTTGGTCCCCGACGATCTCCTCGACCGGTTCGCGTTCAGCGGGACGCCGCGGGCGGTGGCGGCGCAGGCCTCGGCGCTCTTCGCCGCTGGCGCGACGCGGGTCGAGTTCGGCACCCCGCATGGCTTCACCGACATCGACGGCGTCCGCCTCATCGGCGAGCAGGTCCTCCCATTGCTCCGAGGTCAATGACCAGCCGCGCTCGCCTTCGGTGACCACCTACATGAGTGCCACCGCGGTATGCAGAGGCTCGACGCTCCTTGAG
>JASLBU010000084.1 GCA_030146365.1 Candidatus Limnocylindria bacterium | reverse complement strand
CGCGGGCGGCCGATGCGCTGCGACGGGTCCTCGATCATCTCCTTCCACTGGCTCACCCAGCCCACGGTGCGGGCCACCGCGAACAGGACGGTGAACATCGAGGTCGGGATGCCCATCGCCTTCAGGATGATGCCCGAGTAGAAATCGACGTTGGGGTAGAGCTGGCGGCTCAGGAAGTAGTCGTCCGACATGGCGATGCGCTCCATCTCCATCGCCATGTCGAGCAGCGGCTCGTCCTTGATGCCCAGCTCGCCCAGAACCTCGTGGCAGGTCTCGCGCATGATCTTCGCGCGCGGGTCGAAGTTCTTGTACACCCGGTGGCCGAAGCCCATCAGCCGCGTGTGCGCGTTGCGGTCCTTCACCTTGGAGATGAAGTCCGGGATGTTCTCCGGGCGGCCGATCTCGGCCAGCATCCTCAGGACGGCCTCGTTGGCGCCGCCGTGCGCGGGGCCCCACAGCGCGGCGATGCCGGCCGCGATGCAGGCGTAGGGGTTGGCGCCGGTCGAGCCGGCGAGCCGGACGGTGCTGGTCGAGGCGTTCTGCTCGTGGTCGGCGTGCAGCACCAGGATGCGGTCCATGGCGCGCGCGAGCACCGGGTTCACGTCGTAGTCCTCGGGCGGCACCGCGTTCAGCATGTAGAGGAAGTTGTCGGCGTACCTCAGGTCGTTGCGCGGGTACATGAAGGGCTGGCCGAGCGCGTACTTGTAGGCCCAGGCGGCGATGGTCGGCACCTTGGCGATGAGGCGGAAGGCGGCGATCTCGCGCTGGTGCGGGTCGTTGATGTCGAGGGTGTCGTGGTAGAAGGCCGAGAGCGCGCCGACCACGCCGCACATCACCGCCATCGGGTGGGCGTCGCGCCGGAACCCGCCGTAGAAGCGGCGGATCTGCTCGTGCAGCATGGTGTGGCGCATCACGCCGCGCGCGAACTCGGCGAGCTGCGCCTGGTCCGGCAGCTCGCCGTTCATCAGGAGGTAGGAGACCTCGAGAAAGTCGCTCCGCTCCGCGAGCTGCTCGATGGGGTAGCCGCGGTAGAGCAGCACGCCCTCGTCGCCGTCGACGTAGGTGATCCGGCTCTCGCAGCTCGCGGTGGCGCCGTAGCCGGGGTCGAAGGTGAAGACGCCCAGCTCGCCGTGCAGCCTGCGGACGTCGAAGACGCTCGGGCCGATGGTGCCCTCGAGCAGCGGCAGGGACGCGCTGCGGCTCGATCCGTCGAGCGCGACGGTGACGGACCCCTTGGCCGTGCTGGTCATGGCGGAGCTCCTCTGCCGGCGGGACCCCGGCGCGCTGCCCTCGTGCACGTTCCGCCGGACGCGGGAGGGTGGCGGCGGTGACGAGCCGGACGCGCCGGTGCCCCTCTCCGGCCTTCGTCGCACCTCGCAGCCAGCGCCGGCCCGGCCAGCGCGGCCAGGATACTCTAGACGAGGAACCGGCGGAAAAGCACGTCGCAGCGCTGTGGTGCTTGGATCGACGGCGTCGGCGCATCGAGCCCCGCCCGTGCCCCGATCATGCGATGCGGACGCACTCCGGGCGCCCGAGCTCGATCATGCGGTCCAGCGCACGGGCGGCGACCGTCACCTCGGTCGCCCGGCGCCCGTCCGTGCGCGAACGCAGGCCGTCCCCGACCACGCGCTCCCAGCGCGAGATGTCGGCCTCGACCAGGGCGCGCCAGTTGTGCCCGGAGGCCCTCTGCCAGCCCATGCGGCCGTGCGCGGCGATGGCCGCGATGTGCCGGTCGCGCCGCGTCGGCGCGGTCTCGGCCGCGTCGCTCGCCACGGGACCGGACCGCGGCGGCACGATCACCTCCGCATCCGGATGCCGCGCCGCGACCTCGGCGTAGACGTCATCGCGGTCGAACGCGCCGCCGGCGGTGAAGGACGCCACAGGCCCGACGACCCGGTCGAGCAGGGGGCCGGTCCGAGGGCCGTCGTCGGCATCCTGGCCGGTCAGCTCCGCCGCCACGATCCGGCCGGTGAGAACTGGTTGCCCTTGGAGGTGGTGTAGCCGAGCGCGGCAAGCTCGGCGCCGATCTCGTTCAGGCTCCTGACCCGCCCCGTCTTGGGGGACTTCCTGGCGGGGCGCCGCGCCTCCTTCACCATCTCGGGGTGCGTCTCGGCGTACCCCTTCCTCCCCTCGATCCGCCGACCGGCCGCCGCCGACTTCCGGTCCCGCGCGCCGCGCAGCTTCTTCACCAAGCGGGCACTGTGTTGCACGGATCGGCGATGGGGACGCACTGAACCCCACCCTTGGCCGGGGTCACGCGATGCGGACGTACTCCGGGCGTCCGAGGTCGAGCATGCGGTTGAGGACCTCGGCGGCGATGGCCACCTCGGTCGCCTGGCGCCCGTCCGTGTGCGAGCGCAGCGCGTCGCCGATCACCCGCTTCCAGCGCGCGATGTCCGACTCGACCAGGGCACGCCAGTTGTGGCCGGACGCCTTCTGCCAGCCCATGCGGCCACGCTCGCGGATGGCCTCGATGTGCCGGCCGCGTCGCGTCGGCGTGGTCTCGGCCGTCGCACTCACGACCGCGCCGGAGCGCGGCGGCACGATGACCGCCGCATCGGGATGGCGCGATGCGACCTCGGCGTAGACGTCGTCCCTGTCGAACGCGCCATCGCCGGTGACGGGGGCGACGGGACCATCGGCTTGGTCGAGCAGCGGGCCGGCCTGCGAGCCGTCATCGGCGTCGTGGTCCGCCAGCGCCGACGCGACGATCCGGCCGGTGTCGGCGTCGGTGGCCAGATGGAGCTTCCGCCATCCCCGACGCGTCCCGGTGCCGCGCCTCTCCGCCAGCCACTCGCCGGGGCCGCACAGCTCGAGGCCCGTGCTCTCCACCAGCAGGTGCATGGGCTCTTCGCTCGGCCTCGTCGCCGGCCGCGGCACCTCCAGCGTCTCGGCCCGGCGGCTGAGAGTGGAGTGGTCCGGCACCGCGAGGTCGAGCCCGAGCAGGCGCAGGACGGAGCCGATCGGC
>JASLBU010000066.1 GCA_030146365.1 Candidatus Limnocylindria bacterium | reverse complement strand
TGCACCGGGTTGAGCGAGTTGCCCGTGCCCGTGAAGTCCATGTAGAAATGCCGGTCGTCGGGCATCAGCCGGTAGTAGCTGGCGTTGTCGACGCCCTTGAAGGACAGCATCGGGCCGAGGTGGTTGCCCTCGGCGGTGTGGTTGTAGACGACGTCGAGGATCACCTCGATCCCCGCGCCGTGCATCGCCTTGACCATGCCCTTGAACTCGCGCACCTCCTGGCCGCGGATGCCGGTGGCCGCGTAGCCGGAGAAGGGCGCGAAGAAGCCGATCGACGAATAGCCCCAGTAGTTCGTCAGCCCACGTGCGGCGAGGAACGACTCGTCGGCGATGTGGTGCACGGGCAGTAGCTCGACGGCGGTAACGCCGAGCCGCTTGAGGTACTCGAGCGAGGCCGGGTCGGCCAGCCCCGCGTAGGTGCCGCGCAGGTCCTCGCGCACGCCCGGGTGCAGCTTCGTGAACCCCTTGACGTGCGCCTCGTAGATGATCGACTCGTCCAGCGGCGTGTTCGGCGGCCGGTCGCCGTCCCAGTCGAAGTGCGGATCGACCACGACGGACTTCGGGATCGCGATCGCGGAGTCCTCGTCGTCCATCTCGAGGTCGGCGGCGTCTCCGGCTCCGTCCGTCGGCACGTAGGGCAGCACGTTCGCGCGGTTCCAGCGCACCTTGCCCTCGATCGACTTCGCATACGGATCGATCAGCAGCTTGTGGGCGTTGAAGCGGTGACCCTCGAGCGGCGCGTAGGGCCCGTGGACGCGGTAGCCGTAGCGCTGGCCGGGTCCCACGCCGGGTAGGTAGCCGTGCCAGTTGTACGCGGTGCGCTCGCAGAGCTCGACGCGCCTTTCCGTGTCGTCCTCGTCGAATAGGCACAGCTCGACGCGCTCGGCGTGCTCGGAGAACAGGGAGAAGTTCGTGCCCTCCCCGTCCCACGTCGCACCGAGCGGGAAGGGCTGGCCGGGCCAGGCTCTCGTCAACGGATCAGGGCGCCCGAAAGGGGCGGGAGGAGGACGAAGCCGGGCTCGATCGTCGTGCGATGAGTGGTCAGCACGGCGGAGACTGCGCCGTCCACGGGAACGTGGACGTCGGTGCGGGAGAAGTTGGCCAGCAACGTGTACGGCTGCGTACGACGCGCAGCCAGCCGGCGTGCTCGTCGAACTCGATCGCGTCGGCGTCCCCGGGCGGCAGCTCCCGCCGGGCGCGCAGCAGGGCTGCGTGGAGGTCCCGCTGGCCTTCGGGTTCGCCGCGGCGGCTCAGCTTGGAGCGCTCGAACGTGGCCGGATCCTGGGGATCGGGCACCTCCTCGCCGGCGAACTTCGCGAAGGCGGCGAACTCGCGGCGGCGGCCCTCGCGAGTCGCGACGGCGATCTCCTCGTCGATGTGGTCCGAGAAGAACTGGAAGGGCGCGGTCTCGCCGTGTTCCTCGCCTTGGAAGAGCATCGGCGTGAACGGTGCCAGAAGCGCGACGAACGCGGCGAGCGGGCGCACCTCGACCGGCAGGCGGTCGCCGAGGGCGCGGTTTCCCACCTGATCGTGGTTGGAGGAGAAGACGACGAAGTGCTCGGGCGCGACGTCGTCGGCCGGGGCGCCGAAGCGCCGGCGGCGGAACGTCGAGTACGTCCCATCGTGAAAGTGCGGGCGGTGGAAGACCTTGGCCAGCGCCGCCAGCGTCCCGAACTCTGAGTAGTAGCCCTCCTTGTCGCCGGTGAGCAGGACGCGCAGGGCGTGGTGGAAGTCGTCGGCCCAGACGCCGTCGCAGCCCCAGTCGGTCATCACCTTCGGGTCGTTCATGCCGGACTCCGCGATCACCAGCGCCCGGGGATTGGCCGCGTGCACCCGGCGGGCAATGGCCTCCACCAGGTGCTCGGGGTTGGAGTCGATGATCGAGTGGATCGCGTCGAGCCGCAAGCCGTCGAGATGGAAGTCGCGGATCCACTGCTCGGCGCTCTGGAGCACCCACTCGCGGACGGCGTCGGAGTCCGCGTCGTCGTAGTTCATCGCCCGGCCCCAGGGTGTCTCGTACTGGCCGGTGAAGTAGGGACCGAACGCCTCCAATCCCTGCGTGCCCGAGGCGCCGACGTGGTTGTAGACGACGTCGAGCAGCACGGCGAGGCCCTCGGCGTGGGCGGCATCGACGAACCGCTGCAGGCCGAGCGGGCCGCCGTAGGAATCGTGGGTGGCGCTGATGTAGACGCCGTCGTAGCCCCACCCGTGGCGGCCGGGGAACTGCGCGACCGGCATCAACTCGATCGCGGTGACGCCGAGCTCGCGCAGGCTGCGCAGGTGGCCGATCGCGGCGTCAAACGTGCCCTCCGCGGTGAACGTCCCGACATGCAGCTCGTAGAGGACCGTCTCCCGCAGGCCCGGGGTCGGGAACTCCGCGTCCGTCCACTCGAACGCGCCCGTGTCGAGCAGGCGCGAGCGCCCGCGCAGGCCATGCGGCTGCCAGCGCGTGGCCGGGTCCGGGAACTCGATGCCGTCGATGACGTACGCGTAGTCGTCCCCCGCCGATGCCTGCACAGTCGCCTCGAGGATCCCGTGGCCGGCCGGCGCGAGCTCGTGATCGCGGTCGCCGACGCGCAGGCTGACGCGATCCGGGCTGGGCGCCCAGACACGAAACTCGGCTCGGCCGT